>ONMU01000097.1 GCA_900319035.1 uncultured Bacteroidales bacterium
ATCAGACGATAGATGATCTCGTCATTGACGCGGATACGGTACGGCTCGTAGGGCACAGAGTCGTATACCGGCAGTTTGTTGGATTTGGTCGGTTCTTGAAGATAGCCTATCTGACGATGGCTGTAGCAACTCGACAACATTACGGCTACGAGGCCGAAAAGGATAAATCTCATCGTTTTCATTTCTTACCTCCATTTCCGTAATATTTGTTCACATGATTGATACCCGTCTGCACGATCGAATAGATGAATACGCCAAACGAGATAGTTGCGGCTGTCACACCTACTACCGTAGCCGCAGAGTTGATACCAAAGCTATATCCCGGAATTTGACGGATGTAGATGATATCATTCGGCTCGATGTAGTAGAACTCCGAGTTGATAATATCTTTCGAGCGGGCATCGAAGGTCTTGATGGTCGTCACGCCTTCTTTCTCGCGCACGAGTTTGATCTCCTTGCGGCTGTTGAACTCACCGAGGTCGCCAACCATCGCGAGAGCCTCGAAGATCGTCAACTTCTCTTTGTTAATCGGATAGCGACCACTCTGCGCGCCGATGACGGAGAAGGAGCGGTTCACGATATTCACTTCCACGGAAACAACACTATAACCCGGAATTTCCTGCAACAACGAACTCAACTCTTTCTCCAGTTGTACCTTCACCTCACGCGTCGTCTTGCCGCGCACATACTGCTTTCCTATTGTCGGAAAGTCAATATTTCCTTCCTCATCAATTAGGTAGGTGTAGAGGTCATAACTGCCATAGGCGCCGCCGCCTTGGCTCATTTGCTGACGCATTTGCGAGGAACTTGTTCCGCCGGCATTGTACATCTTCATTACATCTTCATTCAAAGAATAGACATATACATACAGACGATCCCCTATTCGCAGCACATAATCCTCAAAACTCAAGGTGTCCGCATAGGAAGGGATGTACTTGTCAGGTTTCTGCATATAGTTCACTTTACGCGCTGTCACGCAGGACGCCAAGGCAAAGCCCACTAAAGCCAGAAATAATATGTTTTTTAATTTATTCATCAAATTTTCAAATTTCAAATGTCAAATGTCAAATTTCCAATTTGATTATCGTTTCTCATCCCAGCCGAAGGGGTGTGGGCTGAGAGGCAACTTAGCCAGCGGATGGTAGTCACCAACCAAACCTATCGGCTCGGCATGACGGATCTGAGCTACCGTCTCGCTGCGCTGAACTCAAACTCCTCACCATCGATGCTCAAGGTACGATAGGTTCGTTTCTCTCCTTGTACGGCATTGGCAGGCAGACAGTCTGCATTTATACTAAGGAAATAGCGCACGCGCGCACGCTCGAGCTCCAAGAAACCAGCCACACGGTCAAAACTCATCACATGGACGATGTTTTGCTTCACAGGACCGAAGATCCATTGGAGCATGTCGTAGAAATGTACGCCGATGTTCGTAGCTATACCTCCGGACTTATGTACATCGCCTTTCCACGAGCTGTAGTACCATTTGCCGCGAGAGGTGATATAGGTCAGATCAACGTCATAGATCTTATCCTTCGGACCATTCGCTACTTTCTCCCTCAGCGCACGGATCTTATCGTGCAAACGGAGTTGCAGGATAGTGTATGCCTTGTGTCCGGTCTCCGCCTCCAATTCCACGAGGTTATCAATGTTATAGGGATTGAGCACCAACGGCTTCTCACAGATCACATCGCATCCGAGTCGCAGACCATAACGGATGAACGCATCGTGGGTGTAGTTCGGCGTACAGATAGAGACCCAACTCAGCGGATTATCCGTACGCATCTGTTTGGAGCAGAAACGGTCGAACTGCTCGTTCTCGGTGAAGAAAGAGCAATCTGGGAACGAACTGTCCAAACGTCCCACACTGTCAAACTTATCATAAGCCACCAACAGGTTGTTACCTGTATCAGCGATAGCTTTAATGTGTCTCGGAGCAATATAACCGGCTGCTCCTATCAATGCAAAATTCAGTTTTTTATCCATTATTGTTGTTTTACTATTATTCGCTTCACTATATTTTTGATGGTTTGTAGCAACCATTCTTTATACCATGCCGCCTTGCTGTTCGTCCACCGCTGAGGGTGTGTGGTGATCATCACATGGTTTGGCAAGCGGTTGTTCTCGATCGCCTGGATCAAGTCCTGCGTCGTATGCCAAGTCAATCCTTGTGCAGTCCACTGTTCTTGGTAACCGGGTATCTTATCCCGCACACTCACTTTGTAACCATCCCAGCAGCGACCTGTGTCTGTGAGGTAGAACACATCGCTAAAATCGGTATCCAAATACGGTTCGCCGATGATACCTAAGGC
>ONMU01000040.1:0-535 GCA_900319035.1 uncultured Bacteroidales bacterium
TTCTCTATCGTTGGAGCCCAGAGCGGTCGCTATCCTATCACTAAAGAGAAGATGACCATCTTTGAGGCCTTGGCTTTGGCAGGAGACTTAGGCGAGTTCAACAGCCGTAAGGAGATCAAACTGGTACGAGAGATCAACGGCGTGACGACCATCAAAACCTTTGATGCCCGTTCGGAAGATCTCGTCAACTCCGAGTATTACTACATTGAGCCGAACGACATCATCTATATCCGTCAGATCCCGGGCTACAGCTTTGGTATCAACCATGTGACGACAGTTATTGGTGTGACAGCAGCTACCATCTCCTTCGGTGTATTCATCTATACCATCGTGCAGACGGGTATTAATCATGTGAACAAACATTACGGAAAGGACAAATAATATGAGAAAGATTACGATCATACTATTGGGCTTTGTAGCCGTAATGATGAGTAGCTGTTACAGTCATCGGGTAATAGGCTATCTGCAAGAACCGACCAAGAGCAATAAACTGCCGGTTTATGACAGCGTGCCTTATCAACCATACCGAATCCGG
>ONMU01000040.1:543-16985 GCA_900319035.1 uncultured Bacteroidales bacterium
CCTCCGGTCAATACGCGAACTCGTACCGCGTCTATTCGGACGGAACAATCGACCTGCCGTTCTTGCGTCCTTTGAAGATCCAAGGTCTGACGGAAGCCGAAGCGCAGGACACCGTCAAAGCGGCGTTTAGAGAGATCATCCCCGATGCGGATGTCAAATTGGCGTTGTATAACAAGTACTTCTCCGTAGTCGGAGACGCTCATGCCGGACAGTTCTATGTCTATAAGGAGAAGATGAATATCTTCCAAGCGTTGGCAATGACGGGCGATGTGATGAACAGCGGTGACCGTCGTCATATTCGGATCGTTCGTCCGCGTGACGGAGGTCAAGAACCCGAAGTACTGGAGTTCGATATGCGTACCAATACCATCATCGATTCGAAGTATTACTATGTCTATCCCAACGACGTGATCTATGTCGCACGAGAGAAGGGTAGTTTCTATAAAGTACCGAACTACGCAGCCTTTACCGGTCTTATTACCAGTAGTGTAGCGCTCTTGACGACGGTACTCAACTATGTGGCATATGTGTATAAGTAATGATTTTAGATTTGAGATTTGACATTGGACATTTGATATTTAAAAGCCTATGAGTGACAATAATCAATATTACAACCCGGGCGGCAACAATGCCTATTATCAGTCCGGAGGCAACAATGCGTACTACCAAGGCGGCAACGCCTATGGAAATGCGTATGGTAACGCGTACTATCAGCCGGGAGGAAATCAGCAGTACTATCAGCAAGATCCCCTGCAAGACAGAGACGAAGAGGACAGTTCGATGAACTTCAATCCGGTAGAGTGGTTATTTACCTTCCTGCACTACTGGTATCTGTTCGTGATAGGTGTTGCGATTGCAATGGGTCTCGCGATGCTGAAGAACAGAAGGTGGCTGCCTTCTTATCTGTCGCAAGGTACGATCGTCATTAAGGAGAACAACGGTTATGGTGGTTCCAGTTTGGCATTGATGCAAGGTTTTGGTGTGGACGCAGGTTACAAGAACGTCAACAACCAGATGATCATGCTTCAGTCCTATGACCTGACCAGCCGCGTAGTGGACTCGCTGCCGTTCTTGAACGTAGAGTACATCACCCAAGGACGATTCAAGACCCGTCAGCTCTATCGTCAGACGCCTATCTTGGTGGAGTCTACCCGTTTGGATCCGCGTGCTTATGACAATCTCTATCAGGTCAATTTCCTCAAGGACGGTACAATGCATATCACTTGTACCAACGAGGATGTACCGATGGATATCGAAGCGCGTTACGGCGAACCGATCTCGTGTCCGTTGTTTGACATTACTATCTGGCCGACTGAGCTGATGGTGAGCAGCGGTAAGATCTACTTCCGCTTCCGTACGCACGAGTCCTTGGTAGATGAGTTCATGAGCCGTTTGCAACTGTCGTTCGTGACCGAGGGATCTACCGTATTGGCTATCTCCCTTGTGAGCGAGACGCCGCAACGTGACTGCGAGTACCTCGATAAGTTGGCGCACATATACCTGCTGCAAAACCTCGAGCAGAAAAACGAAGTAGCCGAGAACTCGATCAAGTTCATCAACGAGCAGTTGGTGACCTTGCAATCCTCCTTGCAGGTCAGCGAAGGTGCCATGACCGATTTCCGTCAGGAGAACAAGTTCGTGGATGTGAACTCCTATGCCGGTCAGCTGATGGGAATGATTGCCGGTTATGACCAGCAGTCTATGGAGTTGCGTCTGAAAGAGACCTATTTCGACTACCTCATCAAATATATCAATACCAATATCGAGAGCGGAGCTGTCATTGCTCCGACGACCATGGGCGTGAATGAGCCGGTCTTAATCGGTTTAGTGCAGCAACTCAATGACCTGCGTATTCAGCGAGGCGAGGTAACGGAGAAAAACGTGTACTACGCTAAATATACCAAGGATATTGAGAATGTCAAGACGGCGATCGAAGAGGTAGTGACCTCTATGCGTGCGTCCCTCGAGATTGAGAAAGCCGACCTCAAACGTCGTTACGAAGAGGTAGAAGCTTCTATCAAGAAACTGCCGGAGAAAGAGTTGCAGATGGTAGCTATCGAGCGTAACTACCGCATCGATGATAACTACTACACTTTCTTCTTGCAGAAACGTGCCGAAGCCGAGATCCAGAAAGCATCCAATACGCCGGATAACTCGATCATGGATAAAGCCCGTGTGCAGGCTATCATGAATGCCAAAGCGAAATCGAAGACGACTTCGACCTATCTGATTGTCGGTTTCCTCATTCCGCTGGTACTCATTGTCCTGAGCGAGTTGCTCAACAACAAGATCCGTTCGCCGAAGGATGTAGTCAAACTCAAACTCTTCCGCCTAATCGGTACCTTGCGTCACGCTCGTAACCAAAACCCGACGTTAGTTCGTGCTTCGCCTCGATCCAGTTACGCTGAGATGCTACGTGCTATTCGTACGCGTATCGAGTTTGTACTCAAGCGCAAGGAGAAAATGGTCATCTGTGTGACCTCCACCGAGTCCGGTGATGGTAAGACCTTCCTTTCTACCAACTTGGCTTCGCTGTATGCGATGACCGGTAAGAAGACTTTGCTGATCGACCTTGACCTCCGTAAACCGAATATCCACACGAAACTTGGTTTGGAGAGTGGCGATGGAGCGTCTAACTTCCTCATCGGAGACTGCGATCTGAGTGCAGCGATGGAGACAGACACACCGTTCGGCTTCGATTTCGTACGTGCCGGTACGATCCCGCCTAACCCGGGAGAGTTGGTTCACTCGGATAAACTGGCAAATACGCTTAAAGAACTGCGCGAGAAATACGATTATATTGTCATCGATACATCGCCTATCGGTCTGGTACCGGATGCCTATGCGGTCATTGAGCACAGCGACATGTGTCTGTTCGTGATCCGATGCATGCAAACCAATAAATCCTTCTGCAAACAGACTCTTGAGCAGATGCGTGAAGTGGTGGAGAATATGGAGAAAGTGCAGATCGTCCTCTCCGACATTCCGACCGAAGGTCGTCACTCCTACGGATCCGGTTACGGTTACGGTTATGGTGGTTACGGCGGCTACGGTTACGGTCACCTCGGTTATGGTGGTTATGGCGGCTACGGTTACGGTTATGGTAGCCGAAACAGCAATGCCAAACGTTATGGTAAGTTGTACGGTAAGTTATACGGCAAGTTCGTCAAGGACGATAAAGCGTACCGCTCGTACTATTACTACCACCATGACGAAGACGATGAAGAATCGCAGAATACCGAGAAGAAGGGTTAATCATCGACCCTTAGAACTGAGAAGGGATGCAGAAATGCATCTCTTCTTGCGTGATAGGATGCAGGAAGGTGATCTCAGCCGCATGAAGCATCAACCGCTCTGCCGGAGACCCATAGAGCTGGTCGCCTACAATAGGCGCATTCAAACCATCCGGATGCGCCGCGTGAACACGCAACTGATGCGTTCTGCCCGTAAGAGGATAGAAATCCACAAGACAAGTGCCGTCCTCCCGTTGCTCCTGAACGACATAACGGGTGATCGTTACTTTACCATGCTCTATGTTCACCATCTGCCTTGGTCGGTCATACGGATCCGGTAGAAGCGGTAGGGAGATCATCCCTTCATCTGACATCTGATGGCTGATATCTGAAGGCTTCACTACTGCTTCGTACCGCTTGAGGATGTCTCGTCGTTGGAAATAGGCCTGCAGCGTCTTGTACACCTCCGGCGTTTTAGCAAGCACCAACAGTCCGCTGGTATCTTGATCAAGCCTATGTACCGCTTTGGCTTTTAGGTACGTCTCTACCGAAGGCTCATCGCTTTTGCCCGGAACGGAAAGCAGTCCTGCCGGTTTATTAACCACCATTAGATAGTCGTCTTCATAAATCACCTGTATCCTTTCCCCTTTCACCTTTGACTTTTCGCCTTCTTCCTTTAACCTTTCACCTTTCACCTCTACATCGAGTCCTTGTAGCATATGCCGCAAGATAGGCACACATTTGCCGGAACAAGGGGCATAGAAACAACCTTCTTTTCGAAGCTCCGTTCGGGAAGGAGCACCGACCCAGAATTCTGCTAACGCAATGGGTTTGAGTCCGTGGGTGAGGGAGTATTGCAGCAGTTTGGGCGCACAACACTCACCGGCACCCGAAGGTGGAATCCTTTCTCCTTTCACCTTAGACCTTTCACCAGTATCAAACCATTCTTCCGGAGAGAGAATAGGTTTCTCATAGGCAAAGATATCCAACAGGTTCTTGTTTTCTCCCTTGCCGTTGATGAAGTTATATTGCGCAAACAGCAGACGTTGCAGTCGTTTGGATTCCTCTTTGCTCGTACCCACGGGTGGAGTAGTCATCTCATAAACCGGCGGCACAAACCCCTCATGGTGATAGCTTCCGTCCAGTTTGGCAGAGAAAGCAGCGAGATAATCGTCTGAATGCTGAGTTCTGATATCTGAACTCTCTACCATGAGCACACCGAACATTTTGCCCTGTCGGTGTAACTCGCTCTCGGGGTGCTCGCGCATGTAAGCGTGTACCTTGTTTATTATCTCTGTAGCTGCTGTCTGGATGTCCATATTCCTAAATTTGCTGCAAAATTACAAAAAATCTTCTTTCCAAACAAGCCCAAACGATATTTTTTGCAAAAATAATCAAAAAATCTTGCATAATTGCAAAAAAAGTAGTAATTTTGCACCCGATTATGGTAACAGCATTTGATAACGACAAATATATCACGATTCAATCGGAGCATATTCGTGAGCGAATAGCGCAGTTTGGCAACAAATTGTACCTTGAGTTAGGCGGCAAGTTGTTCGACGATATGCATGCAAGTCGTGTGTTGCCGGGTTTTATGCCCGACAGCAAATTGCGTATGTTGACCCAGTTGCGCGATTCATTGGAGATTATTATCGTCATTTCTGCCGATGATATTGAGCGCAATAAGGTGCGTCAGGATTTGGGTATTACCTATGATGAGGATGTGCTCCGTTTGCGCGAAGAGTTTATGAGCCGTGGGTTTGTGGTCTCTTCGGTCGTTATTACGCATTATGCAGGTCAGCGTTCTGCTGATTCGTACCGGCAGCGTTTGGAGCGCAAAGGTATCCGCGTCTATTATCATTATATCATTGATGGCTATCCCCATAATGTGGATCTGATTGCAAGCGAAGAAGGTTTTGGTCGCAATGAGTATATTGAGACGACGCAGCCTCTGGTGGTTGTCACTGCCCCGGGACCCGGAAGCGGCAAGATGGCGGTGTGTCTCTCGCAGTTGTACAACGAGCAGGTTCGCGGACACGAAGCCGGATATGCGAAGTTCGAGACTTTCCCTGTATGGAACCTGCCGCTCAAGCATCCGCTCAACGTAGCCTATGAAGCCGCTACGGCGGATCTGCAGGATGTGAATATGATCGACCCCTTCCATCTGGAGGCGTACGGCAAGACGGCTGTGAACTATAACCGTGACGTGGAGATCTACCCGGTATTGGAAGCGCTCTTTACCTCTATTTATGGTAAGAGTCCCTATAAGTCGCCGACCGATATGGGAGTGAACATGGTGGGCTTCTGTATCAGCGATGACGATGCTGTTCGTGAGGCAAGCAAGCAGGAGATCATCCGCCGTTATTTCCAAGCCTTGTGTCATTTGGCTAACGGTAAATGCAACGATGCGGAAATCAAGAAATTAGCGTTGCTCCAACAGCAAGTGGGTATCAATACCGCTTATCGCCGTACAACGGTTGCAGCTCGTGAACGCAGAGCGCTGACGGGTGCTTTGCACGATGGTACGTTCTCGCACGCAGCAGCTATCGAGTTGCCGGACGGGCGGATCATCACTGCGGAAGCCGGACAATTATTGGGTTCTTCGGCTGCGCTGCTGCTCAATGCCATGAAGGAATTGGCGGGTATTGATCATTCGCTGCGACTGATTCCCCAGCAGATCATCGAACCTATCCAAAAGACGAAGATCAATTATCTTCACGGTCAAAACCCGAGACTGCATACGGACGAGGTGTTGGTAGCGCTTTCGGTGCTCTCGTTGCAAGACGAGAACTGCCGTAAAGCCTTGGAGACGCTACCCTTACTGAAGGGTTGTCAGGCGCACTCCACGGTGATGCTCAAAGAGGTAGATTGGAGAACATTTAAGAAATTAGGAATAGATTTAACAACGGATCCTGCAAAGAAGTAAGAGAACTCGGGTGAGAATCCCGGACAGACAGGCTACTGTGATTGCCTTGCGGCATAAGTCAGATCGCTTACCATTTGCGCTAATTGAGCAGTCCTCCTGTAACAGGACGAACCAATGGTAAAAAAGATATTTTTCATACTTTGTTTAGCACTCTGTGCGCACTCTGTTTTCGCTTTGGACGAGACAGAGGTTGACTCGTTGTATAACCACTTTCAGATAGAGGAAGTGGAAGTCACTGCTCGTGCTTTGAACAAAGATATCATTGTGCCGCAGACCCTTAAAGGCGAGGAGTTACAACGCCTCAATGCCTTGAGTGTAGCGGATGCGCTGCGTTATTTCTCCGGCGTGCAGCTCAAGGACTACGGCGGAGTAGGAGGCATCAAGACAATCAATGTCCGCTCTATGGGTAGCCAGCATACGGCTGTGTATTATAATGGTGTGCAATTAGGTAACGCGCAGAACGGACAAGTGGACTTAGGACGTTTCTCGCTCGATAACATGGAGCAGATACAGCTCTTCAATGGTCAGAAATCCGATATCTTTCAGTCTGCCCGAGAGTTTGGAGCCGCAGGAAACGT
Organism: uncultured Bacteroidales bacterium; assembly: GCA_900319035.1. Lineage (GTDB taxonomy): Bacteria > Bacteroidota > Bacteroidia > Bacteroidales > Paludibacteraceae > Colicola. The sequence continues at coordinate 7,281 of ONMU01000040.1, forward strand.
CTATCTGACAACCCGTAAACCGTATTTCAAAGAGAAGGAGCGCGTACATGTGCGTGCCCAGATGCGTTTTGGCTCGTTTGCGTTGGCGAACCCCAATGTGGGCGTAGATGTCAAACTCACAGACGCTCTCTCGCTCACGTTGGATGCTGAATATGTCTATTCGAACGGCAAGTATCCTTTCCGTTACAAACGTGTGCTCCCTAACGGCGAGACAGCGTATGACACGACAGCTGTGCGGCAGAACGGCGATGTGAATGCTGTCAGAACGGAGTTAGGCTTGCATCATTATTACCGCACAACGGGTTTCTGGCGCGTTCATGCATATAACTATTGGTCGGAACGCGGTGTGCCGGGAGCGATTGTCAATAATGTGTGGCGAAACGGAGAGCGCTTATGGGATAGAAATATCTTTGTTCAGGCGGAATGGAAGGACGAATGGTTTAACCGATGGAGTACAAGGCTCTTGGCTAAATATGCCAACGACTATACGCATTACAAGAACTATGACATCAAACTCCTGCCTTCCGACAATACCTATACGCAGCAGGAAGTTTATCTGTCTTTTGCCAACAAGATACAGTTGTTCCGGTGGTGGGACGTGTCGGTAGCGTATGATTATCAATACAATACGCTTTCTCGAGAGAATAGGTTGTTGGACACCGGATCCGAGCATTTCTACCGTCATAGTCATTGGCTGAGTGCTGCTACGGCGTTTAATTTCAAGGAGTATTTGCGTCTTCAGGCGTCGGTGCTCATGACTGCGGTTCAAAATGACAAATCTCAGATCTCCAATGACAAATGTCGATTCACCCCGGGTGTCTTCTTCTCTTTCCGTCCGTATCCGAAGATAGACCTGAGTCTCAATGCGTTCTACAAGCAGAGTTATCGGTATCCGACTTTCAATGACCTCTATTATACGGATTTGGGCAATGCGAACCTCCGTCCGGAGTTAGCTCGCCAACATTCGGTTGAGTTAGCGTATAAAATATCCAATGTTAAATCTCAAATGTCCAATGCTTGCGGCTATGAAATAGCAGCAAGTCTCTCTTATTACTACAACCGCGTGACGGACAAGATCATCGCCTATCCGAAAGGACAGCAGTTCCGTTGGACGATGCTTAACCTCGGAACCGTGAAGATCAATGGTGTCGATGCGAAAGCGGATGTCTCGCTCTATCTTCCTTTGCGATTTGTGCTCCGTTCGAGACTCGGTTATACCTATCAGACCGCGATTGATGTCACGAATCCTGCTGACACCTATTACCGCGACCAGATACCTTATATCCCTTGGCATAGCGGTAGTGCAGTGCTCGGGTTAGAATGGTCGAGTAAACGCGGAGATCATTATGGTCTGAACTATTCGTTCATCTATGTCGGCATGCGGTATAGCCAACAGGAGAACACTGTCTATAACTATGTACAGCCTTGGTACACGCATGACCTCTCCATCTACGGAGAGTGGAAGATATCCATCGACCAACGACAGGCTCTGTCCCGCAACGACCAAATCTGGCTGAAAGCAAACTTGGAAATCAATAACTTGCTCGGACAGGATTATGAAGTGATCCAGAACTATCCGATGCCTAAACAGAATATACGATGCACTCTATCTATAAGATATTAGGAATAAAGAATAAAGACCGCTTCGCTGAAGGAATAAAGACCGGAATGCTTCGACTATTCAGAGCATTCTTGTCCATAGTCCTTATTCCTTACTCCTTATTCTCCTGTCGTCATGACGATGTGATCTATCCGACTATAGGCACGCACGTCACGGACGAGGTGCGTGAGGGCGGATTGTATATCCTTTGTGAGGGAAATATGGGGTTTAACAAAGCGCGTTTGGATTATATCAATCTGCATTCGGGTGAGTATTACGCCAATTGGTATGGAGCGCAGAACCCAAAGCAGATGAAGGAGTTAGGCGATGTGGGTAATGATATTCAGCAGTATGGAGGCAAACTGTATGCGGTCATCAACTGTTCGCATAAGGTAGAGGTGATGGATCCGAAGGCACGACATATAGCTCAGGTGGACATCCCGAATTGTCGGTATATGGCATTTCATGGTAGTAAGATGTATGTGAGTGCCTATGTGGGAAGTATAGCTGACCCGGATATGTTAGGTTCTGTATATGAGGTAGATACCGCTACGCTGCAAATCACGCGTGAGGTGAAAGTGGGACATCAACCCGATGAACTCTGTGTCATAGACGACCGACTTTATGTGGCTAATTCCGGTGGGTATCTCACGAACCGCTACGACTCCACGCTGTCTGTCATTGACCTGAATAGCTTTACGGAGATAGAACAGATACCGGTGGGCTTGAATCCCACAAGGGTGCGTGCTGACGAGCAAAAACATCTATGGGTTTGCTGTCAAGGTAATTATTCCAGCAGAGCACCGCAGGTAGTGGTCTTGGATCATAACCGAGTCCTGAAGCGTATTGCCGTTTCCTGCTCGAATATATCCATTTACGGCAATACAGCCTATGTGCTGGACGGTGAGAACAAGGCGGTTCATAGGATCTCGACGATCGATTATACCCCTGTCTCTTCTCCGATGAATCTCTCCTCCTATGAGCATCCTTACGGGATCTTGGCTTGCTCCGATGCGCTCTATATCACGGACGCCAAGAACTATGTCTCATCCGGTGTGCTGCATTGCTATGATTATGACGGACGTGAACATTGGATAGCCAAGACGGGCGATATACCGGGACATCTCTGCCGTGTGGTGGGAGCCTATGATCTCTATCCGGATCCTTCGGGCGGGGACACGACACGTCATTCGCCTTATATCGCTAAGGTCTATGAATACCTGCCTGCTATGGGGCAGTTTGTCAATGAGTTACCGAAATACGAAGAGGGCGATGATGCCGCTTCTATGTGCCGCAAATGTGAGCAGTCGATTGCCAATAATGCCGGTGGAATGGTATCATTAGGAGGATGGGGTGGATATATTACGTTTGGTTTCGATCATCCGGTGGAGAATAGAGAAGGTTTGGATATACAGATTCTTGGCAATGCTTTCTATATGTCCGGAAGTACCGAGTATGGCAGCTCCGAACCCGGTATTGTGTTGGTCAGCCGAGACGAGAACGGTAATGGTCAGCCGGACGACACGTGGTTTGAACTGAAGGGATCTCTCTATGATGATCCAGGGACGCAGCATTTTGTCTCGCGAACCTATACCCGTGAGAGCGACACCCTGCAAAATCCCTTCCATAAACATCCGTATTATCCGCAGTGGATTAAGGAGAATGAATATACCGTTACCGGTGCGCTTCTTCCGCCGCAGACCAAGGTCATAAGTGGTCAGAACGTGCAGCGGATCTTGGATTTCGGCTATGTGGATAATAAGCCCAATACCGATAAAGAGGGCACCTCTTTTGATCTCTCTTGGGCTGTAGATGTAGCAGGACAAGCGGTGAACCTGCCTTCCGTGGATTTCATCCGTGTGTATAATGCAGTAGATGAAGTCCTGCCGCAAACAGGCGAACTGAGCACCGAAGTGTCCGGTGCGATTGATTTACATGTAGAATAGTGCGTATAACACACTTATAAATGATTTATTAACAATTAAAAACAAAAACATTATGAAAAAGATTTTCTTTTTAGCAACAGCGGCTATGATGAGTGCCGCTATGTATGCAGATCTGCAAGTCGCAGATTTTGAAAACATCGAATTGGCAGAGGAAAGCGTGCTCCATTTGAATGCATCAGGAGTAATCCAAAGCGGTAGTTTTGGCTTCAAGCAGGAAGTAGCAGATTATGGAGAGAGCGGTGTGTACTATTTTGGAAACATCGTTTCTAATAAGAAAGGTAACACTTATGATTATTATGCTGACAGCGACAAATCTGCTAAAGGTGGCGCATTTGAAGGCAATAACTTTGTTGTTTGGACCTATTCGTATACAGCTCAAGACCATGTTCAACTCCTGAATCAGGCAGTCGTTCCGGGTATGTACGTTTGTAATACCGCTTGGGTTGTTGATGCTATTCTGAATGGTGATGGCATGTCGAGTGATCAAGGAGCTCCGTTTGGTGAGAGCGATTGGTTTAAGCTGACCGTCCATGGTTATTTGAATGGTGCGGAAGTGAATAACCAAGTAGAGTTTTATTTGGCTCAGGGTACTTCCTATATTTCCGAATGGACGTATGTAAATCTTAGCAGCCTTGGTGAAGTAGATGAGATATCGTTTGCTTTGAGCAGTTCTAAGTATAATGACTATGGCATGACGACTCCGGCTTACTTCTGCATTGATAACTTCGGCGCAGCAGCTCCGGCAGAGGCTATTGAGAATACCAACGCTGCTGTGAAGGCTGTGAAGGTGATCCGTGATGGTAAAGTAGTCATTCTCCGTGGTGAGAAGGCATTCAATATCCTTGGCTCTGAACTCTAATGAGAACCATCTCGTACACCGGACTTTGTACTCTCATGCTGCTTTGCTTTGCGGGCTGTGGAAAACAGCCTGCAGAGCAGGGTAGTGTGCCTGCCGGAAATAAGTATGCCGAGGGCTTTCAGATTACTCAGACGGATACCGGAGTAGTGGTAGAGGTGTTTCAGCCTTACCAGCGTCTATGTGTCCGTGAACAGTTGCGACGCTTAGGGACGATGAGTACCGTGCAGGTGGGATTTCTGTATGCCTTGGATGCGATGGACTGTCTGGTGGCTGTTTGCAATCCGGAGTTGATCTACACGCCTGTTAAGGGCGATGAGATAGATCTTGGGGACTCTATGAAGCCTTCTGCGGAGCGTACGTTGCAGGCAGGTCTGGATGCGTTGTTGGCAGTGAACTACGGTCAGTATGATAACTTAGAGGCAACGCGTTTGGAGAAATTGGGCGTGTTCACTATTTATATCAACGAATGGCAGGAACACTCTCCTTTAGCGCGAGCTGAATGGATCCGCGTGCTCGGAGCCCTTACCGGCAAACTGCACGAGGCGGACTCTATCTTTCAAAAGGTGGAAACACAGTATATAAATCTCAAATCTCAGATCTCAAATCTCAAATCCACGAAAATTATGAGTGGTAATAATTTTCGTGGCACTTGGTATGTTCCTTCCGGTAAGAACTACTTGGCTTATCTCTTCAAGGATGCAGGCGCGGAATATCCGTTCTATGATGACGAACGCGAGACATCTATCCCGTTGACAATTGAAGAGACCCTGCATTATTTCCACGATGCCGATGTGTGGGTCGGAGCAGGAGGAAACAGCCTGTCGGAATTGGCTGAGATGGATGAGAAGCATACTTGGTTTAAGGCGTATAAAGACGGACGCGTCTATAATTGGCGCAAACAACGTCTTCCGTCAGGCGCAAATAATTTCTGGGAGCGTGGGGTAGTACACCCTGAAGAAATGCTTGAGGACGTTATTCATATTCTGAATAACGCCCCCGATTCTACGCTCCATTTCGCGGAGAGGTTGTACTGATTTTGTAATGACGTAATTACGTAATAACGTTATTACGAAAAATTATTTACCTCCTCCAAACACTTTCTACACAAACAATCTCTGTAATGCGTGCGCAGGTAAGCGCGCGCATTTTCTGTAAGGTGAATACCTGCGCATTGACAGATAGCCGGATTCTCGTGGTGACAAACAAAAGGTGCCCCGCAACGAGGGCACTTTTTGTTTATTCCTTGGTTCATGAACTCGTTCATCGGCGGATCTTTTTCTTCTGAACGGGTTTGTTCTGGAGCTTAACAACCAGTGTGCTCAGGGCATCTACTTTCTGCTCCTGAGACAGGTCTATCGTCTCGCCGGTAAGCGGATTGATGCCTACCGGATTATACTGGCCTAAGATCTCTGCATAATTCTTAACCGGTACCATACGCGGCTCCTCGGCTGCGTTCGCGAAGACGAAAACAGCCTCTTTGTCATTGTAACGGAAGAAAGCATAGGTGTTGTCCCGAGAAAGGAAATGCATGGTCTTACCCCAATGGAGCACAGGTTCGTTCTTACGCCACTGGAAGAGGGCAGATTGAAAATCAAACATATCCTGCATATCTGCAGTTACTGCATTGCCTTGCGGCAGAGGAGCACGCAGATAGGAGTGATTATTCGGATCTTCGCTCTTGGAAGTCATTGCATATTCGTCTCCGTAGAGAACCTGCGGAATACCGCGCATGGTAGCCAAGAGCACGTATGCCAATTTCACGCGACGCGGGTCTTTGTCCTTCACTACATCCGTAATACGACCCATATCGTGGTTGCCAAGGAAGGTGAACAGTTTGTTCACATCGGCGTACATATAATCCATGGTCATTGCGTCATACACGCGTGTCAGACCGTTACCCCATCCGTGACCGTCGTTCTCCAATGCCTGACGGATAGCTTCCTCTACGGGGAAGTCCATGACGGTCGGGAGGTGGCTGTCAAAGCCATCGAAGTTCTTAGCACCGCTCTGCCAATAAGCTACTGCGGGAGCGGGACGGGTCCAGCACTCACCAACGATATTGATGTTCGGGTACTCCTCACGGATCGCTTTGAGCCACAGGCTGCCCGGTATCTTCTCTACATACGGATAAGTGTCCACACGCAAACCATCCAAGTCCGCATATTCGATCCACCATATAGCCCATTGCTGGAAGTATTTGAGCAAATCAGGGTTCTCTAAGTTCATGTCCGGCATCGGAGAATCAAACCAACCGCGGTTAGAGAGCTGACGGTCGTACTCCGAGGCATTGATGTCATAGTTGGCGGTGAAGCAGTTATTGGTATTGGTGAACTGAGGGAACTGGTTGATCCAATTCCGGTAAGGCAGGTCAGCTATCCACCAGTGTGCCGAACCGCAGTGGTTTGGTACCATGTCCATGAGGATCTTCAGACCTTTCTCGTGTGCCTGTTGTACCATCTGTTTGTAGAGTTCGTTGCTACCGTAACGCGGATCAATATGATAGTAGTCCGAGCAAGCATAGCCGTGATAACTCCAAGCTGCCTCGTCATCACCCAACATCGGAGTCGGCCAGATAGCGGTACAACCTAATTTGGCAATATGGTCAAAGGAGTTGATGATACCTTGGATGTCACCGCCCCAACGTCCGTTCACGTTGTTCTTGTCGGCTTTCTCTTTGGTGTTCGGAGTGCTGTTATTGCTCTCGTCACCATCTACAAAACGGTCGGACATAATCAGGTACACTACATCCGAAGCGTCGAAACTCTTGCGCTCACGGCTACCTGCTTTACGTTCGTTGATGACGTAGTCGTGCGTCACTTTCTTTTTGCCCTTCCGGAGGGTGATACGGTACGTACCGGGTTGGTTGACTTGCATGTCCACGAACAGGTAGTTCGGGCTCTCGGCATTGTGTTGGGCGGTGGGCACAAGTCCCTGACACGCTCCGCGCATCACTTTGCCTTTCATTAACTGCTGAACGCTCACTTGTGCGTCCTGCAGGTCTTCGCCGTGAAACATAAGCGTCAACGGAGTCTTCATGTCCGTCCACCAGCACAAGGGTTCAACTTGTGTGATCTTAGGTGTCGCAAAGGAGATCTGTCCTATGAGCAACACCGCTGCAATAAGAGAAATTCTGTTTTTCATATGTTGTTTTTTAATGGGTTAACGGGTTAACGGGTTAGTGGGTTAGTGGGTTTGAGGGAGTTTACGGGTACTTTGTTGAGTTCACGATGGTTCTGGAGCATCTCCAAATATCTCTCCCAGAAAGTCTCCATTTCCTGAGATGGTTGTTGCAAGAAGAGCTCCGTTCCCTGACTTTCTATTCGCTCAATGACCATTCCTACACTGATCTTATGGGTGTCCAAAGCAGGCTGATACGTGCGGTCTTCTTCATCCTCAACAAAGACCTCGCGAAGCACTCCTGTCTCCACCAAACGGCTTAGCAGCTGATTAACTAACCGGATTGGTAAATGATCGCGAATGGCAAGCTGGTGAGCTGTGAGAGGTGCTTCGTCCGCTTCAAAGCGCTTAATGATGATTGAAAGCAGGTAGAGTGTGATGAAGTCTTTGTACCTTCTGGACATCTGACTCAGGTCATGCTCGTACTCAAACTCTTCGTTGTTTTGGATCGCGTAACTCATCTCTGCTCCGATGAGAATAAGCAGGCTCGTGTATTGCAGCAAGACCATGAGAATAGGAATGGTTGCAAAAGCACCATAGACGATGCTCGTTCGTCCCAACATAGCAATCAGATAGACTGATAACATCTGCAGCAACTGAAAAAGCGTACCCATTAGGATGCCGGGTATCAGCGCGCTCATGAATCGTACTTTGGTGTTGGGGATAGCCATGTACATCCAGATATACAGAATCCAGCAAACGACAAACTGAAAGATCTGTACGCCGACCGAGTGAAAGGACTCGTAGAGCTTATCCAACGGAAGCACATTCTCCACGGTCGAATGAATGAAGATCGTGATACCTGCGCTGCAAACAAGGAGCATAGGGATCAAGACCACTATCGCGATATACGTCGTAACCTGATGAAGAATAGAACGAGAGCGTTTGACATTCCAGATGCGGTTGAAAGCGCGCTCTACCGATTGAAAGAACGAGTAAACCGCCCAAAGGAGAACGACCAAGCCGATACCGATGAAGAGTCCGCCTTGCGTAGTGTCCAAATACCGTTGCACCATCGCCATGATCGTTGGCACCATGTTCGTCTCGCCTAAGAAAGAGTGGTTTAACTGCTGCTCGATGATGTCCAGCACACCGAAACCTTTCGCAACAGCTACCACCATCGCTAAGATGGGGATGACCGCGAAAATAAGAGAGTAGGTGAGGGATTTGGCAGTGTCGTTGAGGTTTTTGCTCGTGAAACCCCGGATGACCAGCGCGATGGTGCGCATAACGGCGTAGCCAAGACGCTGAAAGAAACCATTGTATTCCGATGCGGTGCGCCGCCACATGTCGTAGCGCACAAAATTATTTATTTCGGAGATTTTCTTCATGGCTATTTTTGTGGTGCTTCGCACGTTAAATGGTAAAAATGGTGCTTTTAGCACGTTAGTGAGGAGAGGGAGCAAATCTATAAGCCGGGTTCTGTACCCTTTCGGGCGTCTATCATTAATCTCGGAGAGTACAAAATCCTTCGTACATCGTACATCTGTCCTTCGTACATCACATTGCTGTGTCTCTCTCTCGCTTCCTACCCTCCGACTCACGCGAGCAGCGCTCAAACGTCGGTTTACTTGGAATTGCAGCCCACAGTGTGCTCGTTTCACATTACTCGTCTCTGTAGCAGGGACCAAACATTACTGCCTGACGGCCGTTAACCGCTGTGGTGCTCTGTGCTGCCCGGACTTTCCTCTGCGGATGAGATCAAGGAGCGTACCCCTTTCTTTCTCTCCCCAGCGATAGACCGATTTGCTTTCTCTTCACACTTGTTGTCGACGTGACAGAGCGGTGTACGGGAATCGAACCCGCCTCCTCGGCTTGGGAAGCCGATGCACTACCGATGTGCTAACACCGCAGCTTGCATTAACACTTGCACGACTGCGCGCTCTGCGCTTGATAAGTGCTGCGTGTTATGCTACGCTTTCCCCAAAAATTGAAATTTTCGGGGACCCTGAATACCTCTATTCAGAGAAATCGGCTGCAAAGGTACAACTTTTTTTGCATATATGCAAGCGTTCGGGCTATTTTTTTGAATTTTATTATATTATGCATGGTGTAAATTATGGACTAATCACGGAATCAATATGGACTAAATACGGACTAAATACGGACCCAATACGGAGGTA
>ONMU01000046.1 GCA_900319035.1 uncultured Bacteroidales bacterium
ATTGAGGGTCGTTGTAGACGACAACGTTGATAGGCTGCAGGTGTACAATGGTGACATAAAGCCGAGCAGTACTAATTGCCCGAATCTTTTTCTAAAAAAAGTTTCTAAAACTCGAGCTTAATTGCTCGTAGCGCGTGAACGCGCTTCTACATTCGTTGATCTGTCAACCCCTTAGCGGTTGGTATTTGGGAGGATAAATGACAAATGTCAAATATCAAATATAAAATCTCAAATATTTAATCGCTCACGATTAAATTTAGGTGGTTATAGCGCTGAGGTCCCACCCCTTCCCATTCCGAACAGGGTCGTTAAGCTCAGCATCGCCGATGGTACTGCACTGCGTTGTGGGAGAGTAGGTGGGAGAGTAGGTAGCCGCCACTTTCAGAACCTCGATATCGAAAGATACCGGGGTTCTTTGTTTGTGTGTCTACCTTAATCCTCTCCTTCTGGAACCCACAGTTTTTTGACTGCATTTTTACTATTTATGCTGTTTTGACTGCAAATTATTCTTTTTTATGCGAAATCTTTTGTAACAAAAATCATGTGTATGGTATCGAAAGTCTTTTCTTGGCATGGTATTTGTTACATTAGAGGAGTGATTCGTAAATGGATTATATTGATAGCAATGATGGTTTCCGTGCTGCCGATTGCGGCACGGAAACGTAAGCCTTTCGTGCCTGATTCGTTGCAGAGGTTTGCCATCTCGGTAAATGGAATTGAGTTTACTATGCAGCGGATTGAAGGCGGTTCGTTTGTCATGGGAGCTACTCCAGATCAGTATGACCGAGATATCTACACCGACAAACCTGCTCATCTGGTTTTTCTTTCCCCTTATTATATTGCTGCAGCGGAAGTTCCGGTACTCTTATGGCGTGCTGTGATGCCGGAGATGGAGGTGATTAACCCGAAAGGTTATCCTACCGTGCCTGTTTCCTATGTGTCGTGGTATGATTGTCAAGAGTTTGTGCGTCGCTTGGATAGTATTACCGGTTTGCCGTTCCGATTGCCGACAGAAGCAGAATGGGAATATGCTGCTCGTGGTGGAGACAAGAGTATGTCTTATCGTTTTGCAGGTGGCAATGAGGCTGATAGTGTGGGGTGGACATATTCTTGTTCGGGTGCATGGAAACATCCGGTAGGACGTAAGCACCCGAATGAGTTAGGATTGTATGATATGACGGGTAACGTTTCGGAATGGTGTCAGGACTTATATGGTCCGTATCAGTTGAGCACGGCGCCTAATCCATGTGGCGCCGATACCGGTAGTTACCGGATTGCGCGAGGAGGCAGTTACGACGACTGCATTGCCAACAGCCATATTTCCGTACGTCGTTGGTATTTACCGGAAACGGCGGTAGGAGATGTCGGTTTGCGGGTGGCGTTCACATTGCCTAATGATCCGATGATGCAGGTGGAGCCGGAAGAACTGCCGTTGACACGATCTGTTCGTATCAAAGGCAAAAAACTGAAGTTCATCTATGTGCCGGCTGAGAAACCGTATTATATCTCAGAGGAAATTGAGTGCGCTTTATGGAAGAAGGTGATAGGAAAAGAGGCTCCCGGGAAAAGGACGGATGTGGCTACAGGTATGAATAGATCCGAGCGGTTACGTTTTGCGGAGAATTGCAGCCGAAACTCCCAAGAGGCACTCATTGTGGCTTCTGCAGAGCATATCGTTTTGGCGGAGCAACAGCACATCATCGAACCCTTCCAACCGGACATTAACAATAAGCATCAAACATCAACCCGTTCCATCCAAAGAAAACGAAAAGTAGCGTCCAAACTGTCTTCGTTAGCCGAGATGATAGGCGTTCGAATGCCGAAGCAGGACGATCCGGTGCTTCTGCAATTCAAAAAAGCAGATGATGATTCGCGTCCGTTGAGGTTGGTGATGTATGCAATACCCTAAATGTGGGGCTTTACGATGCTGCTTGCAAGCGATTGAAGTCTTAAAAAATAAAAATATGCAGGCATAACCCGTAATATTTCAAAATTCTCTTGCATATTCCAAAATTTTATTGTACCTTTGCACTAAATTTAAATGAAACGAATCTATGTTAATTAAGATTTATAGTGCAGCTCCTGTGGGGATTGATGCCGTGAAAGTGACGATTGAGGTGCACTCGAAACCCGGTTTCGAATATATCATGGTGGGTTTGCCGGATGTGTCTGTCAAAGAGTCGCACGAACGAATCATGGCTGCGCTGACAGTCAATGGGTTAGAAGCTCTCCATCGTTCGTACACCATCAACATGGCTCCTGCGGATATCAAGAAAGAAGGATCGCTCTATGACCTGCCTTTAGCTATCGGCATGTTGGCAGGAGGAGAGAAGATGAAATCCAAGGAGTTGGAGCACTATATGATGGTCGGTGAGTTGTCTCTCGATGGTTCGTTGCAACCTATTCGCGGTGCGTTGCCGATTGCTTTATGCGCACGTAAAGAAGGATTCAAAGGGCTGATCCTGCCGGAAGCGAATGCTGAAGAAGCGGCTGTGGTTGATGGTTTGGAGGTGTATGGTCTGAAGGATCTGAAAGAGGTGATTCATTTCCTGAACGGCGAACCGAAAGATGAGTTGAAACCGGACGAACCGTGGCTGCCGACTAAAGTCAATACGCAAGCTCTGTTTGACGAGTTGGCATTCCCGACAGACGTGGATTTCTCTGATGTACGCGGACAATTCAAGGTACGCAGGGCTGTGGAGATAGCAGCTGCAGGTGGACATAACATGATCATGATCGGTCCTCCGGGAGCCGGTAAATCAATGATTGCCAAGCGTATCCCGACGATCCTTCCTCCGCTGACGCTCGAAGAGGCATTGGAGACGACGAAGATTCATTCCATCGTGGGTCTGACGAACAAGAAGAAAGGTGTCAGCAGCTCCCTCATCGTACAACGTCCGTTCCGTTCGCCTCACCACACGATAACCGACACGGCGCTCGTGGGTGGCGGGCAGAACCCACATCCCGGAGAAATCTCCTTGGCTCATAACGGTGTTTTATTCCTTGACGAGCTTCCCGAGTACAAGCGTTCTGCGCTCGAAGTGATGCGTCAGCCTTTGGAGGATCGGCATATAACTGTAGCGCGAACCAAAGAGACAGTCGATTACCCGGCATCATTCATGCTGGTGGCAGCGATGAACCCCTGTCCGTGCGGACATTACGGGGAAAACAACCCTGCTCATCCGTGTACTTGTACTCCTGCACAGGTGCATCGTTATATGTCGAAGATCAGCGGACCGTTGTTGGATCGTATTGATATCCAGTGTGAGATTGAAGCCGTTCCTTATGAGCAGTTACGCGACACACAACCCGGTGAGACATCGGCGGCTATCCGTGAGCGTGTGCTGCGTGCCAGAGCTATTCAGACCGAGCGATTTAAAAACTCCAAACTCATCCATTGCAACGCGATGATGAACTCGAAGATGGTTCGTCAGTACTGCGCTTTGGATGCAGATTCGGACAAACTTTTGGAGTTCACGATGACCAAGTTGGGCTTTTCCGCACGTGCGTACGATCGTATATTAAAGGTTGCGCGCACGATAGCTGACTTGGAAGGCTCAGAGAACATCCAGAAAAAACATCTGCTCGAAGCTATCTCCTATCGTTCGCTCGATCGCAGCAATTACGCGGGATAAGTGACACAAACGTGAAACGACCATATAGGCGATATTATCTGCGAATTCTTGCGTCGTCTGTGTCGAGAAGGATGGTTACAGGACCATCATTGATGAAATCGACCTTCATGTCCGCTCCGAAACGCCCTGTTTCGACGGTGAGCCCGTATGTCGTGCGGAGCGTCTCGTTGAAATAATCGTATAGCGGAGACGCCTGTTCGGGACGTGCGGCACGAACGAAAGAGGGGCGATTACCTTTGCTGCAATCGGCATATAGCGTGAACTGCGAGATGCTAAGAATAGCTCCTCCCACATCGCGGATAGCAAGGTTCATCTTGCCTGCCTCATCCTCAAAGACACGCAGTTGGGCTATTTTCTTAGCCAGAAGATCCGCTTCGGCTGTGGTGTCGGTTTCGGTAATACCCACCAGAAGCATGAAACCTTGCCCGATCTTACCGACCGAATTGCCATCAATCCGCACTTCCGCACGGACACAACGTTGTACTACTACTCGCATGATCTTTTATTCGGTATAACGGCGATTAATCTCGTCCCAGTTGATGATTTGCCAGAGAGACTGAAGATGCGCGGCACGACGATTGCGGTAGTCGATGTAATAAGCGTGCTCCCAGACATCCATCGTCAGCAGCGGCTTGAGACCCTTTGTAACAGGGTTATTGGCGTTGGTCTCCTGCGTAATGACGAGCTTGCCGTCTTTGTCCGCAGAGAGCCAAACCCAGCCTGAACCAAAGAGCGTAGTACCTTTCTGCTCGAACTCGGCTTTGAAGGCTTCAAACGAACCAAAATCGCGGTTGATGGCTTCAAAGATTGGCAGTTGGTCGTTGGTCGTTTGTCGTTGGTCGTACGGTTTAAACTGCAAGAAATACAGGTTGTGGTTCAAAATCTGTCCGGCATTGTTGAAGATCCCGCCTTGCGATTTGGCTACAATCTGCTCCAACGGCATAGACTCGAACTCCGTTCCGGCAACGAGTTTGTTGAGGTTGTCCACATATGTCTGCAGATGCTTACCATAGTGATACTCAATGGTTTCCTGACTGATTACCGGCTCCAACGCATTCGGAGCGTACGGCAAAGTGATGAGGGTAAAAAAGAGAGGTAACATAGTATTAAATATTTGTGATTTGTTATAAAACTGATCTTCCTATTCAATCAAGCCTAATTTCTTGAGGCGGGCTTTGATAGAACCATACGTTCGGTTGAACTCTTTGGCGAGTTGGGCAATAGGAGTGCCTTCCTGAAACAATTCACGAAGACGCAGATCGTCTTCCACCATCCATCGTGCGCCGGCTTGCGAAGTCTCAGGCACTTCCTGTGCGCGTTTCTGCCGCATCATCTTTATAAAATCCAACAAGAAAGGCGACGGTTTTCCATCTTCCAACATGTCATGAATCATCGATTCTACCGCCATGTCGTCCAAGTCGCTGCCTTTATATTCGTTCTTGGCGACTTTCCTTCCTGTCTCTCCCCTTGTGGGGGAGTTGGAGGGGGTTTGTTTTTTTGCTTTCTTCTTGTTTCCGATGACCGGCTGAAGATCTTCCATCGGCGCAACGAATGTATTGCGTGCCTGAAGCAGCGATTCGGACGAAGGTGCGTCCGTCTTAATCAACGCTTGCATCAAATGGATCTTCTCGTGCAGTCCTAAGAACAGGTCGCTCAGCAGCGGTTCAAAATCCTTTGCGTCCGCTTTGTTCTTACAACGACAAGGATGATCGGCTATCTTTTGCGCCACGGGCTGCATCAGCGGCACAAAATACCCGCAAGCGGCATGCAAACGCTCACGCAGCATCGTTTTGTTGCCGCTCACCAGCAATTTGGTCAACTGCGGTCGAAACTTGTCAGCAATACTCTGCCACTCGGTAAAAACAGGTTGTAGTTCGTCCAAGAACGGCAAGGTCTCTGCATTGAACGACACTTTGGAAGCTGCCATCTTGCGCATCTGATCGACCAGAGAAAGCGTCCGATGGAAGTCAAAAAGGGCGCTAAAAAGCTGAATCTCATATTCCTTGCGCGCTGTCGGAAGTGCCTGCTGAATCGTATCTACCGACGGCTGACTATCCGTATAACGCAGCACGGAAGGATCGTTGTCCAGCTCCACATAATCAAGCTTCGAAGACAGCACAATCCCTTCGAGCGTCCGGCAACGCGAAAGCGCCACATAGACCTGTCCTGCCGCAAAAGCTCTCGCCGCATCTATGATCACCTTATCGAACGTCAGACCCTGACTCTTGTGAATCGTCACAGCCCAAGCGAGTCGCAGCGGATACTGGGTGAACGTACCTAAAATCTCCTCATCAATCTTGCCTGTTTTCTCGTCCTCTTTGTAGCGGATATTCTCCCACACCATGCGCGTCACCTCGATGTCACCGTCCTCGCAACGCACAACAATCTTCTCGCTGTCAATCTCTGTAATCACGCCGATCTTGCCGTTGTAAAACCTCCGCGGTTTCTGGTCGTCGTTGCGCACAAACATCACGCGCGCGCCCTTTTTCAAATATAAGGTCTCTTCGGTCGGATAGATATTTACCGGAAAATCTTTCTTGATCTCTGCCGTAAAAACATGCGGCTCGTCCGGCAGTTTGGCTAACTCGCGTTCGTTCAGTTCGTCCGCCAAGCGATTGTGCGTCGTCAAGGTAATATGAAAATCCTCGTCCGTATTCCGAAACCGCGGATTATACCGTGCATTAAGCAACGCACGACCTTGCGAAGTCAGCTGATTCTCACGCACTTCGTTCAGCAGTTGCACAAACGTCTGATCCTGTTGCCGGAACACATGATCCAGTTCTACATAGATCGGTTGCAACTCCTGCATCACCTTCGCCTGAAAGAAATACGGTCCTTCGTAATACTTCCGCATCGCCTCCTCATCATCGCCGTGCGTCACCACAGGAGACAACTGAAACAGGTCGCCGATCATCACCAACTGCACGCCGCCAAAAGGCTGATCTTTGCGGTATTTATATCGCCGCAACACCTGATCTATAGCATCCAACACATCCGCCCGAACCATACTGATCTCGTCGATCACCAGCATCTCCAGATGATAAATCAAGTTACGTTTCCGCTGTGTAAGTCGCTGTTCTGCAAACAGTTGCTTGTATGACTGCGGCGTTGGAATAAGTGTCCGAACGGGCAACTGAAAGAACGAATGAATAGTCATTCCGCCGGCATTGATAGCCGCCACACCGGTCGGAGCCACAACCGCCATATTCTTCGGCGTCTGTTCCCTTAGTTTCCTCAGAAAAGTCGTCTTTCCCGTTCCTGCCTTACCCGTGATAAACAGCGGCCGGTTGGTGTGCATAGCAAACTCCTCCGCCAGGTAATAAGCCATCGACTCATTCCGCGCATCTTGTAGCGTGTCCGTCTCTACAGAACGAGTATCAATAATTCCGGCTAAGAGTTTGTAATGTTTGTCATTCCATGGTTCTGCCGCCATGGAAATCGTAAAAAAGAACGTACCTGTCTCAAACTTACCCACCAACGGCATTTTCGAATACCCTTCCATCCGTTCCAGATAGCGCGGATCCGTTATTGGCAGCAGGTATTCAATTCCCTTGTACAAAAAACGAGCCTTGTATTTGGGCACACGCTTTCCTTCATCTGTGATTTTAAGTTCTCGAATGATCTCCGGCACTTCCGGTTCAATCAACATTAGTGAGCCGCGATTTGCGCAATATTCATCGTGCGTTAGAAAACGCTCTTCAGAATGCAATACCGATTCCCGCTTGGATAGTAAGGCTTGCAACACTTTAGGCGAAAATGGCAGACTCTTGACAATCCTCATTCGCTTAAAATATACGTTTTCACTCTGACAATCATCTCCGCATGAATCCGTTGATTCCAGTTCAATTACATCCAGAATACGTATATTGCGAGCCGTTTCGGAGGCTATCTCTTCATGCTCCGCCCCTCGCTGAACCGGACGAATCCATTTCGGTTCGCCATCTTCTGTCACTACACGGAAAGACTTCTCATCTGCACTCAATCGGATCTCAACTCCGGCGATACATCGTCCTCCGTACTTATATGAATTAGCAAGACAAATAAAGAGGTGCTTTTCCATGATATTCGGTGATGATAATTTGTTTAAATCAAATGCACAATCTTCACATTGTCAGGATCTTGCAGACGAAGATGTTCGGCTAAAAGGCGACGATGACATTGTTCGGGAGTCTCTTCGGAGCAAAGAAAACAGCACTTGTCAAAATCTTCTACTTTATATCGCTGGTTGATGCGACGCTTGGTCATTAGGTCTGCAAAGACGCGTTCATACTCCGCCCAATTTACCTTTCCTGCTCGATAATCGCTCAACAGTTCCTTTGTCGGAGCAAAGTCTGTGACATGCCGATAACCAATATTTCCAATTTGCTTGAGAAAATAAATCAGATCACTTCCCTTTGCAAATCCTGCCAATTGGCTACTATTGCTAATCCGCACATCCACAAGCGTTTGCACATGGTTCTTTTTGAGCAATTCAAAAAACTGCTCAGCTGATTTCTTCGTAAAACCGATGGTATAAAGTGTAATCATACGTAGTATTCCTCTGTTTCTTGTTGGTATGCTATCTCTTTGTTTTTCTGACGATAAGCGAGCACAACTTGCTGCTCTTTAGTGCATTCGTTTTCGCCAAACATATCCGGTGGTTGCACCTCTGGAATTTTTTTCTTGCGCACATATTCCTTCACCATTTCGTCTTGTAATTGTTGGTGAGGAATAGTTGTCACAGTTCCGTTCTCGTCATGCACGATATGCTGCACATCCACTCCATGCTCAAAAAAATACCGCGACACCATTGCAAAACGATGACACTCTAACGGATTAGCTTCCGAGCACATAAGCGATATGCGAAAACCCTTATTCAAACCGTCCATCAGCCGCTTTACTCCCTCTTGAAAGGCTGGAGTGAGAACCGCTTTTTCAAAATCCACCTTGTTGTCCGCATCCAAGGCATCTGTACGCCTTGCTCCAAATTCATTACCAAAATGCAGATAATGAATACCTTCACGATGCAAGGCAGCTTGTAGAGGCTTTTGGTTGAACTGTGGTGTGTATTTGCTGGCAGGAACGCTCCGCACATCCACAATCACGTTGATGTGTTGAGCTTGCAGCATCCCGAGCAAATCTTCAAACGTCTGATTCGAGTGCCCCACTGTATAAAGTGTCCGTCCTGTCATGATAGTAAAATGTGAACATCACCGCATCTTGGTAGAAGATTCCCTATGAATCCCCAGTATTATCTCGGATTTAAGAAAGGTTCCTAAGCTTCGGTAAACGCGAAATAATAGTAATGCTTGTTAATATATGTGCGCAACGCCTTGCGCTATGTGCTCTTTTAACGTCTGAGCGAGACACTATTTGAGTTTGATTTTTATCGTTTCTGCCCACCCAGGGATGGAATCGGTATATTGCTTAGCCAGTTTACCATCTGTTGTACGGAATAGAATGCGTGCCTCTTGATTATCTATCGAGTTATCGTAGAAGTATACTCGATCCGCAAAAGAAGCTACCCTTGTGGCGTTGGTTATAGCCTTCAGATACCTCTTAATAATCTTTTGTATAGGCACATCGTGTCCTCCTTCCATGACGCGCTTGGCAATACGTGCAGCATTAATAGCAGGTGTCTCCGTACAAATAAAGAACATGCGGATAAAATAGCCTTCTTCTTTGGCACGCTTGAGGAAATCTACTTTACCATCTGAGGACAAAACGGTCTCGAATATGAAGTCTTTGTGCTCACGCAGAAGTTGTTCGCGCCATTCTTCGCAGTACTCAACCGATTTGCGCACGGCATTGGGATTATTCCAGTCTCCGAACTTGGATTGCGCAATCTCATCGGGGTTAATATAGACACATTGCTCTGCCCACTCGTGTTTGATGACTAAACGAGTGGTGGATGTCTTGCCGGAACCGTTTGGCCCAGCTATCACTATGAGAATGGGTTTCCTCATATGGCCTGAACCATTTGGGTGAGTTGTGCGAAATAGGCGGTACGAGCTTTTTCCCAGCGTTCTTTTGCATCTTCTGCCACCTCGCGCATCAGTTGAGACAACTGCTCATCGGTCGGCTCTTGATCAATATTTGTAAAACGATAGTCGTCCATATCTGCAAGTCTTTGCTACTTTTAGGCTGCAAAGGTACAACTTTTTTACGAGATATGCAAATTTTAGAGATAGAAAGTGATGAGAAAATGAAAATTGAAAGATAAATCACCCCAAACGCATAGTTTGATGCTGTGAATTGAGGGGGCGAGTAAAATGCTTGTAATTATTGATACAATGCTAATTGCTGCTCCAATTCTGCTTTAAATTGCTCGCGCAGGGATTGCGGATGGAGGATTTCCAATTCAGAGCCGTATGTGCGGAGTTGCTGGATGAAATCGAGTGTCGGGGCTACAAACCATTCAAAAACACAGGGCTCGATTTCCTTTTGCGAATGATGAAGCGGCAAGGAGCGCAGAAACTTTGCCGCAATAGGAACGACTCGTGCCCGGATAATCTCAGGGGTATATTGCTTTCCGCAGAACACACCATAGTAACCCGAGAAATAGGCTCTGGGATTAAACTTCTTGGGTTGTTTGAAGGACTTGTCCGTGCGCTTCACAAATTGCACTCGATCTAAAGCATAGATGCGTGGCTCATCTTTCGGTGTATTGTGCAGATTATCAATCTCTTCTACAAAGCCCAGCACATACCACCGTTGCTTGAAAACCTTCAGACATAATGGCGCTAACAGAAACTCATGAGGTGCTTCGGTACTATCAAAACGCAGATGAGCAACGTGTAGTTTCTGCTTCTCTCGCATCGCTTCGACAATTGTCGTCAAGTACTCAGTTCCGGCAGGAATAGGTTCGTATAGAATCTGGTCTTGCAACTCCCTGCTAGTATCCAGCGACTGACTCATTGCAAATTGCGACAAGAGCCACTGTTTCGTCTTACTGTTGCTGTCCGATTCGGCGATGTAATACTGCCCTCCATAAGGCGATCGTTCGCACAAGATCTCAATGTCAAACAGCATCTCAATCTCATTCAAACACCGATAGAAGGTCCGATCGGGGATGCGCGATTCGTGGTATTCGTTTAGGCTCGAGTGCATCCAACGTCTATCAATCTCAGCCTTGGTGATCTTTCCTGCCGATCGAATCGTGTCCACTAACCAAATGTATTTGTTGTATTGCGTTGCAGCCATGGTCTAATTCTAAATTCTGCACAAAATTATAAAAATTCTCCCACATACGCAAATATTTTTGCATTTTTCTTCCTCCACTGCCTACTTTTGGCAGTTTAAAGCAGTACTTTTGCAGCAAATTTCAAGAACATCTGTGTTATCTGCCACGATTACAACGCAGATACGTATTTATTAACCAACTAAAAAACAAAGGATTATGAAAAAGTTTACATTGCCTCTATTGAGGGGACTTTATTTGCCGGAACAAAGAGATTATTTGAACCCGTTAGAGTTACGTGGTGAAGCTGCAAAGCCTATGCAGCAGATTTACAAGAGTATTGGTCGATTGGCTGTGATGGGAGAGGATGAATGTCGGAGCATTTGGTTGCGTTTTCAATCGGATTATGATGGCGTGCAGTGGGGCTATATGCATATTACGACTTATCGTGAGTACCATTATCTGTATATTGGAGCCAAATATACCCATTTTGCGTCCTGCAAATGGCGCGTTGAACCGGAAGAAAACGTGGACGAAAGTGCTAATGATTTCTTCGGTTATACGAAAGCTTATCAAGAATTTGCAGACAAAGTTTTGCCGATTATTGATAGTATCTGCACTAATCCGGAGGCATATAATGCCTATATAAACCGCTATGTGCCTTATGCATTGCGGGAAGGTAAAATTCGTCGATCTGTTTTGAATCAGATTGTTCCGGAGTTCAAATTAGAACTAAAGGATGAGGCGAAAACCATTGAGGCTTTACATCGCTCAATCACAGGCGATTATCCTACTTTTGATACAATGACAATCCGCACGTATTGCCGATATTTTAGAGCTGCAGATGAACAATTTCACAATGTCCCGCACGATTCGGAGCAAACCGATGTGGAGTACTATCAAAAACATAAATGGCACAAATTGGACGAGTATGATTTGGATAGCGAAGCCGATTTTAATAAGTTTGCGTTTGATCATTATGGCGAATTGGGTCTGTCGCGTTGTAATGTACACGCGTACAAAAGGGACGATAATAAGTGGGAAATTAGTATCGGACTTGGGTATTTTCACAACCTCACACGTGTGTTGGAAATGATTACGGCTTGCTATGAAACGGGATTTCCGATGAAAATCTGGAATGCCGACAAACTGCTGGAAATTATTGAAGAGCGTGATTATGTGGGATTTGCAGTTTCTACATTTCATCAACGATTAGGCTATGGAGAAATCGGAAATGATATTGAATTAGACGATGATTTATTGATGATTGAGGATGCAAAGCAACGTCGAATTGCGCAGCGTGCTATCATTCAAGCTGCCGAATGGAATCCGCTCGAACAAGTACATCTCGTGAATCCATCATAATATATATAAGGAATAGGGACTCTGTTCGGAGCCCCTATTTCGTTGTACTTAGTTTGGTCATGTTATTCTTTTAGATGTTCTATCAACCATGTCATTTCTTCCCCGTTGAGATGGCATCCTCGTATATGCCATAACGCACGTTTGGCACGATACCATTTGTTGGTTTGGACAGGTTTCGGCTCTCGGCCATCCTTTATGAAGTCCGTGAAATCCAAAGGTGTACGCCATTCTTGTAGTGAGCCGTCCGATGTAATGATGATTTCCAAATAATCACCCCAACCCTTTTCGTGAGGCGGAAGCAATTTGTTAGGCACATACCCTTTAATCTGCCAAATGGGTTTCTTCTCTGCATCTAACAAGGTATAGGTACCTCCATCGCGCACCTTTCCCCACATTCGCAAATTCCCGCCTTTCCAATCCACTACTGTCAGTGTCTGTAAATCAATCAGCAGTTTCAATTGTTTGTTTTCTGCGTCAAGCATCGGATTAACGAACTCCTCATCATACTCCAATTCGGTCATGAACCCGTTATTGAAAGTAATCAAATGTCCATCGTCGTCTCCATAATACGGAATAACAACATCCAAATACCGCGCCTTCTCATTCAAGAAATCCAATGTAATCTTTTTCTTTGTCATAGTTGTTTTGTTTTTAGTTGGTTAATAAATACGTATCTGTGTTGTAATCATGTCAGATAACACAGATGTCTGTCAAATTTGCTGCAAATGTACTGCTTCAAACTGCCAAAAGTAGGCAGTGGATGAAGAAAAATGCAGAAAATATGGATTTTTATTTGTAAACTCTTGCGTAATTCAAAAAAAAATAGTAATTTTGCAGCGAAAGCGGACATCCGTTGGAGCGTTGGTACTATGGTCATTTTCATAACTCGTGGCACGGCGAGATAGAGGACGTTTGGTTCAAGATGCTGGATATCATGGAACTCCTTGAAGTACCGCAGATAATAAACGATAAAAAATATGACTTGCACATTGGAAAATTTTAGCGCGTTGAGTATTGAAAAATCCAAACGTCTGGAAAATTTAAGCAAAGAAAACAAAATTCCATAGCAAAAATACAAATTATTTGTTGATCTCAATTATTTTTTGTACCTTTGCACGCAATTTTGCGTGAAAACACAAAATGAAAAGAATAATTAGAGCAATATGGCTGATATACTGCAAACCATAGAACGCTATCGAGCCTTGGGCATCGACCAGCAGATAGACTACAAGAAATTCTACTTGTATTCTATCATCACGCACTCCACGGCCATCGAAGGTTCAACCGTCACGGAGATTGAGAACCAACTGCTTTTCGACGAAGGCATCACGGCTCCCGGTCGAACGCTCCAAGAGCAGATGATGAACCTTGACCTGAAAGCGGCTTATGAGGAAGCGCAAAGGCTTGCCGATCGGCACATGCCCTACAGCATTGATATGCTCTGCCGTCTGTCGGCTATCGTGATGAAGAATACCGGTAGCACGTACAACACGCCGCTTGGCTCGTTCTCCGCTGCTGAAGGCGAGTTGCGAAAAGTCAACGTCACAGCCGGTTTCGGCGGACGCTCTTATCTGGCGCATGAGAAGGTGCCACAAGCCTTGTCGGACTTCTGCCGCTGGCTCAATACCGAACGCGCTGCCATGCCGAAGAATGACATCCTCGCAGCCTATCATCTCTCGTTTGTGGCGCACTTCCGCCTCGTTTCTATCCATCCTTGGGCAGATGGTAACGGACGTATGTCGCGTCTTGTGATGAACATGCTTCAATGGGAGTTCGGGCTTATTCCGGTTAAGGTACTCAAAGAGCAGAAAGCCGAGTATATCCAAGCACTCAACGACACGCGCGACCAGCAAGATGAATCCATCTTCCCTTCTGTCATGTTGCGTCTGCATAATACCAACCTGCAAGCCGAGATAGATGCCTTTGTGGCAAGTCAAGAGACAGATGTCCCTCAAGGTGTCCCTCAAGGTGTCCCTCAAGACATTACTGCGCTCATTAAGCAGAATCCGAAGATCACGCGTGAGGAATTGGCGGCATTATTGCATGTGAGTGTTAAGACTATCGGTCGCCGTCTTGCTAAATTGCCACATATCAAATACGTCGGCAGCGGCTATAGCGGCCATTGGAAGATAATAGACAAGGAAGAAAAATAGATTTGGAACACGCGTGTCAAATTAAAAAATGCAACGCGCGTCTCACAAATTGAAAGATTAAAACAAATACAAAGATATGGCAAAAGATGAACAGACCAAAGGACTGAAGAACGAGTCCGAAGAGCTCAAGCAACAAGTTGAGCAAGTAGAAAAATTGCTCAAAGAGCGCAAACTAATTGAGGCGCTGGAGATAGTCGAACCGTGGGCAAAAGAAACCTACAAA
>ONMU01000035.1 GCA_900319035.1 uncultured Bacteroidales bacterium
GCACGAGACAGACAAGAACCGTCTGCCCATCGAGAACTGTATGCTGCTTGATGAAGATCAGTACCAGCAAGTGATGGCAATCATCCCGGAAGGTAACGACCTGCTGGAGGATACCGATCCGAACAAGGTAGTTGTCAAGATGGGTGCTGAAGCAGTTTATGATCTGCTTTGCAGCCTCAACCTCGATGAACTCAGTTATGAGCTGCGTGCTACAGCAGACAAATCGACCTCTGTACAGCGTCGTCAAGAGGCACTCAAACGTCTGCAGGTAGTAGAGGCGTTCCGTGCATCGAACGGTAAGAACCGTCCGGAGTGGATGATTCTTCAGGCGCTGCCTGTAACTCCTCCGGAGCTCCGTCCGCTCGTTCCGCTGGACGGTGGTCGTTTTGCGACCTCTGACCTCAACGACCTCTATCGTCGCGTCATCATCCGTAACAACCGTCTCAAACGTCTGGTTGAGATCAAGGCTCCGGATGTGATTCTGCGTAACGAGAAACGTATGTTGCAGGAGGCAGTGGACTCGCTCTTCGATAACAGCCGTAAGACTACGGCAATGAAGTCCGAGGCGAACCGTCCGTTGAAATCGCTCTCTGACTCGCTCAAGGGTAAACAAGGACGTTTCCGTCAGAACTTGCTCGGTAAACGTGTGGACTACTCCGCTCGTTCGGTTATCGTGGTAGGTCCGGAGCTGAAGATGCATGAGTGCGGTCTGCCGAAAGAGATGGCTGCCGAACTCTACAAACCGTTTATCATCCGTAAGCTCATCGAGCGCGGTATCGTGAAGACGGTTAAGTCGGCTAAGAAGATCATCGATCGCCGTGAGCCGGTTATCTATGAGATTCTTGAGCACGTGATGGAAGGACACCCCGTTCTGCTGAACCGTGCTCCGACACTGCACCGTCACGGTATCTTGGCGTTCCAGCCGAAGATGATTGAGGGTAAGGCTATTCAGTTGCACCCACTGTCCTGTGCCGGATTTAACGCCGACTTCGATGGTGACCAGATGGCAGTTCACTTGCCGTTGAGCAACGAGGCTATTCTGGAGGCACAGCTCCTGATGTTGGGATCCCATAACATCCTTGACCCCGCAAACGGAAACCCGATTACCGTTCCTTCGCAGGATATGATCCTTGGTCTGTATTATATTACTAAGGAACGTGCAGGCGTGAAGGGAGAAGGTCTCGCTTTCTACTCGGAAGAGGAGGCTATCGTGGCTCTGAACGAAGGTCGTGTAGATATCCACGCTAAGGTCAAAGTGCGTATCAACGGTGTACTCGTTGAGACGACTCCGGGTCGTGTGATCGTTAACCAATACGTACCGAAAGAGCTCGGATTCCAGAATGTGCTCATGAAGAAGGGTGCTGTTAAATCCATCATCTCGCAGGTGATCAAGACCTGTGGTGTGGCTCGTGCAGCACAGTTCCTCGACGATATTAAGGACTTGGGTTACTACCGTGCATTCCGTGGTGGTTTGTCCTTCAACCTCAATGATATTCTTATCCCTGAGGAGAAGAAAGCCCTCATTGACAAGGGTAACGAGATCGTGGATCAGATCACCGAGCTCTATAACGAAGGTGAGGTTTCCGATGATCAGCGTTACCGTCAGGTAGTTGATACTTGGAAGCAGATCGACAGCGAGATGACCACGATTCTGATGGATCATATGAAGAGTGCTGACCAAGGCTTCAACTCCGTTTACATGATGATGGATTCCGGTGCCCGTGGTAACCAACAGCAGATCAAACAGTTGGCAGGTATCCGTGGTATCATGGGTAAGCCGTTGAAGGCCGGTTCTACCGACACCCGTACCGATATCGAGAACCCTGTCCTCGCAAACTTCAAAGAGGGAATGTCCGTGTTGGAGTACTTCATCTCTACCCACGGTGCCCGTAAGGGTCTTGCCGATACCGCTTTGAAGACTGCCGATGCCGGTTATCTGACCCGTCGTTTGGTCGATGTATCGCACGACGTGATCATCAATGAGGAAGACTGTGGTACCCTCCGTGGTTTGACCGCACGCGCTATCAAAGATGCTAACGGTCACACGATCGCTTCTCTGACTCTCCGTATCCTCGGTCGTGTATCGGTTCACGATATCCTCGACAACGAAGGCAAGCTCATCGTAGCTGCCGGTGAGGAGATCCGCGAGCCGCAATGCGAAGCTATCGAGGCTGCAGGTATAGAAGAGGTAGAGATCCGTTCGGTACTCACCTGCGAATCCAAACACGGTGTATGTGCTAAGTGTTACGGACGTAACCTTGCATCCCGTAAGATGGTTCAGAAGGGTGAAGCAGTCGGTGTCATCGCAGCACAAGCTATCGGTGAGCCGGGTACTCAGCTGACCCTCCGTACCTTCCACTCCGGTGGTTTGGCAGGTGGTGCTGCTGCACAAGGTACATACGAACTGACCCGTGAAGGTATCGTGGAGATCGAAGATCTGCGTACCATCACAACGGCTGCAGGAGATATTATCGTCGTTAGCCGTCAGAACGCTATGACCCTCAAAGATGAAAAGACCGGCGTTGTACTCTCTAACTTCGATATCCCGTACGCAGCTAAGCTGTTCATTACTCCGGGTGAGAAATACGACAAGGGTACGGTAGTATGCGAATGGGATCCGTATAAGACTCCGTTG
This sequence comes from uncultured Bacteroidales bacterium, assembly GCA_900319035.1. Classification (GTDB taxonomy): domain Bacteria; phylum Bacteroidota; class Bacteroidia; order Bacteroidales; family Paludibacteraceae; genus Colicola. The sequence continues at coordinate 2,636 of ONMU01000035.1, forward strand.
GTAATCGAGCAAGACGGTTTCATCAAATACGAAGATGTCATCGAGGGTGTAACCTCTAAGACGGAGATTGATGAGCAGACCGGTAAGCGTGAGGTATCTATTACCGATACCAAGGATAAGACCAAGATGCCGCAGGCTCATATCGTAGATAAAGAAGGCAATATCCTTCGTACCTATAACTTGCCTGTGAAAGCATCCCTTATCTTCACCGACGGCGCAGCTGTTAAAGTCGGAGATACCTTGTTCTCCATGGCTCGTGCTACCAATAGTGGTGGTGATATTACCTCCGGTCTGCCGCGTATCACGGAGCTGTTCGAGGCTCGTAACCCGTCTAACCCGGCTGTAGTAGCCGAGATCGATGGTGAGATCTCCTTCGGTAAGATCAAACGTGGTAACCGTGAGTTGTTCATCACCTCTAAACTCGGTGAGCAGAAAGCATATCTCATTCCGCTGTCCAAACAGATTCTGGTACAAGAGGGTGACTATGTTCGTGCAGGTGTGGCTCTCTCAGATGGTTCTATCACGCCGGAAGACATCCTTGCTATTCAGGGACCGACAGCCGTACAGGACTATATCGTCAACGAGGCACAGGCGGTTTACCGTATGCAGGGTGTGGAGATCAACGATAAGCACTTCGAGATCATCGTACGTCAGATGATGCGTAAGGTAGAGATCCTCGAGCCGGGTGACACCCGTTACTTGGAAGGCGATATCGTAGACAAGCTCGATTTCTTGGAGGAGAACGACCGTATCTGGGGTCGTAAGGTGGTTACCAATGCCGGTGACTCCGAGTCGCTCCATGAGGGTCAGATTGTGACCGCACGTCGTCTCCACGATGAGAACTCTTCGCTCCGTCGCCGCGATAAGAAACTCGTTCAGGCACGTGATGCAGAGTGCGCAACGGCTCGTCAGATCCTGCAGGGTATTACCCGTGCCGCTCTCGGTACCAAATCGTTCATGTCAGCCGCTTCCTTCCAAGAGACGACTAAGGTGCTCAACGAAGCCGCTGTTCGCGGCCGCGTAGATTACCTCGAAGGCATGAAAGAGAACGTGATCTGCGGTAACCTCATCCCTGCCGGTACCGGTTTGCGTGAGTTCTCCAAGATCGCAGTTCATAACGCAGAGGAGTATGCCGCTATGCAGGCTGCACGCGAGGCTGGTGAAGGACTCGAAGAAGAGGAGAATTAAACCGTCGTAAAGACCGTAAGACCGATGACTAATAATCGTCGGTTATAGACAGAAAAATCGCTCAATAGGGCGATTTTTCTGTCTATAAGGTAGGGCATTCAAGGGGTGGCGATTTAGCGATATATAGACAGATTTTGGGGTTGCTTTTTGAGCTATAGACCGATTTTTTGCCTTATTTTTAGAAAAAACTTGCATATGTGCAAAAAAAGCAGTACCTTTGCAGCCGTTTTACGGCTGGAACTCTTAAATGATCCGGCGAAACACAGCAAACAGATGTTATGAATGAATTTTTAGAAAAAGAAGAAGCAATACTTAAGATGATCAAGACCGTTTATGATCCTGAGATTCCGGTTAATATTTACGACTTGGGACTCATCTACGGTATAGATATCAAAGATGACGGTGTATGTGATATCACGATGACGCTGACCGCACCGTCTTGCCCGGCGGGTGATTTCCTCGTAGAGGACATCCGTCAGAAAGTGGGTTCTGTGGACGGTATCAAGGATGTGAACGTGAATATTGTCTTTGAGCCCGAATGGACTAAGGAAATGATGTCCGAGGAGGCCAAACTTGAGCTCGGTTTTCTTTGAAAACTTCGCGTTAAATAGTTAAATAGTTAAAATGGTTTTGATTGCATCAAAACGTTAAATCGTTATGATTTATTTTTTATCAGACGCACATTTAGGCAGCTTGGCGATCGAGAGAGGCTGGGCTCACCAGAAAAAGCTCATTGACCTATTGGAGGAGATGAGTAAAGATGCCGTTTCTATCTATATGCTCGGCGATATGTTTGATTTCTGGATGGAGTATTTTATCCACGACAAGAGCAAGCGACAGTTTCATCCATTCTGCAAGGAGATACGCAAGTTGACCAAGAAAGGTATCCATGTGCATATGTTTACCGGCAACCATGATCTTTGGACGTTCGGAGGCTTGAGCAAGCTGACCGGTGCAGAGATCAGTTATACGCCGGTGACGATCAATAGGTACGGCAAGACGCTGTACCTCGCTCATGGAGACGGATTGCTTCCGTCCGATTGGCAGACGTATTATCCGAGTCGTGTGCGTAGCAAAATTAAACATTTTATGTTCTTGCGCAAGGTTTTCAATTCGGAGACGATGCAGTTCCTGTTCCGTCTGTTGCCTCCGTCTTGGGGCAATGCTTTCGGGTATAACTGGGCGAAGAAAAGTCGTCTGAAGGAATTGGCAAATCCTTGTCCGTACAAGGGTGAGCATAAAGAAGAATTGGTGCTTTTTGCCAAAGATCAAGAGAAACAAGGTAACCACCGTGACTATTATATCTTCGGGCATCGTCATATAGAATTGGATCTTCAGTTGGAAACAGGTGCCCGTGTTGTGATCTTAGGCGACTGTTTCAAGCAGTGGACGTATGCCAAATTGGATCATAAGGGTCATCTAACTATGCATAATTATGAGCCGGAGACAGGAGCAACTGAAAGCCTTTGAGCGGCTGTTGGACATCATGGACGACCTGCGGGAGAAATGTCCGTGGGATCGCAAGCAGACTTTTGACAGTCTGCGTCAGAATACTATCGAGGAGACGTATGAGTTAGCGACTGCTATCAGCCGTCACGATATGAACGAGATCAGTAAGGAGCTCGGAGACGTGTTGCTGCACGTTGTTTTCTATGCCAAGATGGGTTCGGAGGATCAGAATAACTTCTCCGACCTGCCGGATGAGAATGCGCCGAGTGAGCGTTTCGACATAGCGGATGTCTGCAACCGGCTTTGCGACAAACTCGTCTTCCGTCATCCGCATGTGTATGGAGAGCATTCAGAAGTCAGTGTTCAGAATTCAGAAGAGGTGTCGAAGCTCTGGGAGCAGGTGAAACTGAAAGAGAAGGGTGGTAATAAAACCGTCTTGGGCGGTATTCCGGACAGTTTGCCGTCTTTGGTAAAAGCGTATCGTATTCAGGACAAGGTCGCGAATGTGGGCTTTGATTGGAGAGAACGGGAAGACGTCTGGGAAAAGGTGAAAGAGGAGATTGCGGAGTTTGAGGCAGAACTAAAGAAGCCTACCCCTGACCCCTCCCTGAAAGGAGGGGAAGATGGAATGACAGCGGAATTCGGGGATTTGATGTTTGCGCTCATCAATGCTGCGCGGTTATATAAGATCAAGCCTGATAATGCGCTAGAGCAGACGAATCTGAAGTTCATTCGCCGGTTCAATTATATTGAGCAACGCGCCAAAGAGCAAGGCAAAGAACTGAAAGAAATGAGCCTTGAGGAGATGGATGAACTTTGGAACGAAGCCAAAGAAAACGAAAAAAAGCTGACAACCGTTATCTGACAGCTGACAGCTTTTTGTGCGGCATAAAAGACTCGAACTTTCACTCCTCTCGGAACCAGATCCTAAGTCTGGCGCGTCTACCAATTCCGCCAATGCCGCTGAAATCGCAAATCTCGGCACGAGATTTAGAATTCCCTGTTTGTCGTCGGTAAACGGAATTCGGTTGCAAAATTACTGCTTTTTTTTGAATTATGCAAGAAAATTCGCAAACTTTTTATCATATTTTGTCAAATGGCGTCAAAATTGTGCATAGATGGACGCCTTCACCCGTCGCGTATGTGGGTGTGATGGTCGGAGCCGGTACGCGCGATGAGTTGCCGGAAGAGAACGGAATGGCCCATTATATCGAGCATTGTGTGTTCAAAGGAACGACCCGTCATTCGGCGCGCGCTATTATTCATGCTATCGAAGGTATAGGTGGTGAGATCAACGCCTATACGACTAAGGAGGAGACGACATTTTATGCCGCTATCCTCTGTGAGCATGTGCAACTGACGCTGCATCTGATTGCGGAGATGATTCTTCATCCGGCTTTCAAGAAAGAGGAAACGGACAAGGAGAGGATGGTCATTTTGGACGAGATAGAGAGTTATAACGACAGCCCTTCGGAACTTATATACGATGATTTCGAGAGCCTTGTGTTTGAAGGCAGTCCTTTGGCGATGCCTATATTGGGCACAAGAAAGACACTTCGACATATTTCTTCGAAGCCGGACTATGCGCTTCAGTGGATGAAGACGCATTATACGCCGGAGAGAATGGTGGTTTTTTGTCAGGGAAACATCAAACCGGAACGGATTTTTAAGCTTGCGGAAAAGGAGTTTGGGAGCCTCGCAACGTCGTTATCTCTCGAAAACGGACCGACAACGGACCGAGAACGGACCGATATCGGACCGACAATGCCCCGAAAAATGAGTTTCAAAAAACACACGCATCAGATCCATGCGATGCTTGGTGGACGTGCGTATGAGATCGGGCATGAGAACCAATTGGCGATGTTTTTGCTCAATAATATCCTTGGTGGTGGGAGTCTCAACAGCAGGCTTAATCTGAGTTTGCGTGAGAGTAAAGGACTTGTCTATACGGTGGAATCGACTTATACGCCGCTTAGCGACACCGGTTATTGGTGCGTCTATTGGGCGTGCGATCCGGAGGACTATGAGCAGAGTAAGGGCTTAGTATGTAAGGAATTGGACAAATTATGCAACACGCCTCTGACGGAGAGTGCTTTGCGTCACGCCCTTGCACAGCTTAGGGGACAACTGGCTATTTCTGCACAGAATCAGGAGAATAGCGCCCTCGCGATGGCTAAATCTATGCTCTATAGAGGTAACTCGCCGGATTGGCAGGAAACGATGAAAAAAATAGAACATATTAGCACAATGCAACTCCAAAAGGTAGCAAAAGAGTTGCTAAGTACGGATTACACTTACATTTTGACATACGAATAAGCTCAAAATTATTTTTTTTGTACATATTTTGGTCGTTTTTGCTAAACAAACGTAACAAATTCAAGAAAAATAAGAAAAAAAAGCATTTTTATTGCAAAAAGTTTGGCTGTTTGAAAAAAAAGCAGTATCTTTGCGCACTTTTTCGTCCATGCGCGTCATGCGTATACCTTATTATATGCATATGCGCGTATGTGCGTAACGGAAAAAGCGATAAGTTTAACGGGAAAATAATTAACAAACAAACTTATAATGAAGCGAATTTACTTTTTGATGGTCTGCATGTGCTTGCTGCCGATGAGCTTGCTGGCGCAGATGAAGGTAACGGGTACGGTCTTTGACGAGAACGGCGACGGTGCTATTGGTGCTAACGTCGTAGTTGAAGGCACGACTGTCGGTACCGTGACAGACTTTGATGGCCAGTTCGAGTTGTCCGTTCCTGACGGAAAGAAAGTGCTGGTTATCTCGTATTTGGGTTACAAGACTGTGACAGTTAATGCAAAACCCAACATGAAAGTGACGCTGGAGCCCGAGTCCCAGCAGATTCAGGAAGTGGTGGTAACCGGTATGGTAAAGCAAGACAAGCGTTTGTTTACCGGTGCGACGACTAAACTGGAGGCTGAGGAGACGATGCTCTCCGGTGTAGCGGATATCAGCCGCTCTCTGGAAGGTAAAGCTGCCGGTGTCAGTGTGCAGAACGTAAGTGGTACGTTTGGTACTGCTCCGAAGATCCGTGTTCGTGGTGCTACCTCTATCTATGGTGCGTCCAAACCGCTTTGGGTTGTAGATGGTGTCGTATTGGAGGATGCTGTGGAGATGAGTGCAGATGATCTTTCGTCCGGTGATGCTAAGACGCTGATTGCCAGTGCGATCGCAGGTATCAATGCGGAGGATATCGAGAGCTTCCAGATTTTGAAGGACGGTTCCGCTACCTCTATCTATGGTGCGCGTGCGATGGCCGGTGTCATCGTTGTGACGACCAAGAAAGGTCAGGCAGGTAAGTCCCGTTTGCAGTACACGAGCGAGATCACGTATCGTATGATTCCTTCGTACAGAGACTATAACGTTTGTAACTCCCAAGAGCAGATGGGTATCTATCAGGAGTTGGAGCGTAAAGGTTGGTTAGAGTACTCTTCGTTGCAGACTGCCAAGAACTACGGTGTATATGGTAAGATGTACGATTTGATCACTTCCGGTCAGTTGGATAACACTACCGCAGCTAAGAATGCTTATCTGCGTGAGGCTGAGTTCCGCAATACGGATTGGTTCAAAGAGCTCTTTAACCAGACCGTAATGCACAATCACTCGCTTTCCTTCTCGGCAGGTACCGACCGTGCCCGCGTATATGCATCGCTTTCTGCAATGCACGATCCGGGATGGTATAAATCGAGTCAGATAGCCCGTTTCACCGGTACCGCGAATGCGAACTTCGACCTTCTGCCCGCCAACAGCAAGCAGAAATTGACAGCAGGTATCAACTTTATGGGTAGTTACCGTAAACAGAAAGCTCCGGGAACTATCTCCTCGAATACCGACCCGATCACCGGTGCGGTAAGCCGTGAGTTTGATATCAACCCGTTCTCGTACGCGATGAACACTTCGCGTTCGATGTCGGCTGATGAGACTTATCGTCGTAACTACTGCGATTTCAATATCAAAGATGAGTTGAAGCAGAACTATATCGACATCAAGGTAACGGATGTGAAGTTCCAAGGCGAGTTGAACTACAAGCCGATTCGTGGTTTGGAGTTCAGTGCATTAGGTGCTATTCGTTACCAGAAGAGTCGTCAGGAGCATAATATCATGGATGATAGTAACCAAGCACGTGCTTATCGTGCGGGTATTGATCCGGAGAATAACACGATCCGTGAGGCTAACTCGTTCCTCTATGACGATCCGGATGATCCTTTGGCATTGCCGCAAACGGTATTGCCGGTGGGCGGTATCTATGACCTGACCGAGTACTCGCTGATGTCGTATGACTTCCGTGGTACGGTACAGTACAACCGTGATCTCGGTCGCAACGGAGACCATATTATCAGTTTGTTCGGTGGTGCAGAGTTGAACTCTACCGACCGTCAGTACACTTGGTTCCGAGGCTGGGGTTATCAATATAACAACGGTGGTGTGCCTTATTCTGATTACAAATTGTTCAAGCAGAGCCAAGAGGAAAATGCTGCTTATTTCAGCAATGAGTTCTCGTACTACCGTAACCTCGCTTTCTTCGGTATGGCTACCTATTCGTACAAAGGACGTTACACAGTCAATGGAACGATTCGTTACGAGGGTACGAATAAATTAGGTAAGAGCCGTAGCGCACGTTGGTTGCCGACTTGGAATGTTTCTGCAGCATGGAATGCGCATGAGGAGCGTTGGTGGGCACAGACCTTCGATAAATGGTGGACGTATGCCAGCATCAAGGCAAGTTACTCTCTGACCGCAGACCGTGGTCCGTTCTGGGTAACGAACTCGTTGGCAGTCTTCCAGAGTTATCGTCCGTACCGTCCGAGCACTAATGCATCGGAAACGGGTATCGAGCTCTACGACTTGGAGAACTCGGAGTTGACGTATGAGAAGAAACATGAGTTGAACATCGGTGTTGCTTTCGGTTTCGTAGATAACCGCATTAACTTGGAGTTTGATTGGTATCGCCGTAATAACTTCGACCTGATCGGTTTGGTTCAGACGATGGGTATCGGAGGCCAAGTAACCAAGTACGCCAACGATGCTACGATGCGTTCGCAAGGTGTTGAGTTCACACTCTCTACCGTGAACGTGAAAGCAGGTGATTTCAAATGGACAACAGACTGGATCTTCGGATGGTCGAAGAATAAGATTACGAAACTGGATTCCCGTCCGCGTATCTATGAGCTCGTATCGGGTTCTATCAACTCGCGTCGTGAGGACTATCCGGTGGGTGCTATGTTCTCGATTCCGTTTGCTGGTCTGACTGAGGAAGGTCTGCCGATGTTCTACATGGACAAAGACCGTACTGTTATTGCCGGTCCGGATAACTACGATCTGATTAACTTCCAAGAGTATGAGGATATTGATTATCTGAAATACGAGGGTGTTGTAGATCCGACCATCACCGGTTCGTTCGGTAACACGTTCTCTTGGAAAGGTTTGAAACTCAATATCTTCTTTACCTATAGCTTTGGTAATGTGCTCCGTCTGGATCCGCTTTGCTACGTATATAGCAGCCAGTACAGCGACATGACGGCGAACATGAAGGAGATGAAGAACCGTTGGATTGTACCGGGTGACGAGGCAACGACTTCTATTCCGGCAATCGCTACGAAGCGTCAGTACTCAGAGATCAATGACTTGAGTTGGGCTTACTCCGCTTACAACTACTCGACAGAGCGTGTAGCTAAGGGTGATTTCATCCGTTTGAAGGAGTTGTCTGTCAGCTATGACCTGCCGGCTAAGGTGTTTGAAGGTCAGAAAGCCGTTTCGAGCTTTGGTGTGAAGGTAACCGCAACTAACCTTTGGTTAGCTTATGCAGATAAGAAATTGAACGGTCGTGATCCGGAGTTCTATAATGCCGGTGGTGTAAGTTCTCCGAACCCGCGCCAATTCACGCTGACGCTTAAATTAGGATTCTAACGATTAATACGAAGCAGATATGAAAACGAAACATACTATAGTTATCTCGGCGCTGACGCTTGTGTCTTTGTTGATGACGGGTTGCCATTTTCTGGACAAGAACCCGGATATGCGTGCGACGATAGATACCAAAAGAAAAGTACAGTTGCTGCTCGTCAGCGCATATACACCGGCTAACTTCGGTCCGCTTTGCGAGTTCTCGTCCGATCAGGTGGTAGATAACAACGCTCCTGATAAAGCGGGGCACGTACAGCATCGTAATCCGCTGGATAAAATGTACAATGAGATTTTTGCCTGGGAAGCCATTAAAACCGATGGTGGGCAGGATTCTCCCGAGTATATATGGGAGGGTTGCTATACCGCAATTGCTACCTGTAACCAAGCATTGAAATCCATTGAAGAATTAGAGGCAAAGGGTATCAATATGAATCCGGAAAAAGGTGAGGCTTTGGTTAGCCGTGCGTACCATCACTTCATCTTGGCGAATGTGTTCTGTCAGGCTTGGAGAGATGATAATTACAACAAGCAGGCATTGGGTATTCCATATACTACAGAACCCGAGACGACAGTGAAGCCGCAATACGAGCGTGGTACGCTCTATGATACGTATGCAGCTATTGAGCGTGACTTGGAGGCAGGTCTGCCGCTGATCGAGGATAGTTATTATTCCGTACCGGCATACCATTTCAATACGAAAGCCGCACATGCTTTTGCTGCCCGTTTCTACCTCTATACTCGTAAATGGAACAAGGTGGTTGAACATGCTGATGCGGTATTGGGAACCAGCGATGAGAGTGTTCTGGCTTGTCTATACGATTCTAAATGGGGTCGTGATTTAGGTGATCCGGAGCAGGAACAGTTATACTGGATTGATCCGGCAGGTAAATATAACCTCTTGCTGAATACAACTATGTCGCAGGCATCCTATACGATTATTCCTTCTTACAGCCGTTACCAGCATAATGGAACCGCCAGTGAGCAATCAACTCAGGCGTCGGGTCCGTGCTGGTCGGGTAACTTCCCCGGTTTCCCGATGTGGACGTATGGTCAGGAGTACGGTTCGTTCTGCGCTAAGTTCCTTTGGTTGTTCGAGTACGAGGACAAGGTAAACGGTTACGGTTTATTGCATGGTGTGACGCGTGCGTTCTGCACGAACGAGACCTTGCTTTGCCGTGCTGAAGCAAAAGCGTATCTGAATGATTTCAATGGTGCCGCCAATGACCTTCGTATGTGGGCTCAGGGCTATAACTCCAACGGCCGTATGGATACGTTAGCAGGCGGAAATGTGAACTTGACCGCAGCAAAGATCCGTTCGTTCTATGGTTCCAATGCTGCCAGCTACTATGTGCCGGAATTGCATAATACGGATTTAAGTCCTGAGTTTACGATCAGCGCAAATCAGAAGCCGTTTATCTATTGCGCATTGCATTTCCGTCGTTTGGAGACGATTCATGATGGTCTGCGTTGGTTTGACTTGAAGCGTTACGGTATTGAGATTACTCACCAGCGTGGCACGGATCCGATCCGTACGCTGATCTGGAACGATGATCGTCGTGCATTCCAGTTGCCGCAGAAGGTGCTGATTGCCGGAATGACCCCGAACCCGCGCGTTCATAAAGGTGATTTCGTAAGCTCCGAGTCAGTGGGCGTAGCTGCTCCTAATGAGGAGGGACACTTGAGCACCATCGTATTCCCGGAAAGCAAGGCGGGGATCACAATATATACGAATGACGAAAATAACTAAACGAGTATGAAAAAGGTACACTATATATTCCTTGTATGCCTTGTGGCATTAGGAATGGCGTCCTGTAAGGACAATCAGTTCACGGATACGATTTATGTGGATCCGGTAGAGAAGACCGACGTGAGTACACGTGTGTTTGATGAGTGGCTTTTGGAGCATTTTACCAAGCCGTACAACGTTGAGTTTATTTATCGTTTGGACGATAGCTCGACTGATCCGAGTTACAATATCGTGCCTGTCAGCCTTGGTATGGCAGATACGGTTGCACACGTTGCATTGTATCTCTGGTATGATGTATATGATCAAGTAGTGAGTAAGGAGTTCCTTCCGACGTATGGTCCGAAGATGCTGCAGTTGATCGGTTCGGCGATGATCAATGCTGCCCAAAAAACCGAGAAACTGGGTTACGCTGAGGGCGGAAACAAGATCACGCTGCTGAAGATCAATGCAATGGAGACGGATAATATGGAGCAGATGAACGAGTATATCTTCAAGACGATGCACCATGAGTTTGCTCATATTCTGCACCAACAGAGAGCTTATCCGATTGAATTCGCTTTGATCAATCCGGGTGATTACGATCCGAACCGTTGGCAGGATCGTACGGTACCGGAGGCATTAAAACTCGGCTTTATCACTCCTTATGCCAGCAGTCAGGCGCGTGAGGACTTCGTGGAGACGATTGCTAACTATATCGTTAAATCGGATGCCGAATGGTCCAACAGTATAAAGATTGCCGGTGAAGATGGCGCTGCCATCATCAACCTGAAATTGGATATGTGCCGTACTTATCTGCAAGATAAATGGGGTATTGATTTAGAGGCGCTTCATAAAGAGGTGCAGGCTCGTCAGGAGAATCTGGACTGGGACAAGGTAATGCATTTGGAATTTTTGAATAAATAAGATAAACAGGAAAAGAGATGAAAGCAAAATATCTATTCATAGCAGTAGCGGTAGTGAGCTTATTTAGTGCTTGTAACCGTGATGAGAAGAGCCTGTTCGATCAGTCGGCAGCTGAGCGTTCTCAGTTGGCGCTGGACAATGCTCAGAAGATGCTTGTGGCTCATGATTCTTGGGAGATGCTTTATTTCGCTAACCGTGAGTCTCGCGGTTACAACGTAGTGGTAAAGTTCTTTTCCAATGGTAAGGTAATAGCATCTGCGCAGAATGCGCTGACAACCAAGAACCAGTTGGTGACAGACTCCAGTACGTGGGTATTGCGTAATGACTACGGACCTATTATCTCGTTTGATACGTATAATAAGGTATTGCACGCGTGGGCTGATCCGCAGGAAGATGGTGACGGATACTTGGGCGACTACGAGTTTTTGATCTTGGAAGCTAATGCGAATCGCATTATGCTGAAAGGAAAGAAGCACTCTGCTTATATCATCTTGCGTCCGATGCCGAAGATGGAGATCGCCGATTATTTCAAGACCTGTAATTCGCAGTTGTCGAAATACTTCGGAAACGACGCTATTATGACCTTGTATCAGGGCGGTAATGCATATTATCTGCATAATGGAGCGTCAGGTATCTTTACCTTGACGGCAGTTGGTAAGCCGGTTCCGGAAGTAGATCCGGTTATCTATCCGATTTGTCCGACGCTGGACGGTTTTGTCGTTTGCTATGCGTTCAACAGTACGCTGTATATGGATCGCGGATCTGTGATGGAGCATCTGTTCACGCTCACGGGAGACAAGTTTGTCGGAGAGGGAGGTTCTACTATTAGTGCAGGTGATTTGAGTACGCTGTTTATGACCTATATCTCGAATAACAAAGGTTGGAAGGCTGATTTGACAGCTTCTACCGGTACGTTCGCTGATGCAGCTTCTGCTTTTACAGAGGCACTTGTAGCTCAATCGAAAGACAGCAAGGCGAAACTGAGCAGTGTAGCTATTACGTACAGCGGAACAGAGCTGATCGGTAAGTATGTACTGCGTGTCAAATTTGAGTACAAGAAGAATGGTCAAGGTACGAAGCAGAATATAACGGCGGATTATGTCATCGCTCTTAAGTCTCAGAATGGAAATATAGGTCTGACTTATCTTGAGCCGGCAAGCGATCTGGCAACAACTTGGTACAATCAGTTCCCGGAAATGGGTGCTTTGATCAATACAGTAATGCATACGTTTACGCTTTCTGCTGTAGATCAACTGAATCCGACGAAAGGTTTGAGCCTCAATACCTCTGCTACATCCATTGTAGTGAGCGGTAATGGTAATTTGAAATAAAATAAATGGGAGTAGCAATACTCCCCAAGTTTCACTTTAAATATAAAAAAAGTATGAAAAAGTTTTTACTTATCGGCGCATTGGCTGTAGCTACTATAGCAAATGCAGCAACAACAAAAGTTCTTCAGAAAACGAATGTTGGTTCTGAGGCAAAGAAAGTTAATACGGAGGTTCTTCCTTTTGAGTGGAAAGATGCAACCACTATTCTGAAAGAGCACGATGCATTGCGCGCTCCGAAGGAGAGTACGTACGATTTGGCAGATTGGTATTCTATGCCGGGTGCGTTTTACTTTGGTATATATGAAGGTCTGATTCAGTATACTGTGGCTGTTATGTTGGTTCCGTATTTGGATTCTGTAGTTTACTACAACTACTACGGAGCAACCGATTGGACCATTAATGGTCAAGTTGCTGCAGAAGGTGTGGATTCTTTGGTATATTCCTATGGAATTAATAGAGAATATCATCTTCCTGAGACTTCTGATCACTCGTTCAATCCTTCGATTGATTGGGGAACCGGATACAAGGACACTACTCTTAGCGTAAAGGGTACCAAGTATGGAAACGGAGCAGCGGATTCATGGATTGCTTCCGCTATGAGTAGCAAGATCATTAATGGTGAGAATATGTACATGACTCTCTGTGCCATGAACACGGATATCATGAATGAGCCGGATGATGACGGAAACGATTTCTGGCGAGTTGGAGGTGTTAATGGTGATACTTATTACAATGGTACAGGCATTCACCTTACCCAAGGAGCTACAAAAACGGCTGATACCTTAGGTATTATTGTGGACAACCGCGGTTTGATGAAAATTGAGCAGATCCTTTGGCCGATTTACAATGAGGGTAAAGCTGACGCTGTTAATAAATTCATCCCAGATGGTGCTCAATTGCGCGTAAATATCTTCCCTGTTAAAGGTAATACTATTTATTTAGATGATACGATCGCAAGCGCTGTGATGACTAACGCAGACTATGTTAGCGGTGGAGCTGGTCATGAGTGGCTTGGTACATTGCATACCAAATTCTATGAAGAAGATATGTGGGGAAGTTTGGTTGAGACTCCGATCTGGATTGATGGCGATTTCTACGTTCAGTTGACCAACTTCAACGAGACCGGTTGTGATTTCGGTATCTTCTCCGATTTCAACTGTCCGACAACGGGTACTACTGTTTATCAGTATAATGGTAAGTATAGCTTCCGTGGTGGTAAAGCTGCCGGAGGTAACTATGGTCAGAACCTTGGTGTATCTTTCGACGCTTATTTCCCGACGCTGATCAGTGGTGAAGAGAGCAATATTATGTATGTTCCGAATGAAGGAGGCTATGCATATCATATTGATCCTGATACTATTGGTACTGTACTCTATGCCAATGTTCACCCCGAAGATTGGGAGTTTGAGATTGAAGAGGATTGGTTGCAGGTAGCAGAAGTTGATACTGCTTACTATTCACAATATCGTGCAGGTATTATAGCTCTTCAGGCAGAAGCTCTTCCTGATGGTGTTACCAGCCGTTCGGCTCTTGTAAATGTGATTGCTGATGGTGCCGTTCAGACCTTCGTTGTATATCAAGGTGTTGGTCAAGGTATTGAGAATACCAAGGCTAATGCGATCTTCGACAATAAGAACTATGACGTTCTGGGTCGTGAGATCAAAGATCAGAACTTTAAGGGTGTAGTGATCCGCAACGGTCAGAAGAAGCTCGTTAAGTAATACGAGATAATCGATTTTGATTGCTAAGCAGTCCGCTTTTGCGGGCTGCTTTTTTTTTGAGCAAATTTGTGTGTGTGATTGTGTACAGGATTTATCCACCATTTTGCCCCACTTTTTATTAAAATGTTAATAATCTATATAAACTACAGAATATGAGGGCGTTTGTGTGTAATTGATATTGTTGAAATCCTGTTAATAAAACAATTGATAAATTTTTTTGTGGGGAAATGTGGTGGATATGAAATATTTTTTGTACCTTTGCAGCGTGAATCCAATTCACAATTCACAAATCACAATTAAGAATTAAGAATTGTCATATATGCAGACATTTATTGGAAATATAGAAGGACGGTTGGATGAGAAGGGACGTATATTCGTGCCGGCTGTTTATCGTAAGATATTGGCTGAGGCTGAGAGTAAGCGGATCGTCATGCGTAGAGATACGGACAACGAGTGTCTGATGTTCTATCCAGAGGCGGTATGGAATGAGAAAGTAGAGGCATTGCGTCAGGCATTGGACGAATGGGATCCGGAGGATCAACTGATTTTGATGCAGTTTATGGCAGATGCGGAATATATGGAACCCGATGGTCAAGGTCGCATCCTGTTGCAAAGGAAAAATTTGGAGACTATAGGTGCGCAACAGGATGTGCTCTTTGTCGGGATGCTGAACCGTTTTGCACTTTGGGCTCCTGAGAAATTTGCGGAGAAACGTTTGAGTCAAAGCGAATTGGCAGCAAGACTGCGTGCAAAAATGAGTAAGAAGGAAGCCTGACGTTCACAGAGGTGATGAGATGATAAGTCGAATAACCTACTAATCACCTACTAATTTCCTACTACAATACTGAAGAGGGAGGGGAGAGTTAAGAGTGAAGAATTCAGAATTCAGATTTCAGAGTTCAGAATTCAGAATTCAGAGTTCAGAATTAAAAGATAAAAGACAAATGGAGAATGTGTACCACATACCGGCAATGCTGAAAGAGACGATCGAGGGTTTGGAAATCAAGCCGAACGGGGTGTATGTGGATGTTACTTTCGGTGGAGGAGGACATTCGAGAGCTATCTTGGAAGCTCTCGAAAATTCACAAATAACAATTAACAATTTACAAAGGGCTTGTAAAAGTTCTGTACAAAATAAGGGACATCTGTACTCTTTTGATCAGGATATTGAGGCGTATGAGAATGCGATCAAAGGAGAGGGGGAAGATCGCGCATTAATGCACGATGCAAAATGGACGTTTGTGCATAGTAATTTCCGGTATTTGCGGAACTGGATGGATTACTACGGAGTAAAGGAGATTGATGGATTGTTGGCGGATTTGGGCGTTAGTTTTCATCATTTTGATTGTCCGGAGAGAGGGTTCAGTTTTCGATTTAGCGCGCCGTTGGATATGCGGATGAACCAGACAGCCAAACGGACGGCGGCGGATATTGTGAATACTTACAGCGAGGAGGAATTAGCAAAAGTTTTTTGGTTATACGGCGAATTGAAGAACGGGAGGGGCATCGCAAGGAATATATGCAAGGCTCGTTCTCAGAAGCCGATTTTACGGACAGAGGAGTTAGTAGCGGCAGCAATGAATATGCCGCTCGCGAAACTCACGGGCACAGAACAAGGTGCAACGCAAGGAGAAGAAGAGGGAAATCCGCTAAGATTGGCGGATGTAAGAGAGCTGGAGATTCCGACGCAGTACAAAAAGGATCTGGCACGGCTGTTTCAGGCGTTGCGGATAGAGGTGAACGATGAGATGGGAGCGCTGAGAGAGATGTTGGTGGCAGCGAGAGATCTGTTGAAACCCGGAGGAAGGATAGCGATCTTGACGTACCATTCGTTGGAGGATCGGTTGGTGAAGAATTTCCTGCGAAGCGGGAACCTCGAGGGGACGATAGAGAAGGATTTTTACGGGAATAACCTGAGTCCGTTTGAGGTGATCGAGAAAGGTCGTGAGGCCTCGCCGGAAGAAGTAGAACGCAATCCACGCGCACGCAGCGCCAAGTTAAGGGTCGCAGAGAAGAAATAGATCGTGCATTAATGCACGATGCAAGATATGGCAGATGCACATGATATACAGAGTTGGCTGAACGGCGATAAGCTGCGGAGTCAGAAGATCAGGGAGCAATATCCGTTGATCGGATTGATTGTGGCGTTGGTGTTTGTGTATATCTTTGCGGGGTATCAGGCTGCCAAACAACAACACCGTCTGACGGACACGAAGAAAGAGATGTTAGACGCTAAGTTCCGGTACATGACCATCAGCGCGGAGTTGACGAACTTGACGAGGCAGAGCACGGTGGTTGAGGTGCTGAAAGAAAACGGAAGTGAGCTACGGGAGAATAATGTTCCGCCGGTGAAAATAGAAAATTAAAAATTAAAAATTAAGAATTTGTCTGACGAGCAAAGAAATACGGTATGGCGATTTGCGATGATATTTATTGTCATCTTTATCGGCTTTGTGGCTGTGCTCGGGAAGATTGTGTATATACAGGCCGTGGAGCGGGACGAATGGTTGAAAGTGGCAGAGAAACAAGTGCCGACGAACCGTCCGATCAAAGCGACCAGAGGAAATATATTGGATTGCAACGGTCGATTGTTGGCAAGCAGTATGCCGCAATACTATGTATATATGGATACGCGTGTGCCCGCGTTGCACGACAAAGGCGGTGAGCTTTTTCAGAAACATATAGACTCTTTAGCGTTAGATTTAGCAGCAGTGGTGGGAGAGAAGAGTGCGGCGGAGTACAAGACGCGGATCGTGAATGCGTACCGTCATGGAGAGAAAAGGCTGAGAGTGTGCGACCATCGGATCAATTATTTGCAGCGTCAGGCTTTGGAACAGAATAAACTCATTAAGAAAGGTAAGTATAAGAGCGGTATTTTCTTTGAGGACCAGCATCGACGGATCAAACCTTATGGGATCTTGGCGAGCCGAACAATCGGTGGCATCTATGGTGAAGGCGGCAACGGAAAGTCGGGTTTGGAGAAAGGTTTTGACAAGGAGTTGCGCGGCGAGGACGGAATGAGCAGTATTCAGCGTATCGGCGGACGAAATGAGTCGGTGACGGTGGAGGAAGCGAAAGACGGTCTGGACGTAGTGACTACTATTGATGCGAACCTGCAAGACATCGTGGAGAACGCGTTGCTCGTCAAGACAGCTGAAAGGAATGCGAAATGGGGTTGCGCTATTCTGATGGAGACGCAGACCGGATATATTCGTGCGATTGCGAACATAGACCGAGACGAGAACGGTCAGTATTTAGAGGCGCAGAACCATGCTGTACAGCGTGTGGAGCCGGGATCGACGTTTAAGACGATTGCTTTGGTGGCAGCTTTGGACGACGGGAAGATCGATATAGATGATACCGTGACGGTGAGCCGTCAGCCTTGGAAATACTTCTCGGTGAAGCACACGGACGCTCACCCGATGGACACGATGCTGACCGTTCGGTCGGCTTTGGCGGTGTCGAGTAACATCGCTTTGGCGAAACTGATCACACGCAGTTATGAGGGATCGGCGAAGAAATTCGTGAGGAGGATAGAGAAGATGGGTCTGTTAGATAGTGTGTATTGCGAGATCCCGGGAGCCGACAAAGTGCGAATCGACGTGCCGAGAGACACGGTGACGTTGAGTAAGATGAGTTACGGGTACTCGGTGGAGATGAGTCCGATGCAGATTTTGATGTTTTATAACGCGATTGCCAACAACGGACGGATGATGCGACCGATGTTGGTGACGAGTATTCAGCAGAACGGCGAGGAGGTGAAGCGTTTCCGTCCGGAGATGGTGGAGAGTTCGATCTGCGGAAGTCGGACGCTGAGAGATATCAAGGGAGCGAGACACCACCGAATGACGTTCGTGGGCTATTTCCCGGAGGAGAATCCGCGGTACACCTGTATCTGCATGATCGAAGATCCGCAATACCCGTACGATGCGGGAATGGATTGCGGCAGTACGGTGAGGGTGATTGCGGAGAAGACGATGGCTTACACGGGATGCTATGTTTGGAGAGAGGGCGTAAGGCGTCTTGAAAAACGCAATTAAAAATTAAAAATTAAGAATTAAAAATTATATGCTTTTATCCGAGTTATTGACAGCGATTGAGCCGATAGAGGTGATCGGTTCGACAGAGAAAGAGATCAAGGGTCTGCATTTTGACAGCCGTAAGGTGGGTCAAGGCGATCTGTTCGTTGCGCAAGTGGGAACGGCAGTAGATGGACACACGTTCATTGAGGGTTGTGTGGAAAAGGGCGCGACTGCGGTGGTTCTGAGTGATCGTGCATTCATGCACGATGCGAAGGACGTGACCTATATTTTGGTTGAAAATACGGATAAGGCGTTGGGATTGTTGGCAAGCAAGTGGTTTGGCGAGCCGAGTAAGGCGTTGACGCTTGTGGGCGTGACGGGTACGAACGGCAAGACGACTATTGCGACCCTGCTGTACAAACTCGTGCGTGCTTTGGGACACAAGGCAGGATTGCTTTCGACCGTGGTCAATTATATCGAGGATGAGGCGGTTCCTGCAACCCACACAACGCCGGACGCGATCGAGTTGAACGGTCTGTTGAGAAGGATGGTGGATGCAGGTTGTGAGTACGCGTTCATGGAGGTTAGTTCGCACGCGATTGCGCAGGAACGTATCGCTGGTTTGGATTTTGACGGGGCGCTGTTTACCAACTTGACGAGGGATCATATAGACTACCATAAGACTTTTGACAACTATCGCGATACGAAAAAACGGCTGTTTGACGGATTGAAGAAGACAGCTTTTGCGGTGACGAACAAAGACGACAAGAACGGACTCGTCATGACGCAGAACTGCAAGGCGGATGTGAAGACCTATTCGACCCGCTCGTTGGCGGATTACAAGGCGCAGATCTTGGAAGAGGGTTTTGAAGGGATGATGCTGAATATCAATGGGAAAGAGGTGTTTGTGCCGTTGGTGGGACGATTCAATGTCAGCAACCTGCTCTGTATCTACGGTGCGGCTTTGTGTCTGGGCTTTGAGGAGTTGGAAGTGCTGCGTGTTCTGAGTACATTGAAACCCGTGAACGGTCGTTTTGAGACGATCCGCAGCCCGAAAGGCTGGACGGCGATAGTCGATTATGCTCACACGCCGGACGCGGTTGATAATGTGATAAGTACCATAAGGGAGATTTTGGACAATGGACAAAAGACAATGGACAAAGGACAAAAGAAACTCATTACAGTTATTGGTTGCGGCGGAAACAGAGACAAGGGCAAGCGGCCGATGATGGCGCAGATTGCCAAGAAGGGTAGTGAGCAGTTGATCTTGACGAGCGATAACCCGCGTGACGAGGAACCGGCTGATATTCTGAACGATATGAAAGCCGGTTTGACAGAAGAGGAGTTGCGTAGTACCTTGGTGATCGAAGATCGCGCTGCGGCTATCCAGACGGCTTGTACCTTAGCGCAGGCAGGAGATGTGATACTCGTTGCCGGTAAGGGCCATGAGGACTATCAGATCATCAAGGGTGTGAAACACCATTTTGATGACCACGAGGTAGTTCGCAAATATGCGAACTGATTTGAGATTTCTCTGCCGCAAGGGCGCGATTAACTCCGTTTTTGAGATTTGAAATTTGAGATTTTATGCTATACTCGTTATTTAACCAATTTAGTGATGTGTTGGGTGCGCGGTTGTTCACCTATATATCGTTCAGAGCTATCGTAGCCGGAGTGATCGGGCTGCTGATCAGTGTGTGGTTTGGCAACTGGTTTATCAACTACATGAAGCGTCATAACATCTCCGAGACGCAGCGTGACGAGAAGACCGACCCGTTCAATGTGGCGAAGAAAGGGGTTCCGACGATGGGCGGATTGATTGTTATTGCTGCCATCTTGGTGCCGTGTCTGCTGCTTGGTAAGTTGACCAACGTGTATATGATCTTGATGCTGATCACAACGCTGCTGATGGGTGCGTTGGGTTTTGCGGACGACTATATCAAGACGTTTAAGAAGAACAAGGACGGTCTCAACGGTTGGATCAAGATAGCAGGGCAGGTGAGTTTGGGCCTGATTGTGGGTCTGACGCTGCGTTTCTGCCCGGCAGTGAGCATGAATGAGGTGGTGACGAGCAAGATTGAGAATAACGTGGTGGTGTTTGAGAAGACACCGGAACTCAAGTCCACACAGACGACGATTCCTTTTGTGAAGCATCATAACTTCAACTATGCCGACCTGTTTTCATGGACAGGCGAGCAGAACAAGTACCGTTTCGGGTGGATTTTCTTTGTGCTGCTGACGGTGTTTGTGGTGGCAGCAGTGAGCAACGGAGCTAACCTGAACGATGGTATGGACGGAATGTGTGCGGGTAACTCGGCGATCATCGGAATAGCCTTGCTCATACTCGCTTATACGAGCGGTAGTGTCGTTTGGGCGCAGTATTTCGATGTGATGTACATCCCCGGCAGCGAAGAGTTGGTGGTTTTCTTGGCTTCGTTCGTCGGTGCGTTGGTGGGTTATCTGTGGTTTAACGGTTTCCCGGCTCAGGTGTTCATGGGCGATACCGGCAGTCTGACGGTGGGCGGTATTATCGGTGTGTGTGCGATGGTGATTCATAAGGAGCTGTTGGTGCCGGTGTTGTGCGGCGTGTTCCTTATGGAGAGCGTGAGTGTGATTGTTCAGACGCAGACCTATAAGTTCTTCAAGAAGCGCGGACAACATGTGCGTGTATGGAAAAGAACCCCGTTGCATGATCATTTCCGCACCTCTGTGGAGCAGGTCCTCAAGAACGATCCGACCTGTGTGTTCGTTTTCAAGGGCAGTAAGAACCTGCATCATGAGAACAAGATCGTGCTGCGTTTCTGCATCGTGACGTTGATCTTGGCAGCAATAACCATTTTGACATTGAAGATAAGGTAAATATGAAACGAATCGTAGTATTGGGTGCAGGAGAAAGCGGCTCGGGAGCTGCTATTCTGGCGAAGGAGAAAGGTTTTGACGTGTTCGTGAGTGATTGCGGGACGATCAGTGAACCGTATCGCGCGCTGTTGGATCAGAACGGTGTGCAGTGGGAGGACGGAAAGCATAGCGAAGAGTTGATACTCAATGCGGATGAGGTGGTGAAATCGCCGGGTATTCCGTTGACAGCTCCGCTGATTCAGAAGTTGCAGGCACAAGGAACTCCGATCATCTCGGAGATTGAGTTTGCTGCGCGTTACACGAACGCGAAGATGATCTGTATCACCGGTTCGAACGGCAAGACAACCACTACTTCGCTTATCTATTATATCCTGCGCAATGCAGGGCTGAACGTCGGTTTGGCGGGAAACATCGGTAACTCGCTGGCATTGCAGGTGGCGCATGAGGACCATGACTACTACGTGATTGAGTTGAGTTCGTTCCAGTTGGATAATATGTACGATTTCAAGGCGGACGTAGCGATCTTGCTTAATATCACGCCGGATCACTTGGATCGGTACGACTATAAGTTCCAGAACTATATCGATGCGAAATTCCGTATCACGCGCAATCAGACCAAAGAGGATTCGTTCATTTATTGGGCGGAAGATCCGGTTATTGACCGCGAGATGAAGAAGATTCAACTCGGTGCAACGCTCTATCCGTATGGCTTCAGTGTGCCGAATCCGCTGCCGTTGGGCGAAGAGGAGTTGGCGCTCAAAGGGCGGCATAATGTGCTTAATTCGATGGCTGCCACGATAGCAGCGAAGGTAGTGGGTATCAAGAAAGAGGTGATCCGCGAGAGTTTGAAAACATTCCAAGGGGTGGAGCATCGTCTCCAATACGTAGCGACCGTGCGAGGCGTCAGGTGGATCAATGACAGCAAGGCAACGAACGTCAACAGCTGCTGGTACGCCTTGGAGTCCATGACGACGCCGACCGTGCTGATCTTAGGCGGCAAGGACAAAGGCAACGACTATAGCGAGATCGATGAGTTGGTGAAAGAGAAATGTCACACCTTAGTGTTCATGGGCTTGCATAATGAGAAACTGAGAGAGCACTTTGAGAAATTTGAAGAATTAAAAATCTTTGACACCGATAATCTGCATGATGCAGTTATGGCGGCATATAACGCGGCGCATGAAGGGGATACCGTTTTGTTGAGTCCTTGCTGCGCAAGTTTTGATCTTTTCAAGAGTTACGAGGATAGGGGAGAGCAGTTCATGGCTGCCGTACGAGCACTATAATTTTGAATTTTAAATTTTGAATTTCATCGTGCCCAACATCAATCTTAAATATATTGACCGCACGTTTTGGGGGCTGTTCATTGCACTCATCATCGTGGCTATCATCGCGCTTTTCTCGGCGTCGAGCACCTTGGTGTATATGCATCATTCGGCGTTGGGACCTATCGGACAACAGATGTTTTTCATCGTCTTAGGCGTCCTTGCGGCGTTCGGAATACAATATATCCCGTCCTATTGGGTGCGTTTTGGCGGGTACGCTTTGTTGGCGATCAGTACGCTGTTGGTCTATTCGACAATGATTCCGGGCAATCCGTTAGTGGTGACGATCAACGGTGCGGCGCGTTGGGTACGTATTGCCGGCATCACTTTCCAGCCTTCCGAGTTGGCTAAACTAAGTCTGATCATCGTCGTAGCCGACCAATTGGCACGTATCCGCACCGAGGAGGATAAGAAGAAATATTTCTTCCGAACACTGATCATTGCAGGTGTGGTGATGTTGCCTATCATGGCTTCGAACCTCTCGACGGCGGTGCTTATCGGGTTAATAATCTTCTGTTTATGGATACTTGCCCGTATCCCATGGCAATACACCCTTTCGGTGGTGGGCATTGCGTTGGTTGCGTTGGTGTTGGGCTACGCGATTGTGGAGTTTGGATTTGTCCGACCCGGCAGACAGATGCATGGACCTTTCAAACGTGCGACTACGTGGGTCAGCCGTATAGACCGGCATTTCACGGATGAAGGGGGCTCCAAATATGTGCTGACGGATGATAATATCCAAGAGGTATATTCCGCTGTAGCGATAGCCCGTGGTGGTGCTTCGCCGGTGGGCGTGCTGCCCGGAAACAGCAAGGAACGCGATTATCTGCCTTTGGCTTTTGCTGATTATATCTTCGCGATCTTTGTGGAGGAGTCGGGTGTGATAGGAGCGGCGTTTTTGATTTTCCTGTATTTGGCTATTCTTTTCAGGGCGTGCAATGTGTCGAGCCGCTATTCGGACATGCCGGCAATGCTGATGACGATGGGTCTGGCATTGATGATCACCTGTCAGGCGCTTATCTCCATGCTCGTGGCGGTGGGTTTGGGTCCCGTGACCGGACAACCTTTGCCTCTCGTCAGCCGAGGAGGTACATCGGTCTTGATCACGTCGATCTATTTTGGCATCATGATGGGTGTGAGCCGTGAGCAGAAAGAGTTACGCGAACGCGTACACGAGACCACCGCTGAGAGTCTCGAAGATGCACCTATTGTTACGCTGGAATAGGCCCTTAACGTTTTAACTAATTAACATTAGATATGCGATACCTAATATCCGGAGGGGGAACCGGAGGACATATTTTCCCCGCAGTGAGTATAGCGAACGCGCTGAAGGAACTGGATCCGGAGGCGGAGATTTTGTTTGTGGGTGCGCTCGGTCGTATGGAGATGGAGCGTGTACCGCAAGCCGGGTATAAGATCATCGGTTTGCCCGTACGGGGCTTCAACCGCTCGCAGCCGTGGAAAAACGTGTCCGTACTGATGGATCTGTTCAAATCGCTGCGGCAGGTGAAGAAGATCATCCGCGATTTTAGGCCTGATGTGGGAGTTGGCGTCGGCGGATACGCTTCGGGTGCCGCTATGTGGCAGGCTGCGAAGATGGGTATTCCTATCTTGCTCCAAGAGCAGAACGGCTTTGCCGGAGTGACCAATAAGATCCTCAAGAACAAAGCCTCGAAGATCTGTGTGGCGTACGAAGGCATGGAGCGTTTCTTCCCGGCGGACAAGATCATCCTCACCGGCAATCCTGTGCGTCAGAACCTGCTAACAGCGAAGCGATCTAACAGTCCTAAGGACGGTCTAACAGGCGAAGCCGGTCTAACAGCGAAGCGATCTCTATTGATCATCGGTGGCTCTTTGGGTGCGCGGACGATCAATGAGGCAGTGAAAGCGGCACTTCCGCTTTTGGCTAAGAGCGATATTCACCTCGTTTGGCAGACCGGAAAAGTGTATTTCGAGAAATGCAAAGAGGCATGGACAGCTGCCGGTAGTCCGAGCAACATCGAGTGTCTCGATTTTCTTTCCGACATGCCGGATCGTTATGCGAATGCGGATTTGGTGATTTCGCGTGCAGGGGCTTCCTCTATCAGCGAACTCTGTCTATTGGGCAAACCGGCTATCTTGGTGCCCTCACCGAACGTGGCGGAGGATCATCAGACCCATAACGCCATGGCGCTGGTGAACAAAGACGCGGCGGTGCTGGTGAAGGATGTCGAGGCAGCGGAACGACTTATCCCGACGGCTTTGGAATTGATCAAGGACGAGAAACGCCTTCAGACGCTTCACGAGAACATCCTCCAATTGGCGCAGAAAGACTCCGCCAAACGCATTGCAGAAGAGGTGATGAAGCTGGCAAAGAGGCAAAAAGAGTGAATTTTTCAATAAAAAGACAGAAAAATGACGTGCGTTCTTGCGTATGTCATTTTTTTGTTGTAACTTTGCACCGCAAAGGCGAACAAACACAAATAACCATATACATCCATGAACAATTTCACCGCACAAGACCTCGAGCAGTTACAGGCTCGTGGCATCTCCGTAGAGAAAGCGGAAGCGCAGTTAGAATGCTTCCGAACGGGTTTTCCTGAGTTGGATATCGTAGCTCCGGCTTCAACGAAAAAGGGCATCTTGGCTCCTAAGCGTGCCGAGCAGGAGGAGTACATCAACGCTTGGCAGAAGTATTTGGAGGAGGGACACAAGATCCTCAAGTTCGTCCCGGCTTCCGGTGCTGCAAGCCGTATGTTCAAGAACCTCTTCCAGTACTTGGAGGATGGTATCGAGACGCCTTTCATTCAGGATTTCTTGGCTCACAAGGATTGTTTCGCTTTCGGTCCGCAGCTCGCGGGCAAAGAAGGTCAGGAAGCCGTTCGTTACCTCTTGAACGACATGCATTATGGCGAACTGCCGAAAGGTTTGTTGCTCTTCCATAAGTACCGTGACGGTGCGCGTACACCGGCTTTGGAGCACCTCGTGGAGGGTGCGCAGTACTGCGTTGCTCCGGCTAAGGATGGTGAGAAACCCGTTGTGTATCTGCATTTTACGGTTAGTCATGACCATCTGCCCCTTTTCCGTCAACATATAGCCGACAACTTGGCGAAGTTTGAACAGAAATACGGCGTTAAGTATGACATCACTTTCAGCGAGCAGTTACCGTCCACCGATACCATCGCTGCTAATCCCGATGGCACGCCGTTCCGTACGAAAGACGGTAAGTTGCTCTTCCGTCCGGGTGGTCACGGTGCGCTCATCGAGAACCTCAACCAGCAGGATGCCGATATCGTTTTCATCAAAAACATTGATAATGTGGTGCCTGACCGTCTCAAGAAAGATACGATTCGTTACAAACAGATCCTTGCCGGTGTGCTGGTAACGGAGCAGAAACGCGTCTTCGAGGCACTCAAGAACCCCGACTTGAGTGACGAAGAGCGTGCGAAACTGAATCGTCCTATCCGTGTCTGCGGCGTAGTGAAGAACACCGGAGAACCCGGTGGTGGTCCGTTCCTTGTGCGCGATGAAGATGGTTCTATCTCTTGCCAAATCCTCGAATCGACCCAGATCAGCGATCCGGCACTCATGGCGCAATCGACTCACTTCAATCCGGTTGATCTCGTTTGTGCTATCCGCGACTACGAAGGCAAACCGTTCAACTTGCCGGATTATGTGGATCCGAAGACGGGCTTTATCTCCAGCAAGTCCAAGGACGGTAAAGAACTGTTGGCTTTGGAGTTACCGGGTCTCTGGAACGGTGCGATGGCTAAATGGAACACTATCTTTGTGGAGGTGCCCGTTTCGACCTTCAACCCCGTGAAGACCGTTAACGATCTCCTCCGCGAGCAACATCAGTAATACGTACCAAGTACCAAAAAAAATATAGGGCGTGTCAATCGGCACACCCTATATTTGTTTTTTCATACTTATTTCTGCCGCTTTCGGCAAACGATGGTAGCGATCACCGTGAGGCTGAGGAAGAAAGGATAGAACAACCACGGCACGATACTCATGGCGCTGATACCGGCTATGCCGGACGCCATCAGCAGCTGTGCGCCATAAGGCAGCAGTCCCTGTACACAACAACTCGTGGTGTCTAACAAACTCGCGCTACGCCGAGGATCAATATCAAACTTCTCCGCCACATGACGCGCGATGTCGCCCACAGAGAGGATAGCGATGGTGTTGTTCGCCGTGCATATATTCGCGAAAGCTACAAGCCCGCAAATACTCCATTCCGCTCCCATGGAACTCTTCAGATGGCGCGTCATTTGGGAGATCATAAAATCAAATCCTCCGTTATAACGGATCAGTGCAAAGATGCCTCCTGCCAACAGCGAGATCAATATCAACTCGCTCATTCCCATGACGCCGCGCAAAGCCGCTTCTTCCCAACTTATGAGGTCATAACTACCGTCAATAATTCCGGTTGCACAAGTGAGCATGCAGCCCAAAGCCAACACCACTAACACGTTTATCCGGCATATAGCGCACACAAAAACAACGATGTACGGCATCACTTTCCACCAGAGAATCTCTCCTTCGGCGGCGATGCCCTTGGTGTTCCAACCTAAGAAGATGTACAGCACGGTAACAAGGATCGCTGCGGGGGTGACCATACGGATGTTAAAACGGAACTTATCGCTCATTCGGCATCCTTGAGACTGTGTGGCGACGATGGTGGTGTCGCTGATGACGGACAGATTATCGCCGAAGAAAGCGCCTCCCACAACTGCCGCCGCCACCACCGGCAACGTCATCGTCGTCGCTTCCGCCAAACCGGTTGCAATAGGCATCAGCGCTACGATCGTTCCGACACTCGTACCCATACAGATCGAGGTCAGACACGCGGCGATGAACAAACCCGCTAACGCAAAATTAGTCGGCAGGATGCGAAGCGTCAGATCCACCATCGCTCCGGCGGCGCCCATCTCTTTCGCCGTCGCTGCAAAAGCTCCGGCTAACATGAAGATCCAAACCATCAGCAGTAGCTTCGGACTGCCTGCGCCTTGCGAGAAGATCGAGATCCGCTCTCCCAACGGAATACCGCGTGTCAAACCCACGGCTATCATCGCCGTGATCACAAAAATAAACAGCAGCGGCGCATTGCTCACGCCTCCGTAATACGCGGAGAGCACAATCAGCAGCACAATCATCGCCGCAATGGGGCTAAGTGCCAATAACCCTTTTTTCATACTAATACCTATTTTACTTTTTGTCTAAAAACTTAATCAAACGTCCATTTGATACCTAAACAAGGGTTGCACATGAATCCCGAACCGGTGAAGTTATAACTCAACTCGATCTCCGTTCCGATATTCAGGTTCGGGCATTTGAACCATCGTCCGACGTTGTACCAAAGCTGCGGCTCGGTGAGCAATACCCAGCTCTGTTTGTCCTGAAAATCCCGCTCACCCCATATGTCCAAAAATCCGCTGAACCGCAACCCCGGAGCAAGACAGAAATCATCGCAGCCCCAAACGAACGTGAACTGCAACGGCGCTTTATTCTTGAAACCGTTGTTGCTGCCCGCGATATATTTGTAGAGCAGCTCGAGATTGAAGATGTTCTTGTAATCAGCAGTGTGCAGACAGTAGTTCAGACCCACCAAACCGGCGTGGTTGATACCATAACCGATCATGCCGCCTGTGTCGGCTCTGCCTAAACCCAAACCACCGTTGTATTCCACCTGCACGCTCAGATCTTTTGCCGGACTCTGATGCCAGAAATTCAGGCATCTTGCAATCTCTCCGTACGCCAAAAAGACCGTGTTCTTCGGGTCGTTCGGATGAATTGCATAATCCATGTCGATGAACGCAAAAGTCGATCCCCACGGGTCGGTGTAGAACAACTCGACTGTGGTCGTCACGCGGTTCGAACGCTCGTTCTTACAAGCCGTGTTCAGACTGCCGAAGTCGTAAAACAGCTGGATGTTCGTTCCTGCCCATGACCCCAACGAACACAGTACAAACCCGATAACTAAAAATGTCTTCTTCATAACTTTCAACCTTCAACCTTCAACTTTCAACTTTCAACTTTCAACTTTCAACTACTTATAAATCTCATTCAGCAGTTTCGCCAAACGAATACCGGCGATGTACAATTGTGCCTCCATCGGTTCGCGCCACGTGTATATATAATGATACGTGTTACCGTCCCAAATCTCCTGATATTTATAGATCGCATCGGTCATGTGATAGCATTCCACCAACAGCTGTTCATCGCCCATCTGCTCTATTCGTTTTTTGGAATCTCTGTACGTGTTTTGCAGCATCTGCGCGTACTCGGTGTAGCTGTAACCCTGTGATTCTATGAGATCTGTGTCCCAAACCGTGTGAAGCCGAGTCTCGCGTCCGAACCATTGCATCTTCACGTCATTGCCCCCACGGTCGCTCATGTGCGCTATGTGCATCGGGCAATAACGGTCGCTGTTCAGGTGAACCAAAAATCGCAGAATATGATCCGCATTGCTCTCCGAGTATTTCTCGGTGATCATCTCCAACTCCAGCGAATCCAACACCCTAAACAGACTGCCGCCTTCTGCCGGATAGTGTGTCAACGCGTCGGCTACGATGGAATCACTCAAACCGCCTTCGAAATCCTGAAAATGCCAACCGTCCTTGATACTCTGCGGGTAGATATTATCACTCTTGATCTCATCCGCCCAATTGGCATTGTAGATCATCCCTTGCGGACCTAAGATCTTGTCCACCGCCTTGCGAGCTTTGCGATGCAAGTTGTCGTACGCGATCTTGGCAATAATCCGATGTCCTTTCTGACCCCAGCTAAATGCCGGTTGCACACCTGCACACAACATCAGACCCACTAAAAATAGAGAAATTGTTCGTCTCATGATATTCATCCATTTAAAATTGTCTGCAAAAGTACTACTTTTTCCTGATATATGCAAATTTTTATTCGTTTTTATTTGCATATATCCCAAAATTGTTGTACCTTTGCGCTCTCAAAAG
This sequence comes from uncultured Bacteroidales bacterium, assembly GCA_900319035.1. Lineage (GTDB taxonomy): Bacteria > Bacteroidota > Bacteroidia > Bacteroidales > Paludibacteraceae > Colicola. Next base: position 32,053 of record ONMU01000035.1, read on the forward strand.
TTTATGTATGCGATTTTGAAAACGCAAAAAACAACAAATAAAATAATCAATCCAATTTATGAAAATAAAACTCATTACTCTCTTTTTTGTACTTGCTTCAAGTTTTGAGTCTATCTTTGCTGTGAGCGGTACTTGCGGCAACAATCTGACTTGGGATCTCTCAAATGGAGTCCTTACGATTTCCGGTACAGGAGCGATGTACGATTATACATATGGTTCTAAAGCTCCTTGGGATTCGTATAATACAAGCATTCATTCTGTGGTGATAGATGATGGTGTCGCTAATATCGGTGAAATGGCTTTCGTAGGTTGCGGCATGAGTTCGGTAGCTATCTCCCAAAGCGTCAAAACCATTGGAAATAGAGCTTTTTTGCATTGTGCGGCTTTGACCTCGGTGGTTATTCCTGATAGTGTGACGGTTATCGGAGAGAGTAGTTTTTCTCGATGTTCTGCTTTGACTTCTGTGACCCTTGGTAATAGTGTCTCGCAAATTGGCTTTACTGCCTTTGCTTCATGTACCGCTTTGCCTTCCATAACGATTCCCAATAGTGTTACCAGTATCGATTCTCAAGTCTTCCAGAATTGTCCCTCTTTAACGTCTGTAACTATTGGAACGGGGCTTACAAGACTTGCTGAACTTGCTTTCTATCAATGTGATTCCTTGACTTCCGTGACCATTAATTCCAATGCGGTCGCTAATATGTATTATATCTACGCCTTTTTCGGACAGCAGGTTACTAACTATATCATCGGTGAGGATGTGAGCAGTATTGGCTCATTGACTTTTGCTAATTGTAGAAATTTAAAATCGGTTACTATCGGTAGTCACGTCACGAAAATAGGAGCAAATGCGTTCTCTTCATGCGCGGCACTATCGTCCCTGACTTGTTTGGCTCCAACGCCACCTTCCATGGGAAACGCCGTTTTTGACCAACTCGATTGCTCGCAAATAACTTTATATGTACCCAAAGCATATATAGCTGCCTATAGAACGGCTGATCAATGGAAAAACCTTAATATTAAATCTGTTGAAGGTGCTTATTCGGTTGCTTTCTTAAATTGGGACAGTACCCTGCTTCTTGACTTGCTCGTCCCCGAGGACTCAATACCGGTTTATACAGGGACCACGCCAACTCGGCAGAGTGACCGATATGCCTATACCTTCTCCAAATGGACTCCGGATATTAAGGCCGCAACGGAAGACGCAATATATATTGCTACATTTAACCGCAAGCTTATCACCTGCACAATCTCCTCTAATTCTGTCAATGGTATAGTAGATGGAGTTGGTGAATATCTGCCCGGAACGGTAGTGGAATTAACGGCTATCCCGAATGAAGGATATTTGTTTAGTAAGTGGTCGGATGACATCTTTGATAACCCTCGTTCTGTAGTTTTAAGTACAGATACAACTTTTGATGCCATATTTGTTCCCGCTCATGACGCCGATAGTGTCGAAGCAACGGTTATCATGGTTTCTTCTTTAGACTCAACGGCTAATGTCGTTTGGCCTTCTGTGGAAGGAGCTGCTACGTACGAAATGCTTGTTAAAGATCAGAACGGAAACGAGATATACACCCTTGTTTTTGATGAAGAAGGAAAATTAATATCTCTCCATTTTAGTGCTCCGGGACTAAATGCGCCACAACAAACGTACGCATCCGGTTTCTCTTTCATCCTCCAAGGACTCGAACTTGGAGAAACCTACTATTTATGGGTGACGGCGAAGGATCAAAATGGCAGTATTTTGGATATCAAAACGATGTCATTCATCACAGGAGCTGGTGTGCAGCAAGACTTAGAATCCCTTTCTGTCCCAACGCAAAAAGTGCATAAACTCCTTCGCAATGGACAAATCTATATCCTCCGTGATCGTAAAACATACACCCTTACCGGCGAGCAGATAAACTAACTTACCATAACGAATAGTTGTCGACCTATTTACACTCCAAAAGGGGGTGATTTCGGCGTGATTACGGGGTGATTTCCGCGTGATTAGGGGGATATTAAGCACCCATCAAGCCTCACTTTTGCCCAAAGTCGACTCAAAAAATACTTCTTTTTACTATATTATATATTTATATATAATATACTTTTTATTCGTCATTTTTTATTTGCATATGTCATTTTTTTTTTGTACCTTTGTACCCGATTTGTGCGAAGGAGCGGTTGTGAGCCCCTTAGCCGTAAACATTTGTAGGTTTATTTTTTATATTTATGATTAAAATCACTTTTCCGGACAATTCAGTCCGTGAGTATGAAAACGGCGTGACGCCGTTGCAAATCGCTGAGTCCATCAGCAGTCGTTTAGCGCAAGACATCTTGTGCGCAAGTGTCAACGATCAGATCGTGGAGTTGAATCAGCCAATCTTGGCTGATGCGGCAATTAAGTTGCACAAGTGGGAAGATGAGGAAGCCAAACATGCTTTCTGGCATACATCCTCGCACCTCATGGCGGAAGCCCTGCAGGAGTTGTACCCGGGTATCCAGTTCGGTATCGGTCCTGCTATCGAGAATGGTTTCTACTATGACGTAATGCCGCCCGAGGGTGTGGTGATCAACGACACCTGTTTTGCTGCTATCGAGAACAAGATGCTCGAACTCCGCGCAAAGAAAGAAGCAGTAGTCAAGAACGCTATCTCTAAAGCCGACGCCCTCAAAGCCTTCGGCGACAAGGGTCAGACGTATAAATGCGAGTTAATCAGCGAGTTGGAGGATGGTAAGATCAGCACATATACCCAAGGTAATTTCACCGACCTCTGTAAAGGTCCGCACTTGTTGAGTACCGAGCCCATCAAAGCCGTCAAGGTGCTCTCTTGCTCCGCCGCGTATTGGCGAGGCGATGAGAAACGTCCGATGATGACCCGTATCTACGCTATCTCCTTCCCCAAAAAAGCAATGCTTGACGAGTATCTCGCGCTTTTGGAGGAGGCGAAGAAACGTGACCACCGTAAGATCGGAAAAGAGCTCGAACTCTTTATGTTCTCCGACATGGTCGGTAAGGGTCTGCCTATCTGGCTGCCGAAAGGAACGGCGCTTCGTCTGCGTCTGGAGGACTTCCTCAAGAAGATTCAGAAACGTTATGGTTATCAGCAGGTGATCACCCCGCATATCGGTTCCAAGCAGCTGTATATGACTTCGGGCCACTGGGATCATTACGGCAAGGACTCTTTCCAGCCGATCACGACGCCGGAGGAAGGCGAGGTCTATATGCTCAAACCGATGAACTGCCCTCACCACTGTGCGATCTACAAGAACAGCCCCAAGAGCTACAAGGACCTGCCTTTCCGCTGTGCAGAGTTCGGAACGGTTTACCGTTACGAGCAATCCGGTGAACTTCACGGACTCACCCGTGTGCGTTCGTTCACCCAAGATGACGCGCATATCTTCTGCCGCCAAGATCAGGTGAAACAAGAGTTCATCCGCGTCATGGAGATCATCAACATCATCTTCAAAGCCCTTAATTTTGAGAACTACGAAGCGCAGATCTCTCTTCGTGACCCGAATAACCACGAGAAATACGTCGGTTCAGACGAGATCTGGGAGCACGCAGAGAACGCTATCCGCGAGGCTTGTAAGGAGATGAACCTGCCGGCACGCGAAGAGACCGGTGAGGCGGCTTTCTATGGTCCGAAACTCGACTTTATGGTCAAAGATGCACTCGGTCGTCGTTGGCAACTCGGTACGATCCAAGTGGACTACAACCTGCCCGAGCGTTTCGAACTCGAATATACGGGAGAGGACAACCAGAAACACCGTCCGGTTATGATTCACCGTGCGCCGTTCGGCTCCATGGAGCGTTTCGTAGCCGTCCTCATCGAGCATACCGCCGGTAAGTTCCCCTTGTGGCTCACACCGGATCAGGCGGTTGTACTGCCTATCTCTGAGAAATCGAACGAGTACGCATGGAAGGTGAAGGAGATTCTCGAGCAACAGGATGTACGCGTCATCGTAGATGACCGCAACGAGAAACTCGGACGTAAGATCCGCGATAACGAATTGAAACGTATTCCGTACATGCTCATCGTCGGTGAGAAAGAAGCGGAACAAGGACTTGTCTCTGTTCGCCAGCAAGGCGCAGAAGAGAAGGGTCAGATGACGATCCAAGAGTTCGCTGATTTCATCAATAATACCGTTAAGGAGCAAATGTCCGCTTACTAAGTGTTCAGTACATGGTTAGCAAAGCGCAAATAAAACAAGTGCGCTCCCTGCAACAGAAAAAATTCCGCGATGAACTCGGGCTCTTTGTAGCCGAGGGCGATAAATGCGTGGAAGAGTTGCAGAAAGCGTTTGAACTCGTCAATCTGTATCGTGAAGGTGAGAATGCAGATCGCACCTCCATCGAGCAGATGAGCGGGTTGCGTACGCCGCAGGGCACGATAGGTATCTTCCGGAAACGTCCGGAAGATACCTTCTTGCCATCTATGAGCGGACTTGTCTTGGCGCTCGACGGTATTCAGGACCCGGGTAATTTAGGAACGATCATTCGCACCTGTGATTGGTTTGGCGTGCATGACATCCTCTGTTCTCGGGACACTGCGGACTGTTATAATCCCAAGGTCGTACAGGCTACTATGGGGGCGCTTGCTCGCGTGCGCGTACATTACGTGGATTTGGTCCAAGAGATTTCAGCATTCAGGTTTCAGCTTTCAGATATTCGTCTCTACGGCACGCTGCTGGACGGCAAAGATCTCTATGAGACCCTCTCAAGCGAATCCCTTCTTCCCACCTCTAAAGGGGGATTGAGGATGATCGTCATGGGCAATGAAGGAAACGGCATCAGCGCGCCTGTCCGCAAACTCATCACACACGCTATTCGTATTCCCTCTTATCCCAAAGATGCGGAGACCTCGGAGAGCTTGAATGTCTCGATTGCTACCGCGATTGTTCTTGCGGAATTTAGAAGGCTGGAATCATGAAACAACGCATCGGTACATATGTCTTTTTGTGCTTGGCTGTCTTACTGATAGCCTCCTGCAGCACGACCAAATTCGTGCCGGAGGGTCAGTATCTCTTGAACAAAGCCTATGTCAAATGTACGGATGACAAAAAAGTCTCTACCGCTTCCCTTCGCAATTATCTCCGTCAAAAGCAGAACACGGAGATCCTCGGTTTCTGGAAGTTGCAGCTTCAGGTCTATAACACCGCCCCTCGGGACACCACTACCAAGTCCAACAAACGGCTCGCACGCAATGCCCATAAGATGGGCGAGGCGCCGGTCATCTATGACGAAGACCTGACCCGCATCAGCATGCAGCAGCTCCGCCAGCAGATGAATAACATGGGCTATTTCCATGCCGAGGTGGACACCCAGAAAGTGATCAAGAAACGCAAGGTCAAACTCACTTATCTCGTCACCGCCCATCAGCCCTATAAGATCCGTCATTACGAAGTGGACATCCCTCTGGAGGACGTGCGCAAAGTAGCGATGGATAAACAGCGCTGCAAAGTGCACGAAGGGGAGCAGTTCAACACCGCTGTCTTGGACGAAGAACGTGACCGTATAGCGACGGCTATCCGAAACCGCGGGTATTTCTACTTCGAGAAATCGATGTTGGAGTTCACGGCGGATAGCTCCCTCGCAACCCACGAGGTCGATGTCCGTATTCACATGGCGCCTTTCTTGAACGATCTGGATAGTGCGACCCTCAAGAAACTGCGTACCATCTATTATATCAGGGAAGTCAATTTTACCCAAGACCATAATTTCCTTCGCAAAAGTACGCTTCGTCGTACCAGCCGTCTTCGTGCCGGTACGCGTTATGCAGCGTGGCGTGGGGAGCGTACGTACGCGCGCATGAACGCTCTCCCGCCTGTCAAATATGTGGACATCGCTTTCACACCCGTCGGAGACAGCCTCCTCGACTGTAACATCAGCGTCTCGCGAGGACGACTCAACTCCGTCTCTGCCGAACTGGAGGGAACCTACAGCGCTGGAGATTGGGGTATAGCCGCTGGTCTGAATTATAGCAACAAGAATATCTTCCGGGGTGCCGAACTGCTGACCTTGGGAGGAAGAGTCTCATACGAATGGAGAGCCAACGGAGGACGGGCGTTGGAGGGCAAAGCCGAGGCGGGTTTGCTCTTCCCCTCCAACGTGAAAGTCAACATCGCCTATAACTACCAGCAGCGTCCCGACGAGTACACTCGTACCATCGCGAACGCCGGTCTGTCTTATATCATCCCTCGCACCCCGGGGAGCCGTTGGACGCATAAGTTCAACCTCATTGACATCAACTATATCTACCTGCCGTGGATGTCCGAGCGCTTCAAACATGATTTCATCGACCGTTCTTCGGTGCTCAAATCCAGTTATGAGGACCAGTTCATCGTGGATTGGAGTTATACCTGTATGTACTCTTCGTTCAATTCCCGTCGTCCGGATCGCTCGTACGTGCAGTTTGCCCTCACCGTGGAGACGGCAGGTAATGCCCTCTATGCGCTCTCCAAAGTAGCGCGTTTCCCCAAGAATGACCAAGGCGAATACTTGCTCGGCAAAATACCCTTTGCCCAGTATGCAAAAGGAGACTTTAACTTCACGTTCCATGGGGTCGTCACTCCTAAGCATCATCTCCTTGTCCATCTTGGCGCAGGTATCATAGTACCTTACCTCAACGCCAATGCCGTTCCTTTCTCCAAGCGGTATTTCGCAGGAGGCGCTAACGGCGTACGAGGTTGGCAGGCTCGAACCCTTGGTCCCGGTACCTTCCGTGGAAACGGCAGTTCGCTTGTCTATGACCTCCAAGCAGGAGATATTCGCATGGATATGAACCTCGAATACCGCTTTAAGGTGCTTCGCTTCCTCGAATTGGCAGCCTTCACCGATGCGGGAAATATATGGACGATCGACTCGTACGCTTCGCAGCCCGGAGGTGCGTTCATGCTGAAAGAGTTTTACAAGGAGATAGGATGGAGCTACGGTGTCGGTCTCCGTTTTGACCTGTCGATCTTCATCTTCCGTGTCGATTTTGGTGTGAAGCTCCACGACCCGGGACGTATAGACGAAGGCAAACAGTGGCGTACTGCCAAGAATGGTCTTGGCTGGAAGGATGACATGACCTTCCATTTCGCCATCGGCTATCCGTTCTAATCTGAAATCTGAATGCTGAAATCTGAAATCTGAATGCTGAAAACTTATATGATACCAAATATCCTCGAAGCCGGATGTGACGAGGCGGGAAGAGGACCGTTAGCGGGCAGCGTGTTCTGCGCAGCGGTGATCCTTGACCCGAAGAGGGTGGAGCAGATCCCTGAGTTCGCGTGGCTCAACGACTCCAAGCAGCTGACTGAGAAACAACGCGAAGCCTTGCGTCCGGTCATCGAACGAGAAGCCCTCTCATGGGCGGTAGTCGAAGTGACAGCGCAGGAGATTGACGAGCGAAACATCCTCCAATGCTCCATCTTGGGCATGCAGCGAGCCTTGGACAAACTGAGTATCAGACCGCAACATATACTCGTGGACGGCAATAAATGGAAACCGTACGTGCCGGAAGGCGAACTGCTGGAGATACCCGCAGACACGGTCGTACACGGCGATGCTACGTATATGTCCATAGCGGCAGCAAGTATCTTGGCGAAGACCTATCGGGATGAGTACATGCTTCGTCTCCATGAGCAGTTCCCGCAATACGGATGGTCGAACAACAAAGGCTATCCCACCGCGGAACACTATGCAGCCTTGAAGAAATACGGCGTCACCCCTTATCACCGCCTGACCTTTAACTTGAAACTAAATGAATAATTGGTAAATGTTTAAATAGTAAATGTTATGATTTTTATTCGTCAAAATGTACAGACAGAGGACGGACAGGCTCGTCCTCGTCGCAGAATCGGTTGCCTCGGTGGCTGCCTTATTTTCTTCGCAGTGTATTTCCTGTGCAGTGCCCTTTTAGGCTGGTTGATGGGAGACATGTTCTCTTCCTCTACCGTCAAACTGGAGGACAAGACCATCTATCGTCTTCAGATGAAGGGTGAACTGGTGGAGCAGGCACAAGATGCAAGCCCCTTTGCTGAACTCATGGGCGCAATGCCCGAAGTACCCTTCAGACGTAATAACAAAGGGGAGACGGTCGGTCTCGATCATATCCTCTCGAACATCCGTCTGGCGAAGAACGATGACAAGATCTTGGGTATCTGGCTCGATGG
>ONMU01000008.1 GCA_900319035.1 uncultured Bacteroidales bacterium
GTAATAATCGAGGTTGGCGTCTTGGATCTGGTTGTTCAGTTCCCATGTGAAGGACTTAGGGCGGCTGACGATGATCTTGAAGCCGTGGTACTCTAATGTGCCTGTCCAGCCTTTGGGTTTGCCTTGTTGCCGCATCATCTCTTTGACGGCTACCTCCACCAGTGGACGGAGACTTTCAAGGGTTGCTTCACTCTCGTTGGCAGCGATTTGTGCTGCGAAAAATTGGTCGATGACCTCAAAAATGATTTTACTCATATACATCGGATCTTTACGTGCGGCGACGTTGCCACAACCGAAATCCGGTGCAAAGGTAGGGATAAAAAAAAAGCATCCGAAAAAACGGATGCATTACGGCAGTCAACGGCAGTAAAGTGCCGCCAAACGGCAGTAAAATGCCGCGAGACGCGGCAGTCCGCGGCAGTCTGCGGCAGTGGGTTTAAAGGAACCTTTTGTTGCGGGCAGCACGGAATTGGCGCTCTTTGAAAGGCAGTTTACCAAAGCGTGTCTCTATATCTTTATAGAGCGTAGTAGCCTCCATATGTTCGACTTCCACATAGCCTAAGTTCTCATTATTCCAAAGCACTCTCCATAGCCCTTCAGCAGTCCCTTTGCAAGCCGCGCTAATTTCCGCTTCTACGGCTTCGACTCTGTTATCCTTGACACATTTTGGAGTAAGGTGTTTGAAATAGTCAGAAACAGGAGTGTCCTCTTTCTCGGTCGGGTTTGGTTCCGAGTTGGGTTGAGGAGTGTTGTAATACACGTTGTTTTGAATGTACACCGGACCGGAAACATAATTGATGACCGTGACCCCTTTGCAACGCCCGATCAGGCGCTGCTTGAATTGATCTTTTTTTTCATAATTTTTAAAATTTAAATGAATTTTTTGTTAAGAATTGTAGTCGTTATTTATGTAATTGCAAGGGGTGTTTTTATATAGAAAAAGAGCAGCCTCGCATTCTTGCGAGACTGCTCGGGAATGAAATAAGTGTTTATATTTTGAAGTTTATAATAAGTCGGCGAACTTATTTGATGCGTGCCAATAATTCGTTGGCTGATATATCATTCATCTTGGTAAATGCGAACCATGCTTTTCCGAGATCTTTGAGTGATGCGCCAATATGATAGACGACATCATCAATGATCATGAATCGGTCGTGAGAAAGATTGAACGGCTCTACATCAATAGGTGCAAATTGCTTGTTATGTTGCGCTATATCCAGCGATAATTGTTTGGTAAAATTCTTGGTGTAGATTGTCGCTTTTACTCCATCGTTTCGCTTATCAAGCATAGTTAACACTCGATCGTCTATATAATTATCAATCAACACTATGCGCGTTTTGGCTTCACGAATACGGTCATTGACAAACGTATATGCATCAAAGATTTGACCGTCATAGAAGATACCCTCAACAGGCGGTAAAGATGTGCGCACAAAGAAATCTATCTTCTGTTCAACCGCTTCTAATCTGCGTTCTTGCGCCATCAGACTTTTATCAACATGATCTTCTACTGCCAATAGGCGTTGATTAATCGTGTAACCGCGTAATATAAGTTCGTTTAGGACGCGATTTGCCCATCTTCTAAACTCAATACCTCGAGAACTCTTTACGCGAAAACCAACTGATAAGATAACATCTAAGCTATAATACTCAACCTGCCGTACTACACTTCTGTTTCCCTCTTGCTGAACTATCGCAAATTTTGCGACAGTTGGGTTGTCATTTTGAAGTGTCGCATTTTTTGCGACAGTTGGAGCCAACTCCTCGCGTAAGGCATTATTAATGTGTTTACCGATTGTTTTAACGTCACGATCAAACAGTACAGCCATTTGGTTGCGGTTAAGCCATACAGTATCGTTCTCTACTTTGACCTCAAGAGACAATTCCTCATTAGGCTGGTATAAAACTATTTCGTCTTTCATTATCAACTTAAATTTGCTAAATTCACATATCCGTCAATATAGCCGTTTTTCTCGTGCTTTATAGCACTTCGATTAAAATCCGCTAAGGGAGCAGTTTTTCTCGTGCTTTATAGCACTCGATTAAAATCCGTTAAGGGAGCCGTTTTTCTCGTGCTTTATAGCACTCGATTAAAATCCGCTGCAAAGGTACTGCTTTTTTTGCACATACGCAAATAAATCAATTAAAAATTATAAAAAAAGGGGATGTGTCATTGATTTGACGCACCCCCTTCGTTAGGATAGCGGACAGCTAATTACCACTGATCGCCTTCGATATTGTTGAAATTAAAGGTGTTTCCGGGACTACCGGCTAAGACCATCGACTCCAATGCGATATGTGCTACCTGCACCTCAGGTTGAAAATATATTTTCTTTTTCATACTAATTTTTCCTTTCAATTTACAATTTTCAACTTACTTAACCATTTGTCCCATTGCGTTGTAGGTCTTACCATCACGGATGATATAGAGAACGCCATTCTCGATGACCTTTGTACTTTGTACATTGTTTCCTTGTACATCCTCAATGCCTGTAGCCTGACCATAGACGAAGCGCATCTTTTTCGGTGCGTTGTTCGAACTACCAGCGTACTTCACATATGCTTTGTGTTGCTTGAGGGTGTTACCATAGATCTTGTAGAAACCAACGCCGGATACCGTCTCGTCATGCGACTTACCGGACAGTACGTAGCAGTTATCAACCGTCAGACCGGGTATATCTGTTACCGGAGTAGCTACATTTACACCTTCGAGATCATTGTCCGCAGGATCGAAGCTCGTGTTGTTCTCCTCAGTATCGCGGAGACCTACAGGAAGCGATGAACCGGTCTTACGGAAGATGACAGCCGTACCGGCAGGAATGACTTGCTCACCCTCGGCAATCTGCGTCAGCACAAGATCACCATTGCTGATTTTTGCGATAAACGCCACGGTACCATCGTCCATCAGCTTGTAGGAATAATTGCTACTATAGAAGGTCGAGTAATAAACAACCGGGTCCTCCGGATCTACATTTGTCGCAACGGAATAATCCGGCACAACAGGGTGAGTGATTTCAAGCTTGTTCTCTACATACGTCCAAGTGAGGGTATAATCCGCTTCGGCGTCTATATAAATCTTCATATAAGCACCGCCACCGGCGTCGTTGATCCAATCATAAGTGGTATTTTCGGGATTGAAGGTCTGTCCATTACTTCTCCAATCACTTTCACCTAAGCGAATCTTAAACTCTTTATCACTACCCTTTGCACTAAAGTGGATGTCGTACGTAGCGGTACCGTTACCCTTATCGGTGAAGGCATCTGCTGAACCATTCAAATACAGATAAACAGTCGGCAGAGCCGGATAAGTGATGTCAATACGGTTGGAAGCGTACGTCCAAGTGAAGGTATATTCGCCCTTGGCATCTACCCACAGCGTCATATCCGTATTCCCGACGATACCTTCTGCGCCGGTATAATTACGTTTGAAGGCTTCGCCGTTACCGCGCCAATCATCACCATTCAAAACGGTCTTGAACGTATAGTATCCTTCGTGCTCGAAGGTCTTAGTCACCGAAGCGGTACCATTACCATTATCCGTGAAGTTCACTACGTCCACCCAATTATCCCATGAGCCCTTCATGCCTACAGTATTGCTGGAGAAGGTAAGAGTCTGGAACACCTCGTCATGCCATACACTATTAGCGTAGTAAGCAAAGCAGATTTGATAAGTTTTTCCTGCTTGGAAAGAACCCATATTATCGAAATTGATCGTTTGCGTGCCGTTTGCGATGAAGTACAAGCTCAACCACTCTTCGTCATACTTATCGTCTTCGACGCATTTCACTTTCAGAGTCGGAGCATAGCCTCCGATGCCCGGTACATTTGCCGGATCAAAGTAATACGTCAGCGAAATCGAGTTGTCGCCAACCGCAGGTGTTCCATTGATAGTAATAAAGTTCGGGAAACCGATAGTGAGCGTGTTGGTGGCATACTCCCATGTGAAGGTATATTCACCTGCTACATCAGCTTGGAACCACATGGCATCACCTGTACCGTTAACGACGCGACTCGGGTTAGCGCGGTCAAAGGCAGCATTGTCCGATGTCCAAGTGTCATCCACTTTCACACCAAAGTGATACCATTCACCTGCTGTCAGCGTAGAAATAGTCCAACTTGCCTTACCGTTACCATTATCCGTGAAAGCTTCTGTATCTGCCCAAACACCACCGAAATCAGCATTCAACTTGATTACCGGATTAGCCGGAGCCGAAGCAGGATACGTTACCTCGATAAAGCTGTAGAGGTCGTTCGCGCCACAAGTCACATTACCGTCAGCGAGATAATAGGTCACATTACCCGAATAGGTGTGTACATCTACCGTCATGCCCTCTTTGTACGGATAAGTGAAAATGGTACCTACTTTCACGTTTGCCCACTCGGTAGAAGGCTGAGGTGCGAACTTACCGGAAGTAGCATCGATGGCAAGTTTGACATCCACGGTCTTGTTGCCGATGGTAGCCTGAGCAACCAACAGGCCGGAAGTACCTTCATAGGACGTGGTCGGAGCACCTTTGTCTCCACCGAAATACCATTTAACGGTCACATCGGTACTTGCATTGAGCAGGTCAGCTTCATTAGCCGTGAAGACCGGAGTCAGGACTACGTCATTAGCCGGAGTGAAGGACTCGCCGATAGGATAGGTGTTCACACCGTCCGACCAACCGGTCAAGGTGTACCCGGCTTTATACAGCGTCTTGTTCACCGGCATGGTCAGCGCCTCACCGACTGTAACGTCCAGAGCCGCAGGAGCAACACCCTCTGCGTCACCCAATGCGAACTCAACAGCATACGAGGTGACCGGAGTCGGAGCCGGATGTACAGTCAGATGGAATGCACAAGAGTCGTAGCAATAAAGATTGGTAATATCATGTACTACATAGATATCGCACTCACCTGCTTGATGGAACGTAAGGGTACCCAGACCATCCTCAGAGAGTGTATATGCGATAGTAGCCACCGTCTCATCGGTCGAACCCAAACGAACTTGATCTACTCCATTGAAAATATTGTATGCAAATGCCATACTGGTTGCCCAAACTTTCGGGAGGGTCACTTCGCCTTCCTGACCAAGTGTCACTTCGAAATTGCCCGCCGTTACATCCTTCCAGTACATGCCGCACACGCGTGAATAATCGATTATCAAGCGGTTGTTATCATAGTACCAGAAGAAGGAGTAGTAGCCTTTGACATCTACATTGATAGTCAGATTACCCGTATGACCTTCCTCTATGATATACGAATAATTATCGCGTGTGTACGCAGAACCGTTCGCTCTCCACTCGCCGTTCACCTTGACACCAAACTCATAGGTACCCGGCTCAAGGAGCTTTGTCAATTTAGCATAACTATCCATTGGCTGCTCAACTACTTCAAACGCCTCGGTATCTGTCCACTCGCCGGAGAAATTACCATTCAATTGAATGGTCGGTTTGGCAATCTTCTCTGCCGATGCGGAAACCACATTGCCTACCGGGTTATAGGTGATCGTGATCTTATAATCACCTAAGCTGGGGATTTCAAATGTAGCAGCATCCTCGCTTGTAGCGGGATACGCTACATCCCACGCATGGTCTTTGCAAACGCGGTACTGGATAGTAGTAGCACCGGTGAATGAAACGTTCTCTTTCTCCAATTTATAGGAACCGTCCTCCTGAAGAACCAGATCATTGTCGGTGATGCTTGGATCCCACGAGTTACTAAAGATCGCTAAGTTATGGCCCACAGCGGTGTACGTATGACTTACCGCAGGAGTCGGAGCTGTTTCGGAAACAAGACGAACGGAGAGACCAAAACCACGACCACGTTTGTTGAAATGCATACCATCCGGCTGTTTAGAAAAGTCTGTATCAAAGAAGAAACAGTATGCGCTACCTTCGTCATATTGCTTTCCTGAAGGAGACGAAGAAGACCAATAATCGCCTCCTTCACCTACACCACCAACCGAATCGTCTGAGCGCCAACCGGCAGCAGGCAGGAATACACAACCTTGCTCTTCCAAAGTGCTCCAATCGGAAGCGCTAATAATATTGGTGGTGTAATTAGCTGTAGTTATGGTCAGCGCCACACTCGATGAAGTCCAACTATCCGGCAAAAGGATAAGACCCGTCTTGCCATTAACGGTAGCATACGCGAGAAGATTTGCTGCATTGTTGCGGCTCTTGATCAAGTATTGCCACTCATCGTAGGTCAATGTACGCCAATCAGAACCCATAAGGCTACCCCAATCAGCTTTAAGATCCTCACCAGCAGTATTACCGCAATCAGTAAAGTCATAATTACTTCCTATACCGTATTGTCTATAATCGGTTAAAGCCGATGATTCGCCTATCCAACCAAACAAATCATAACTACCATTACCCGTTCCACCCCAATAGTCAAAAGAGGTGTTAGCAGCGTTATCACCAACATAATCCCATTGGTTTTCTGCAAAGCCCCAAGTCAATGTAGCACCTTGGTCATTGGTGGTAGCCTGCAAGTTTCCTTTCGAGAAATACACCACTTTGGTTCCGCTTACCGAGAATGCGCCTGACAGTTTACCATCCACAGCGGCATTCATCAACCCCACGCTTGTCACGAGGGCGAGAAGAATTGTAAATAATTTTTTTCTCATATATTTAGATTTTTAGTTAAATATATTAGTTTATTGTTTGATTTATTTGTCTTGTTTATTATTTCTTGCGGATCGGGGCATTGGGAGCGATTTGTAAGCCCTCTTGGTCATCGAGCGGAATCCACCAAAGTTCCTTAATTTCGTGCCGCATATAGTCGCGGTTCAAAAAATGAATCATCCACTCCAAACGCATCATACTGCGCTCCAACCAAAAGAACTCTCGCCATTGATTATCTGTCAGTTCCACAATGTCAAAAGTAGGCGTCTTGGCCCCATGGAATCGAAATCTAACTGCTAATGTCATAACCTACCATTTTATAAAACTGTGCAAAGGTACAAACAATTTTTCAAACACGCAACACGTACACGCAAAAATTTACGTATTGTTACCAAAAATTTACGTATTGTTACACTTTTGAGCCCAAAACGTCAAATTTTCCACATATGTGTAAAAATTGACACCTTGTTTCCTTTGTGCCCTTTGCGAACAGAGAAAGTTGATGTTTTGTAACCAAAAACGCGGCGGTACGACCTTGCGGTCTAATGCTTATCGGCTCTTGGTCTCATGTGAGCAAGCTCCCAGAGCCCAATATCCGCTAGCCATCACGTACAACTCAATAGTTGTCCGTCCGCCTTACAAAAAAAACGCTTCGCTTACAAAAAAGCGTTTCGTTACACTCCACTCTCAAAAAAGCCTGCGGGGTGTAGCATTCATTACATCCGAACGAGGGTAATTTTGTTTTTGGGAGCGAAGCGCTTTTTTGAGAGGGATAAAATCCCGTTTTTTTGGAAGCAACAGGCGGTTAGTCTATGACTAAGTGCCGTATCGGAAGCGTTCATTAGATGTCTGGAAGCTTGCTTACAAGCGGCTAAGGGACGATTGCGATCCAGTACGCAAGTTTACGAAGCGGACGCAGGTTGCGCGTTTTTGGTTACAATAAAAATCTCAAAGACCACGTGGGAAAAGTTAATTTTTAATTCTTAATTTTTATTTTTTAATTCTTTTTCTTGCATATATGCAAAAAAAGCAGTACCTTTGCAGCCGGAAACAAATGAAAGATCCTATGAAACGAATCCTATTATTGGCATGTACAATGACGTGCTTGTTGACTGCCTCAGCGCAAGTAAACCAGATCCTCGGAGATTGGAAGACCGTGGACGACAAGACCGGCGAACACCGCTCGGTAGTACACATCTTCAAGGCCACCGACGGACTCTATTACGGCAAGATCGCCCAACTGCTGGTGGGTGACCCGGATGCGAAATGCACCAAGTGTGAAGGCGCAGACCATAACAAACCCGTCGTCGGATTAGTCATCATCCGCGGCATGAAATACGATGCCGAGAAGAACCAGCTCGTGGACGGACAGGTCTTGGATCCCGAGTCCGGCAAGTTCTACTACGGTAAGATCTACCCCAAGGACGGTCAACTCATCCTGCGTGGCTCACTCGACAAACGGGGTCTGCTCGGTCGCAATCAGACATGGGTACGTAGCAAATAATAGAATTTATTCTATTTTTTACAAAAAAATCCTTTTTTATTTGCATATATGCAATTTTTGTAGTACCTTTGCACGCTAATTTGATCTAAAATGATAAACAAACGAAATATAGTAGGTGCAGGAATCGTGTTGTCAGTACTGATGACGCTCCTATGCGGATGTCAGGCGCTGGAGAAGAAACAGCAGGTAGGAGCCGTTGCGGAACTGAACGGACAGTACCTCTACCGCTCGACTTTGGATTCGCTGACCTTGGGTCTAAGCAGTGAAGACAGCCTTCGCGTGGTGCAGCAATATATCCGCCAATGGGCGCAAGACATCCTGCTCTACGACAACTCCACCGCACGCACCCATCGCGAGATAGAACAGATGGTCTCCGAGTACAGACGCACCTTGTACGCGCAGGCATACGAAGACCGTTTGGTAGAGCGCCGGATGCCGAAATCCATTCCGGACAGCGCCGTACAAGCTATCTACGACCGAATGCCCGACCGGTTTATCTTGGACGAGAGCATCGTCAAAGGCGTGCTGCTGGTCGTGCCCAACGATGCACCAAACCTCTCCAAAGTCAAACAATGGTTGCTCAAGATCGGCACCGAGCGGCAGGAAAGAAAGGAGAGAAAGAACAGCAAAGCGACTAACGTCCTTGACGACATCGAGAAATACGTCTATCAGAATGCCAGCGGCTACGAGCTCTTCACCGACCAATGGACAACCGTAACCGCCCTGACGAGACAGATGCCCGTGGAGCGTGCGGACTTAGAGACGAAACTCAAATACGGCAACCGGATAGAGATCTCGGATTCGACCCAGACCTTTATTCTGCAAGTGACCGAGAAACATATGCGAGGCGAGAAAATGCCGGTGGAGTACGCCCGTCCGCAGATAGAGAAAATCATCCTCAACGCCCGTCGTGTGGAGTTCCTCCGCAAGGAGCGCGAACGACTCTACAACGATGCCGTACAGGAGAAGAAGATCAAATTCTTTGATATTTGACATTTATGAAGAAATATAGTTTTACAGTTTTAATGACTTTGGCGCTGAGTATCAGCGTCTATGCCCAGATGGCGATTGACGAGGTGATCTGGGTAGTGGGTGACGAAGCTATCCTGCGCAGCGAAGTGGAAGAAGAGCGTATTCGTGCGCAATACGAGGGACAACAGATCAAAGGTGACCCGTATTGCGTCATCCCCGAGCAGTTAGCTATCCAGAAACTGTTCCTCCATCAGGCGGAACTGGACTCCGTGGAAGCTAACGAGTCTTCCGTGAGCCACCAAGTGGACATGCGTATGAACTACTACATCAGCCAAATCGGCTCGAAAGAGAAGATGGAGGAGTATTTCCGCAAGACCAGCAGCGAGATCCGCGAGGAGATGATGACCACCGTTCGCAACCAGATGATCATCCAACAGATGCAGCAGAAACTGACCTCGAACATCAAACCGACCCCTGCTGAGATCCGTCGGTACTTCAACAACCTGCCGATGGACTCTATCCCGATGATGCCTGCACAGGTAGAAGTACAGATCCTGAGTTTTGAACCTCCTGTGCCGATCGAGGAGACCGAACGCGTCAAACAACGTCTGCGTGAGTTCACCGAACGCGTGCAGAACGGCTCGTCCGATTTCAGTATGTTAGCCCGTCTCTACTCCGAAGACACCGAGAGTGCCAAGAGAGGCGGTGAGTTGGGATTTGTAGGCAAAGGACAGTTGGTGCCTGAGTTCGCAGAGGTCGCTTTTAACCTCAACGACCCCAAACGGGTAAGCCGTATCGTGCAGACTGAGTACGGATACCACATCATCCAGCTCATCGAGAAGAAAGGTGACCGTATCAACTGTCGTCATATTCTGATCCGTCCGCGTATCAGCGCTACCGATAAGATCAACGCTATCGAGAAACTGGACAGCATCCGGCAGATGGTCTTGGCGGATAGTATGCTATTCGAGCAAGCCGTCATCCGTTTCTCGGAAGACAAGAACACCGTGATGAACGCCGGTCTGATGATCAACCCCAACACCGGTAGCAGTAAGTTCGAGTACCAAGAGTTAGCTCCCGAGATCTCCAAACAGATCTACGGCATGAACGAAGGCGATATATCGCAACCTTTCGTGATGATGGACCAGCAAAAGAACCGCGAGGTCTGCGCCATCGTCAAACTCAAAAAGAAAACAGACGTTCACCGCGCTAACCTGACGGATGATTTCCAAACCATCCGCTCGATGTTGGAGAGCAAACTGAGTGCCGAATATATCCACGACTGGATCCTCAAGAAACAGCAGTCCACCTTCATCCAGATCTCACCCGAATGGCAAGGATGCGACTTTGAGTACCCGGGATGGATCCACTAAGCAATTAACAATTAATAATTAACAATTAATATTAATATTAACAATTCACAATTCACAAAGAGTTAATGGGGTTTTGTGCAAAACATAAGAATCCGAACGGACATAAGAGTTGGTATATAACTCTTAGGACGCTCTGTGCATTGTTCATTATGAATTGTACATTGAGCGTAAGCGCTCAGACCATGGTCTATCTGGAGCACTCGGAGACCCTGAGTTTTGACCAAGACCGTATAGCCAACGCACAGATCCTGAACGGCAACGTGATCTTTAGGCATGACTCCGCTCTCATGTATTGCGACAGCGCCTATTTCTACGAAGGCACGAACTCGCTCGACGCTTTCGGACATATCCGGTTTGTACAAGGCGACACCCTGCAGGGATTCTGCGACAAGCTCTTTTATGACGGTAACACCAAATTAGCCCGCATGAGGCAGAACGTGCGTCTCGTACACGGACGAGAAGACGAGAACCCCACCGTCCTCACTACCGACACGCTCAACTACGACCGTACCACCAATATCGCCTATTACTACTCCGGTGGTAAGGTCAAAGACAGTCTGAACATCCTGACCTCTGTCCGCGGTAACTATCAACCCGATCATAACTTAGCGGTCTTCAGTATGGAGGTGCTGCTCACTAATCCTAAGTTCACTCTCTCCAGCGACACGCTGCGGTACCGAACGGACACCAAGGTAGCCGACATCATCAGTCCTACCACCATCGTCTATGAGAAAGAGACCACTATCCGTTCTTCCCGAGGATGGTATAACACCGATAATGAGCTCTCAATGCTCTTGGACAGCTCGGTCGTAGAGCACGCGGACGGTAAGTCCATCACCGGCGATACGATCTACTATGACAAAGCGATCGGTTTCGGTCAAGTCATAGGCAACATGGCGATGCGTGACACTATCCAGCACGCTACCCTCTACGGCGAGTACGGCGAGATGTGGGAAGAAGGAAGTCGCGGATATGCAACCGACAGCGCACTCATGGTCGATTGGTCTGACAGCGCCCACATCGCTTATATCCATGCCGACACGCTCTTCACGGAAGAGATAGCGTACCCGGACAGCTTATTAGCGATGGACAGCACCATCACAGACAGCACTTACCGCCGCGTACGGGCGTACCACGGAGTGCGCGTCTTCCGGGACGATATGCAGATGGTCTGCGACTCGATGGTCTATCTCGGTTCGGACTCCACCATCTATCTCTTCACCGATCCTATCTGTTGGAGCGACAACCAGCAGATCTCCGCAGACAGCATGAGGCTGTATATCGTCAATGGGGCTATTGATCATGCGTTAGCTATTCAGAACGCCCTTTGCGTGATGCACGACACCTTGGATCTGTACAACCAGATGGGCGGCAAAGAGATCACAGCATTTCTCATAGACGGAGAAGTCAAGTTAGTGGACGTAAGCGGCAATGCCCTCACGATCTATTACCCCAAAGAAGATGACGGCGGATATATCGGTCTGAACACCACCGAGAGCAGTTTCATCCGCGTCTATATAGAAGACCAAGAGATCCAACGGCTGCGGTTTACCAAAGAGACCAACGGTGTGCTCTATCCTTTGGATCAAGTGCCGGAACTGACCGACCGGCTTGCCAATTTCTTCTGGGAAGAGGACAGTCGTCCCATCAGCCCGGAGGACGTGTTTAGGAAAGTTGACAAAAATGAATAATGAATATTGAATATTGAATAATGAATATTGAATAATGAATATTTTGATATGAAAAAAAGTATTGTAACATTACTATTAGTATGTCTGACCATGGGATCATGGGCGATAGAGAAACCGAAACAAGGTTTTGGTTTTCAGATCAGTTGGGCACAACCGATCCTGCGTATTAACCGTCCGGGAACTTCGGCTCTCAACGACTCCCTGAAAATGGCGATTAAGATGAACGGTTTCAAGGTCGGCGTGGTTTATGATGCCACCTACATCGCCGGTTTCGGTAGCACCATCGGTATTAACTACACCTTTGGTGTCTATACCAGCAAATGGAGAGCTATGGGTATCTACAGCGATTTCCCGCGCATCCGTCAGCACATCACCTACCATCAGTTGGAGTTATTCGTGGATTGGCAATACAAGTTCGAGATTGCCAAAGAGACCTACCTGATGCTCTACACCGGTCCGACACTCCAATGCGGTATCGATTTCGACATGCGCGTGGACTCCCAGAAAGACTACGACCAAGATGTAGAGCACTCCTACTATGACGGCTACAAATCCGATGATCCCGACGAGTCGTTCAGACGATTGAACGTCACATGGGGCGTAGGTGCCGGATTCCAATACAAGCGTTATTTCCTGCGCGGAGGTTACGACTTCGGTCTGATGAATCCGTACAAACACTCGGATTTTGCGAACGAGAAACACACCCGTGGACGCCTCGATCAATGGAACATCCGCCTCGGTGTGTACCTCTGGTATCACGAGTAAATCGTACATCCCTTGATTCCCCGTGAAGTCATAGAACGGATTCACACGGCAGCCAAGATAGAAGAGGTAGTCGGTGATTATGTCACGCTGCGTAAACGCGGCGCGAACCTCATTGGGCTCTGTCCTTTCCACCACGAGAAGACAGGCTCGTTCACCGTCAGCCCCTCCAAAGGCATCTACAAGTGCTTCGGTTGCGGTGTCAGCGGCAACGCTATCGGTTTTGTCATGGAGATCGAGCAATGCAGTTATATCGAAGCCGTCAAACAACTCGGTAAGAAATACCATATAGACGTACCCGAACGGGAAATGACCGCCGAGGAGCAGCAACGCCAAGATGACCGCGAGTCGATGTTCGTAGTCAATGATTTCGCGAACCAGTGGTTTCAGCAACAACTCTGGGAGACGCAGGAAGGACAAGCTATCGGTCTGAGCTATTTCCGCGAGAGAGGGCTGAGGGACGACATCATCCGCAAATACCAACTCGGCTACTCGCCTGAGAAAGGCAACCCCTTAGCCAAAGCCCTGCAAGCCAAAGGGTTCAAAGAGCAGTTTATCATCAATAACGTGGACACCAAGATAGGTGTCGGCGTCGTAGGTAAGAGCGAAGACGGTAGGCTGTATGACCGTTTCCGTGACCGCGTGATGTTTCCTATCTTCACCGTCAGCGGCAAACCCGTTGCTTTCGCCGGACGTATTCTCAAGAAGAAAGACAACGTCGGCAAATACGTCAACTCGCCCGACAGCCTCATCTACTCCAAGACCAACGAGCTCTACGGTCTTTTCCAAGCCAAACAATCCATCGCTCGAGCCGACATGTGTTACCTCGTAGAGGGTCAGATGGACGTCATCTCGATGCACCAATCTGGTATAGAGAACGTAGTTGCCAGCGGCGGAACGGCTTTGACCAAACCGCAGATACGTCTTATCCAGCGATTTACCAGTAACATCACCGTCCTCTACGACGGCGATGCAGCAGGTATTCATGCGGCGTTGCGAGGAATAGATATGTTCCTCGAAGAAGGATTCAACGTGAAGGTCGTTCTTCTGCCCGACGGCGAAGACCCCGATAGCTACGCTCAGAACCACGACTCCACCGAGTTCATCCGTTATATCGAAGAGCACCAGACCGATTTCATTCGCTTCAAATCCGCCCTCCTGAGCAAGGATGCCGGAGACGATCCGCAGAAACGCGCCTCGCTCATCAAAGACATCACTTCCTCCATCGCCATCATCCCGGATATGATCACACGGCAAGTCTATATCAAAGACAGCGCCGAGAGACTGCATATGTCCGAGAAAGTGCTGACCAATGAGGTGGTCAATCTCCGCCGCAAGAAAATGGAGGAACGTAACAAAGCCAAAGAGGGCGGTTCGTACACCGAAGAGGGTGTGTCCTCTTTCGAAGAAGCCCCTTCGTCCCCTACTACCCCCATAGACACTCCTACTGTCCGTGAGAGTGCGCCACTAAGCGGACTTGCAGCCAACTACTACAACCTTATGCAACTCGTCGTGAAATACGGCGAACGGCCTATTGAGGTGGACGGAACGGTCTATTCGATAGGAGACCTCATCATCCTCACTTTAGAGGCAGACGAGATACAACCACCTTTACCCGTCTACCAGACCATGATTGACGAGTTCAAGCAGCACTCCAAAGAGGAGGGATTCAAAGCAGAGACCTTCTTTAAGTTTCACCCTGACCCGCAGGTTTGCAAAATGGCGGTGGAGATGATCGCCGAGAAATACCGCGTAGCAGACTCCGACTCCGAGAAACGCATCGGTGAACTCGTCACCCGACTGCTATTCGAGATCAAACTGACGGTCATCAACATCCAAGTGGAGGAACTGGAGAAAAACCTCAAGTTAGCACAAACTAACAACGATTGGAATACCCAGATGGCGCTGCTCAAACATCAACCGGAACTGTTAGAAGCACGTAACGAGATCTGTAAGATCCTCGGAAACCGCGTGATAAATATATAAGATTATGCTATTTCAAAGCATCGTATATGGACCTATACACAGCCGACGTTTAGGCATCAGCCTTGGCATGGAGTTGATGCCTCTGGAGCATAAGTTATGTTCCTTCAACTGCGTGTACTGTGAATGCGGATGGAACGAACCCGTCCATCAGCCCAAACTGCCGACCCGAGAAGAAGTCAGAACGGCTCTGGAGGAGAAACTGAGCCAAATGGTAAATGATACATGTCCAAATGGTACTTCTCTTGATGTCATCACTTTCTCCGGAAACGGCGAACCGACCCTGCATCCGGATTTCTTAGGCATCATCGAAGATACCTGCGCCCTGCGTGACCGGTACTACCCTTCTGCCAAAGTGTCCGTCCTCTCTAACTCTACGCAACTGGCACGACCCGATGTCGTCAAGGCGCTGCGCCTGTGCGACAACCGAATCCTCAAACTCGATGCAGGCACAGACAGGATGATGCGTCGTATTGACCTGCCGGTGAACGAAGATCTGACGGTTGCTACGTTGATAGAGAGACTCGCGCAGTTTGAGGGCGATTTCACCTTGCAGACCTGTTTCCTGCGTGGCGAACATAACGGACAACCCATCGATAACACCACACCCGAAGAGTTAGCGGCTTGGTACCATGCAGTCGATCAGCTGCATCCCAAACAGATCATGATCTACGTCATAGACCGTAAGACCCCCGAGGAGCATCTGACTAAGATCCCCCGTGAGGAGATGGAACGCATCGCTGCTCCCCTTCGCGCCAAAGGCTATGATGTCATCATCAGCGCCTAAATGCATAAAAGCAAAAATGAGAAAATGCAAAAATGCGAAAATGCAAAAATGAGAAAATGCGAAAATGAGAAAATGCGAAAATGAGTAAATACCTCGTTGCACCAATGAACTGGGGACTCGGTCATGCGAGTCGATGCATTCCCCTCGTACGCCGTCTCATCCGTGAAGGGCACGAGGTCATCTTGGGCGGAAACGGTGAGAGTCTAACGCTCCTTCGTAAGCATTTTCCCAAACTCCGATATACCTATTTAGCCCCGCTTAACCTGCGTTACAGCGCAGGTAAAAGCCAAGTGTGGGCAATGCTCAAAGCCCTGCCGAAACTGTTCTTGTGGTCGCTTAAAGACCACGCGATGCTGCAAGCCGTGCTGCGTGAAGAACCGATAGACTACGTCCTTTCCGACAACCGTTTCGGGCTATTTGTCCATCGACCAACGACTAACGACCAACGACCAACAACCAACGACCATCGACCAACGACCAAAGACCATCGACCAACAACCATCTACCTCACCCACCAACTGCACATCATGCTACCCCGCCCTTGGCGTTGGTTAGAACCCCTCGTAGCGCGCCTACATGCGCGTATATACACGCGTTTTAATAAGGTCTGGATTCCCGATTATGAAGATGCAGACAAAAGTCTTGCCGGCGAACTCAGCCACCCAAATGATGTACGAAGGAACGATGTACGATGTACGATTGAGTATATCGGTCCGATGAGCAGGTTTGAGGACTATGACCGCTCTCAGGACAATCCGATTGCACAGAATTATACCGTCGTAGCCGTTCTCTCGGGTCTGGAACCGCATCGCACACTATTGGAGAAAGAGATCGTCGCCCGTTACTTAGACACAGACGAACAGGTGCTCATCGTGCAGGGACTTGTCAACCGCCCCAACACGCGTTTCAAACGGCGAAACATCACCCTCGTTCCTTCGATAACCGATGCCGAATTGGTACCCGTTCTGATGAACGCCAAACATATTATCGCACGCTCCGGTTACTCCACCATCATGGATCTGCACGCCCTCGGTTTGTTGCCCTCCAAGAATGAGACTCCAAATCCTCAAATAGAGCTCATTCCAACCCCGGGACAGCCCGAACAGGAGTATTTATCGGCTTATTTTGCAGAAAAATAGCATAAAAAAAGCAAAAAAATGCAAAAATATTTGCGTATATCAAAAAAAAGCAGTACTTTTGCACGCTTTTTCGTCAGTAAACACTCCGCGAGGTGCCATCGTATAACGGTTAGTACTCAAGATTTTCATTCTTGCAATAGGGGTTCGATTCCCCTTGGCACTACAAAGACCTTCCTAAAGTCAACATTCCAAAGCCAATCCTCTCAAGGCAGCGGAACAGTAACACAACCGTCCGCGAGTCGGACACAAAAAAAACAACAAAGATGGCAAATCATAAAAGCTCTTTGAAGCGTATTCGCCAAACGGCAGCACGCAAAGCACACAACCACTATTACGCTAAAACAACTCGTAACGCTGTGCGCGACCTGCGCAAGACTACTGACAAAGCTGCAGCTGCACAAGCTCTGCCTAAAGTAAGCTCGATGCTCGACAAATTGGCTAAACGCCACATCATCCACGTGAACAAAGCTTCTAACCTCAAGTCGAAGCTCGCACGTATGATCAACAAAATGGCGTAATACGCACATTAAGGTCAAACGGAAGAATCGCATTGCGGTTCTTCTTTTTTTTGCATATTTTTGTACGATTATTTTGATATTTCAAAAAAAAGTAGTACCTTTGCACCGAATTTTGATACAATCATTAAGATGAACGAGAATAATATCCCTATTGTAGATTGTCCGTACGGCGATTATATGATCGGCGACGCAAGTGGAAAACTGATGAACGAGTACGGTCGTTACCCGTGTAAAATCAAATGCGGTGTGTACGCTTTGTTGGTGCGCGGTACAGCTCATGCGACCATCAACGTAACCGAATATGACTTTAAGGCAAATGACATCCTGCTCCTCGAACCGGGCAGTTTTCTGCTCATTCGGGAGTTCTCGGAAGATGCATTGGTTTATTGGATTGTGTTCGGCAGTAAATTCTTAGAGAAACACACGATCAACAATCGTATGTCCTTGACCTCCCTGCAGCTTCATTCACCGATCATCAGCGTCAACGATAATCATAAGGAGGTACTCTGCTCAATGTACCAGACCATCGTAGCGGCGCTCAATGCCGAACCCACGATGTTAGACAGCGAGAAGATGGTACATATCTTCAATCTGCTGCAAACGAGTTACAGCAAATACGCACACGAGCAGGACGAGTACCTCGTCAAGCCTTTAGACCGAAAGACGGAGATCTATCAGGATTATTGCCAATTAGTGCTGAAACATTATCACGAGTGGCATCACGTGAGCCAATACGCTGACGCTATGCGCCTGACCCTTCCGCACCTCTGCTCCACCATCAAATCGGTAGGAGAAAGAACGGCAGGTGACATCATCATCGAAGCCATCATCACAGACGCCAAGAGTCAACTCAAAATCACTAATCTGCAGATTAAAGAGATTGCATTGAACCTTGGTTTTGACAACGTGGCGTTCTTCAACCGATTCTTCAAGAGCCACGTAGGCGTGACGCCTAAAGCCTACCGTTTGGCTTAAGGCATCACTCGTGGGTTATTTCGGGAGCAACCATACGAAGGAAGGGTTCGGGCAACGGTAAACGGTTCGGACCTGTGGACTGACCGTACCGGTTGCGCTTGAAATCGCCGTTCTCTTCCTTACGCTCCTGACCGTCGATGAACTTGGTGACGAGATAGATATAGAGTCGTTGCCAATCCTCCACAAGCGATGTAGCCTGCGAACAGGAATAGTTGGTCAGGAATGCTTTAGCGTCTTCTTCGCTCAACTGAGCTACTCTCTCATCCAATCCCGGAATCTGGGTATTGAACTTCTCGTCCCATACTTGCTGTTTCTCGCGGATATGCGGATACATCCGGCTGTACTTGGTGTACGCCCAGTTAGCTACGAGGTTGAACGTCCACCATGCACTCGTGTGAGAGAAGGTATAGCTGTCTCCGTTCCCCTCCTGAAAGCACTCCGGTACACGCGTCAGACAACTGTACATCGGCGTGTAGCACGAGCAAGCAGCATCGTCCACTCCAAACCAGAAGATTCCATAGGGGTTATAACTTCTCATCTGCGAGACAAAAGACCAAGCCGTCTGCTGGGTAGCCGTCGGACGCTCGTACCAATACTGCAACGTATCCGTGCCGTTCACCGCACACTTGAAGCCCAGACCTCCGTAGCGCAGTTTGCTGTTCCACGGACCGGCATCCGTACCCTGTGTGATATCCAGCGGCGTGCCTTTATACTCGTCACGCATACATTCTTTGACATCCTGCACGGTTACTTTCTTATTAGGGATGATCCAGAGCGGCATATGTTCGCCGGCATCCTTACCGTTCGTCTCGCGGAAAGTTTTACCCGTAGCGTAGTCCAAGTACTGATCCATCTCGTCGGAGAAATGACGGAAGAAAGACCATACACGTGCTTCGCAGACATACAGACCGCTGAAATCGAAGGGGTTATAAGCTGCTTGGAACGAGAACTCCTCGTCCTTACCGCTGAAATATCCTTTCTCGCGAGCAAAAGCGATGAGGTCTTTGTCCCACATATAATTACCACGGCAAACACAGTTCAGTTTCTTCTCGATGAGCTTCTGCTGCTTCGCTTGCTTGGCGCTCATCTTCACTTTCATATTCACCGGCAGAGTCGTGATACGCGCCTGATTAGCATGCGCTGAAATCGCATTGTCAGGAATACGAACGGCTACCCAGTTTGCGCCTTTCTTACCCGGACCTTTACCAATGAGATCCATGATCCAAATCTCATTCGGATCACCGATAGAGAAAGACTCTCCTTCGGAGGCATAGCCGTACTCATTGACGAGCGTAATCATCCAATCAATCGCTTCGCGGGCAGTCTTAGAGCGCTCCAAAGCGATGTAGATAAGACTTCCGTAGTCCACACCCACGGTATCCCAGAGGGCTTCCCTTCCGCCCCAAGTGGTCTCACCGATAGTGACTTGATGCTCGTTCATATTGCCCACCACGGAATACGTGTGCGCTACTTGAGGAATCGTTCCCTGCGAACGACCGGTATCCCAGTCTTTGACCTCTCGCACCGCTCCCTCGGGATAATCCGCTGCGGGAGAGAAATGCAGAAATCCGAACATTCCATAGGAGTCGGCAGCATAGGAGATGATGGTGCTACCATCGGCGGACGCCTCTTTA
This sequence comes from uncultured Bacteroidales bacterium, assembly GCA_900319035.1. Lineage (GTDB taxonomy): Bacteria > Bacteroidota > Bacteroidia > Bacteroidales > Paludibacteraceae > Colicola. Next base: position 19,950 of record ONMU01000008.1, read on the forward strand.
CCGACTAAGAAATTCGTACACGCGAGTACTGTCAACGGCAGTACCAATGCAATCATCACTAAAAACTTTCTCATAACAAAGTGGGGTTTTGAAGTGCAGACATACGTGCATCACGTTTCTTGAGAGCAATCTCATATGCCTGACGGTAGTATTTGAAGAAATGTTTCCATTCCGCTTTCTTGGCTACAGCGGCAGCTTCTTTGCGAGCACGCTCTACCTCTTCGGGTGCAAGGTGTGCAAAACGGAGTACATCTTCCGCTATCTTCTCAGCCACTTGGTCGTAGTTGGAGTCATTACGCTCAATCACATCGACACCAAAACGCTCTTTCTGCTGAGCCGCCCAAGCTCCGAAACCTGCCAACGAGGTCGTGATCGTCGGCACATGGAACGCACAGGACTCCAACGGAGTATACCCCCAAGGCTCATAGTAAGAGGGGAAGACCGTGATATCCAAACCGATCAGCAGGTCGTAATAGGTCTTACCGAAAAGAGGATCGTGACCGTCCAGATAATACGGTGCGAAGACCGCAGATACCTTGCCTTTACGGGTCGGAGTTCTATCTAAATAAGGCACCATCACAAAGATTACTATCTCCCGTTCGGGCTGACGGCTCTGATGGATCTTCTGCGCCAACTTATCCATCGCCGACGCAAAGACATCTATACCTTTGTTTTTCATCTCCAGACGACCGGAAATACCGATGAAGAGTGCATCTTCCGAAATCTTATCGTTCAATAAGCCCTCTGCTACTCTATGCAGCACCTCACGAGCCTCAGCACGTTTCTTATCGAAGGCTTTGCCTTTGGGCACAAAAGTCGGTTCGAAACCGTTCAGCGTCTCCACATCTACCGGCTTATCGAGCAGCTGAGCACACTCACGGGCAGTAATCGGGCTGACCGTCGTGAAGCAGTCCGCATGGTGCGCAGCCTGTTTCTCCACCGAGTGCTTGGAAACCATATTCAGTTCATACGCCATCTGGTCTCCGTTATACGCCTCGAAATAGTCGTAGAGCGGTTTGCCGTTTCCTGCGATGGAACGACCGATACCCGTAGCGTGAGTTGTAAAGAGCGTAGCTATCTCGGGGCAATGATCCTGCAAATAGAAGATCGAGAACGCCGTCTGCCACTCGTTTGCGTGCGCACAGAAATTGAGTTTTTTGCCTTTACCCCTCGCTTTCGAGCGATTTTTCTCTACCAAGAAGCGATAGAGACTCTCCATCACCATTCCTGCTGCACAGCCGAACAGACAAGACTCGTCATAGTCGCCGTACGCCGCATGGCTCTGCACTTGGAACTTATTCCAAGCCCAGCCGTATATCTCGTCCTTCTGCGACCAGAGCGCATCGAACTTAAGCAGGATAGCGATCGGCTCACCCGGCACCATCCATCGTCCTACACGAACAGGGATATTGGTCACCTGAATCTTCTGATTAGCCACCAGCCAATCTTTGAGAAGCGTCTTGTCTTCCTTAAAGTATATATCACTGTGGTCACCGAAATCAGGACCGAAAAAGAACACTTGATCCGGGTGCTCCGCCTGCATAGAGGCTGCACGCGTACTGAGAACGGCATAGATTCCGCCTACACGGTTGCACACTTCCCACGATGTTTCGAAAATGTAATCTGGTTGCATATTATTTAGGGTCATAATCAACGGCGAGTTTGGAAACGCCGGTGAGGTTATTTAACTGCTGAGGAGTTGTAATAAACTTGTTATTATCCGATCCGATGAAAGGCATATACCATACACCCGTCGGAGTGGCCCAATAAATACGGTTATCCTTGGTGTCCAGCGTCATCGCCAAACAGTCGGCATCATCGATCTGCACGCGGTACGAACCATCCAAATTGGAGATCCAAAGACCGTCTTCGCGGTAGTACAACTTACGGCTTGCAATATGGAAGCCCTTAATACCGGGATAGTCCTCCGCCAATTCCGAGAGACGCACCAGATAGCCGTTATACTCTTGCAAAGTATCCTGCTCCCTATGCAAGAGCATCGTATCCGTGGTGGGTTTATACATCTCTGCCCGATCACCGAAAATACGCTGACGGTAGTCCTGTTCGGGGGTACGGATGAGCAAGGAGTGAGTGGCTTGATCCGAGACGATATACGTATTCTTGATCACGGTAGTGACTCCGTTCATCGTCACCGTCAGCCATACAGGTGCTTCGTCCGTCTCCTGCGTAAAATAGAGATGCAAAGTGCTGTTTTTCATCGTAGTATCCTTCACTACCGCATAGTTCGTATTGAGCGGCAAGGTCCATTGATAATCCACGTCGTAGTTATAGGGATTATACACCTGTGCTGTAAACGTATAGTCCTTGTACACCACCAGATCCGAGTCCGAGCACGTGAAAGTCGGCACAGTATCGTGAATCGTAATACTCTTGGAGACAGTCCATTTCTTTTTCTTATCTACCTTGAGCGTGATGGTATACGTACCGGGATTACGATAGGTGTGGGTCGGCGATTTGAGCGCCACGGACGCACCGTCACCAAACGTCCACTCCCATTCCTCACCGGAAGAGGAGTGGTTGGAGAAATACACCGTCTGACCCGCACGAGGCTGGGCAGGAGAATAGGTAAAATCCACGTGGTTCTTCTTACACGCAATCAGCGCGCAACAAATGGTCAATAATATGTATATTTTTCTCATAATCATCGTTGGCTTTCAGCCAGTGAATATCTTGGTCACGCCTGAACCAAGTCATCTGACGCTTGGCATAATGACGTGTGTTTTGCTGTATCAGTTCAATCGCCCTGTTCAGATCGTATTCTCCATCGAAACAGGAGAATAACTCTCGGTACCCGACCGTCTGCAGGCTATTCAGGTGCCTCTTGGGATAAACCGACCTCGCTTCCTCCACCAACCCTTCCTCTATCATCTGCAACACGCGGCGGTTGATGCGGTCATACAACTCTTCGCGGGGACGCTCCAAAGCCACCTTAACAATCCGAAAAGGACGCTGTACTCGGGTGTTAGTGCGAAGCGAGGAATAGGGTTTGCCGGTTGTCAGGCTCAGTTCCACGCAATGCGCCAAACGGGCAGGATTCTGCTGATCCACCTCTTCCCAGTAGTTCGGATCAAGGCGCTGCACTTCCGTCTGAAGCCAAGTCAAACCGTGCTTCTCATACGACTCCTGTACGCTGCGACGGATAGCCGCCGGTACCGCAGGCAACTCATCGAGTCCGTAGCAGACTGCGTCAGCATAGAGCATCGATCCTCCGGTCATAACGACGACCTCATGCGTCCGGAATAAATCCTCCAATACCCGCAAGGCATCTCGCTCGTACTGCCCGGCATTGTAGTCTTCCTCCAACTCCCTCGTAGCGATGAAATAGTGCTTCACGCGCGATAACTCATCCTTAGTAGGCGCCGCCGTACCGATAGGAATGGACTTAAACACCTGACGGCTGTCACAATTGAGTATGGGACACCCGTAGTGCTCCGCTACTCGTAGCGACAGTTCGGTCTTGCCTACACCCGTAGGACCGAGGATCAGAACAAGTGTCTTAGAACATTGTTCCATCGTCAAAACTGAGGTCTTGGAAGCCTTCTGCGTCAATATCACCCAGATCGTACTCGTCCTTAAACTCGTCGTCAAACATGAAATCGTCGTTTCCTCCCTTACCTCCTACAGCCGCTAACGGATCTTCGGACTTGAGTTGCTTAGGTGCTTTACCCTTGGACTCCACGCACTCTACTCCGTTCATCGTACCGGCCTTGATCTCCTTGAGCGAACCAAAGAAATAACGCTCAAACATCGGATCAAACACATAGATCAGACGCTGACCCTGCTCCTCAATGAGATCACTCAAGCGAGTATCACTCATCACCATATTGTCATACTCAAAGTTCTTATCCATCTCTACGAGCGTCACTTCCTGACCCTTCTCCCAATCCTCATTGCAAAGGAAGAAAGAGGTCATTTGATCGTCCGGATAACCGACGGATTTGAGTATTGCCTCATGCAACTCAAGAAACGTGGCATCAGAGTCCGCTTCAAACACACGGCGGAAAGCAGGATCGCCTTCCTCACACGAAAAAGTAAATCTAAATATCATATTTCAACGTATTTATCCTTGACCATTAACCATATTTTAATAAATCGGCTACAAAGGTACAACTTTTTTCTGAAATATACAAATAAAATGCATAAAAATTTGCGTATGTACGAATTTTGTTGTACCTTTGCAGCATCATTAGGTAAATACTATCATGGATACACTAATTTCTATCATCGGAGGGGCTAACATGGACATGTCCGCAACGCTCAACGGCGCATTCATTGCAGCGGACTCCAACCCCGGGCACATCGAAGTCGGCTATGGGGGCGTAGCGCGTAATATCGCCCATAACTTGGCGCTACTCGGTGCACGTACTCAGTTACTGACCGTTTTTGGAGGTGACCTCTTCGGAGGATTGATGCACGACTACTGCAAGCAACAGGGTATAGACGTACATCTGTCCGAACGCGAGTCTTCGCAACGAAGCGGTATTTATCTCTGCCTGCATAATCAGGGAGGAGAGATGATTGCAGCCGTAGCAGACACAGAAGCAATCCGCCTGATCACACCCGAATGGCTTGCCAAACGAATCGGAGAAATCAATATGTCCGAGTTCATCGTAGCGGACACCAACGTCACCGAGGATTCTATCCGTTGGTTGATGGAGAACGTGACTGCTCCGCTGTTCATTGACGGAGTAAGTAGCACCAAAGCCCATCGTGTGGTCAATGCACTCCGTAAATGCAAACTGCCCTATCTCCATACGCTCAAGCTCAATCTCAAAGAAGCTTTAGCAGTCACCGAGACTGCCACCTACAGCGAAGCGGCTCAACAACTGCTCGACCTCGGTGTGGCACATGTGTATATCACGCTTGGAGCGGAGGGTGTATATTGCCGCAACGCAGCGGAAGAATGGCTTTTTCCTCCACTGCCCTGCGAGATAGTCAACACTACCGGTGCAGGAGACGCGTTCCTCGCCGGGGTCGTCTTCGCTCATGCCAAGGGAATCAGTTTCCCGCAAACGGCGCAATACGGTCTGATGGCAGCTCGCACCTCACTCATGAGCCCCAAAGCCGTGAACCCCGATATTGCGAACATATTACTATAAAAAAAGATCATGAATAATATGAAAAATCCATATTTGAGCTTATCGCCGGAAGTAGCGAAAGCATTGGAAGAGGGCAAGCCTGTCGTTGCCCTTGAGTCAACCATCATCAGTCACGGAATGCCTTATCCGCAGAACGTGGAGACGGCGTTGCGCGTGGAGCAGACGATTCGGGATAACGGAGCCGTTCCGGCTACTATCGCTATCATCGGCGGCAAAATGAAAGCCGGTTGTACCAAAGAGGAAATTGAATATTTGGGTAAGAAAGGTCAGGCTGTCATCAAAGCGTCCCGTCGCGACCTCCCTGTACTCTTGGCGCGCGGTGAAGACGGAGCTACCACCGTGACCACCACGATGATCATTGCTTCTTTAGCAGGCATCAAAGTGTTTGCTACCGGCGGCATCGGAGGCGTACACCGCGGAGCTCAGCAAACCTTCGACATCTCTGCCGACTTGGAGGAACTCGCACAAACCCAAGTCATGGTCATCTGCGCCGGAGCTAAGTCCATCTTGGATCTGGGTTTGACGCTCGAATATCTGGAGACAAAAGGCGTACCCGTCATCGGTTATGGAACAGACGAACTGCCGGCTTTCTACACCCGTCACAGCGGTTTTGGCGTGGACTACCGCATTGATACACCGGAAGAATTAGCTGCCGCTTTCCAAGCTAAGATAGCCTGCGGACTGAAAGGCGGAATGCTGGTCACTAACCCTATTCCGGAGGAATACTCCATGGACGCGGATGTCATCAATGCCGCTATCGAGAAAGCACTCTCAGAAGCCGACAAAAAAGGCGTGCATGGTAAACAATGCACACCTTTCTTATTAGCCAAAGTGAAAGATCTCACCGGCGGAGACAGCCTTGCAGCCAATATCCAGCTCGTGCTCAATAATGCACGCCTTGCTGCCTTGACTGCCGTAGCCCTCTCTAAACACTAAACACTAAACACTAAACTCTAAACTTTCTCTACTGCCTCGGCGATAGAGTTGGCAATGATTGCCATCTCTTCTGCCGGGAGTGAGAGTTTGGGATTGGTAAAGAGCATATCTTTCTCCGAGTTCATCGGAACGAGATGGATATGCACATGATTGACCTCCATGCCCAATACTGCTACGCCTACACGTTTGCATCCTGTAGCCGCTTTGAGACCCTTCGCAACGCGTTTGGCAAAACGCATCAGACTCTCGTACTGTTCGTCCGTCAGGTCAAAGAGATAATCGCTCTCCGGTTCCGGTAGTTTCGGGATAACCAATGTATGTCCCTTCACCAACGGATTGATATCCAAGAACGCATAATTTTTCTCATCCTCTGCTACTTTGTAGCTCGGGATCTCGCCTTTGATGATTTTCGTAAAGATAGTCATGCCATTTACGATTTAGTCATTTACCAATTACGATTCATAGAGATTATAAAGAAATCTCCAAGATCTCATACTCCATGAGACCGGCAGGTACTTGTACTTGGGCAATATCTCCCACACGCTTACCCATCAGTCCTTTGGCAATGGGAGTAGTAACAGCTATCTTGCCTTCCAGCGAGTTCGCTTCACCCTCGGTTACCAACTGATAGGTCTTCTCCTTACCTGTTTTAAGCACGCGTACGCGTACCTTAGTAAGGATCTGCACCTCATCCGTTTGAATATCCTTGGTGTCCAGCACACGTGCATCCATCAGCTTAGCTTTGATATGCGCGATCTTGCTCTCCAAGACTCCCTGTTCTTCCTTTGCGGCATCATACTCCGCATTTTCACTTAAATCGCCTTTCTCGCGTGCCTCCGCTATCGCAGCAATCACACGAGGGCGCTCTACCGTCTCCAAAAAATGGAGCTCTTCTTTTAGTTTCTGTAGACCTTCTTCGGTCATGTAAGTTACAGCCATTTTATATAAAATTTAATCATTTACAATTTTGTTCAATACTTACGCGTAAGTATCTCATTCGCAATAACCGCTTTGCGAACCTCTTCTATGTCCGTTAAGTCCGGAACAATAGGTGTATTTTTCGTTTCGTCAATCATAAAAAAAATAAGGCTTTTGCCTCTTTTTGTTTAAAAACGAAAGGAAACTTCACAGCCTCCTTTCGCCATTAAACCTAAACCTTAACTATGAAAATTTATTTGTTTTCGGTACAAAAGTACTGCTTTTATTTGATATGACCAAATATTTCGGCAAAAAAATGCAAAAATTCTTTGTTTTTATCGTATTTTACACTATTTTGCCCCTCAAAGTAGCCGCAGATGCCTCTTCTATGCGTACTTGGACGAGGTCTCCCACCTTCTGATCCGTACGCGGAAAAACGACCGTTTTGTACTGCTCCGTACGTCCGTACATATCGTCATGACTACGTTTGGAGAATCCCTCTACGAGCACCTCCACCGTCTTGCCTATCTCGCGCTGATTAGACTCCAGAGAGAGTTGCGTTTGCAGGGCAATAATCTCATTGAGTCGACGCACTTTCTCCTCTTCAGAGATATTGTCCGGCAGATGTTTATGGGCATAGGTGCCCGGTCGCTCGGAGTACTTGAACATGAACGCGCTGTCGAAACCCACCTCTCGCATCAGGCTCAGAGTCTGGGCATGATCTTCAAGCGTCTCGTCATGGAAACCACAGAATATATCGGTACTGATAGCAGCAGTTGGTAGAATGCGACGAATAGCCGCTATGCGATCCAGATACCATTCACGCGTATATTTGCGGTTCATCAGTTTGAGAATATGGTTAGAGCCCGACTGAACCGCCAGATGAATGAACTTACAGAGGTTCTTATGACGGCTGATCGCCTCTAAAGTCTTGTCAGACATATCTTTCGGATGACTGGTAGTGAAGCGGATTCGCATCTGAGGCACAGCGTCGGCTACCAGTTCCAATAGGTCTGCAAAATCAATCACTTCTGACGGCTGACCATCAACGGCAGGGCGTTCGTATTTATACGAATTGACATTCTGTCCCAACAAAGTAACCTCTTTATATCCGCGTGCCCAAAGATCGCGCACTTCATTAAGGATCGACTCTACATCTCGGCTTCGTTCTCTTCCGCGGGTATAAGGCACCACGCAATAGGAGCAGAAGTTATTACATCCGCGCATGATAGATACAAACCCGCTGATAGAGCGACCTATACGCGAAGGGATGATCTGCCGGTAGGTCTCCGTGGTACTCAACTCAACGTTCATCGCCTTATGCCCTTGTTCGCATTGCGCCAAGAGGTTCGGGATGTCTAAATAGGCATCGGGGCCGGCTACAAAATCCACACCGAAATCATCTATCAGCTCCTTGCCCATACGCTCTGCCATACAACCGATAACACCGATGATATGCTGCTTCCCGTCACTCGATTTCGCCTGACGTTGCTTGATGTGTGCTTTCAGTTCACGAAGACGCGCACCTACTTTCTGCTCGGCATTATCGCGGATGGAACAAGTGTTCAGAAGGATGGTATCTGCATCCTCCCAACGATCCGTCAGAGTAGCGTCGGTCGTTTCCATAATAGCAGCTACAACCTCGCTATCTGCGACGTTCATTTGGCATCCATAGGTCTCTATATAGAATTTTTTACTCATTTTTTACAAAAAAATACATTTTTATTTGCACAATTCAAAAAAAAGCAGTACCTTTGCAGCCGTTTTCCACTTCCCCATCATTGGGGAGTCCGAAAATTGCCTTTTTAGGACGGGAAGTGGCGCAGCCCGGTAGCGCAACGGTCTGGGGGACCGGAGGTCGCGTGTTCGAATCACGTCTTCCCGACAAAAGATGGTTTAACGACCATCTTTTTTGTTGGGATGAATGGCACGTTTTACTTCCCGACAAGAGAACTTCGGTTCTCTTTTTTTATTTCAGCAAAGGAAGATTGACTTCTGCAACGGGTTGAACCTCGATACCAATGAGAGCTGCCTGCATATCGGCATTCTTACGCACAAGATCAATCCACCAATCCGCTTCGTCCAGATCAGCGAATCCGCTCACACGCAGAGCGCAGCCTTCTTTGAAGACCGGCATCTTCTGCAATTCGAAATCGCGGATTAGGAACTGCGAGAAGTTAAACAACGCCACTTCGTACAGCAGTTCATTGAGCGCCTGTTCATCCGCCGCCGGCAGGATGAGCAGTACCACGCTGGCTTGTTTGCGGTCATTGCTCCACTGCTGTTCCTCAACATCGGGAGAGTCGGTCTTATCCGTCACCTCCGCTTGGTTTCGCAGTTCTGCTAAATCACCCGTAGCACCGCCTTTCTTGCTCTCCATACCTTGCCCTAACATCGCAAGCATATCTTTTGCCATCGTTCCGAGCTCCGTACTTCCGTACTTCTCTACGAGTGTCTGTAGCTCCGCAGTAAACGCTTTCTGTCCTTCCGTACGGGCTACAGCTACCGCATTGAGGAACAGGAATCGGGGCATAAGACGGCTCTGCTCGTAATTCGTCTCGGCATAGTTCTTATTCGCCTTAACGGTACGATAGTCGCCGTGTGTATAAGCGGCATAGGTAGCAGCATAGAGAGAATCTTGCTCTGCCAACATACGCAACATACGCGCTATATATGCTTCGTCATTACGCAAAGCGCGCAAACGGAGATCCTCATGTATATCCGCCAAACAAGGATGTTGGGGGAATCGTTTCTCTATTTCCGACAAAGTCTCTTGCGCTAATGGCTCGTCCTCCACTTTGTCACGGTAAATAAAGTAGAGCGCCACCATCGCTTCGCGCCAAAGGCTGTCGCAAGCAGCAAAATCCTGCGGTGTCTTGGGAATCTGCTGGAGGTAATACTCCGGTTTGTGATTATCGGTCTCAAGAGGCGTCGTTTGGCGTTTGAGCGAGTCGGCAGCCAAAGAGTCTGCTCCATAGCCTTCCGAAGAAGCTAATTCATCTCCATAGGCCTCGGGTGCAACCACCTGCTTGCTCTGCCGTCTCCAGTTATCTTCCAACGGACGGTTACCCCATAGACGCATCCATTCCTGCTTGCCTTGTTTGATCAACTGAGGATTGTAGAAATACCACTCACCTTTCTGGAAATTACCACCACCGAGCATGTTTGCGGTATTGACACTACGCAAGTCTCTTCCTCCGCGCGCGATGGAAAGTGCGTCTTCTGCCTGTTGGGTAGAGTCCGCTTTTTCCGCAGCGATGAGATCGGCTATAATACGCTCCACTATCTCTCGCTGTTGTTCCTCCGTCATCTGACTGAGTCGCTGTAACGAGTCTTGGAGCTGCGCCTGATTATATGCCACAATCAACTCATCCAGCACTTCTGACCGTTTCTGAAGACGGGCATAACGTTCGTCGTCCGCTGTCAGGATAGTAACCACCTCGCGATAACAAGGTTGCGCTTTCGCATACGCGCGCAAATCATAATATATATCACCTGCGCGTATGAGTACCGCAGCTTTCGCAGTACCGGCTTCCGTAGCTTGCGATATAGCTTTCTCGTACATCTCCAGTGCCTGAGTAGTATCTTTAGCTCCTAAATAGATATTACCCATTGCGCCGTATAGTTGATCCAGTTTGTCCTTGTATTTGGACTGCTTGGTCATGGTTCGTAATTGCCTTAGGGCTTTCTTTCCGCCCAATTCGGCGATGCGTACGCGCGCATTGAACTCCATCTCAATAGGAGGCGCCATACGTACCACGGATTTATAAGCGCGGATGGCTTCATCGCGTTGATTCTCTTTCTCGTAGAGTTGACCTAAGACATAAGCGAACCGCGGACGATAGACTGTACGTTTCTCGTACGGCATAGCTAACTTGACAAAAGGAAGCGCCGCCTTATACTGCTGACCATGCAGCAACACATCCGCTTTGACGGCGGAATAAAGCCGAGCGTGCTTCTTGCTCAGTGCATCTATCTGCACGCGATTGAGCATGTCTTCCGCCTCGTATTGCCAACCCATCTCAGCATAAGCGCGTGCGATCCATAACTGCGCCTGAGCGATCATATCCGGGTCGTTCTGGTAATGATTGATGATATACTGGAATGTACTGACTGCTCCGAGGAAATCTCCTTTATGGAACTCCGCCTCACCCAGACGGATCCAAGCAAGCGTCATACGAGCGTTGAACTCCTCACTTTGCAGCCATAGTTTATATTTGGGATCACGAGCTTTCTTAGGATTACGTTTCGGTTTGGTTTTGATAGAGTGCAGTTTGATACATTTACGACATTTCTCGATGGTCTTATCCATCTGAGATGCACTCGCTTCGGCAGCTGTATGATTGCTGACCGGATAGAGATAGAGGACGCGGCTGTAGTCATCCGTATTAGCATCACGGATGGCTTTGAGTCCCTCATCATAGGCTATATTGCCATTAAAAAGAATATTATATTTGACCTTTGTCTGATGGAACGAACGAGTCGCCCATGTGTTTTTCTGGGTAGAGCAAGAGGGAAGGAGTATTATCGCGATGAGGGCGATAACAATTGAGATTTGATATTTAAGATTGGATATTTTCAATTTTACTCGTTATTACGGGATTAAGGAATTATGATAAACCTTTGACGTGACTGGGAGCAGCGATGAACTCCTTGAGGTAGAACGGCTCGTAATACGCTAACTGCTGACCGCTGATAAGAGCCTGCTGATTACTGCTTGCTATCCGCTCTGCCAACACTCCTACATACTGCGCCTCCGGCACGATATTGGGAATGCAATGCCAATTGGGGTGTGTAAGCACTTTGGTACATTTCTCTGCTCCATCGCCGAAATAATAGACCGTTTCGTTGGTCGAGATCAGACTCTCTTCGCTCTCCACCACCACCGCCTTGGTCTCACCATTAATCATCGTATAGACCTCCATGCGCCGTGCATCAATCATCGGAATCAAAATGTCTGAATGCCGAATGCTGAATGCTGAATGCTGCCTTGCTGCTTCGCAAAGCACCTCCAAAGTCGGAACGGGAATCAGCGGAACGGATAGTCCGTAACAGAGTCCCTTGGCAGTGGATGTACCAATACGCAAACCGGTATAACTGCCGGGACCTTCACTCAGCGCTACAGCATCCAAAGAGAGGTGCTGCTCCCTTGTGAACGAGAGCAGTTCCTCTATATAGGAAGGCAGCAACCGGGCATGGTTGCTACCCTCATAAGATATACACTGCTTGATCAGCGCACCGTCTTTACAGACGGCGGCTGAACAAACAGATGTACTGGTTTCGATACATAGTATCGTCATGCTTTTAGAACAATTTGGAGTCCTTGTATTGTCTCTTCTTCGGGAAGTTGAAATGATAAGCCAACTTCACGCCTGCGCTGACATAACCAAGCTTGGAAGCATAGGTCTTCGTTGCAGAAAGTACCTCTACATCAGCAGGGTTCGATCCCTGAGGAGGAGTAACGGAGATAAGGGGAGACTCCGAGGTTTTATTCTTATAACTGCTGTAAACGCCGTAATCAACATAAGCGCCCAGACCGAGCGAGTTACCGCCCTTGAGGATCCACTCATAACCAAATTCAGCACCAAGCAGCACATTGATAACGAACTGATCGCCGTTATCCGTACCTTTCAGTTTCTTCTGGTCATCACGCAGGATACCGGTGATTACCTCATTACCTACAGTAACGTCTGTTTCTTGGAAATGCGCTTGGATTAAGGTGTTCGCATTGTCCGAGATAGTCTGCTTATACGGAGTATAAACCGGCATCATCAGTTTCGGACCGAAGTTAAAGAAGAAACCGCAGTCATGAATAAGGGTGAACATAAGCGGAATCTCCATAACGATTGCACCATCATTCTCTTTCACTTGGTCAGCACGAATCGTATAATCTACGGTCATCGGGTTGTTCTTATCTCCATCAGAGAGGTTATTGAGCTGGGAGTTAACACCCGTTTTCATACCACTCTGCGAGTAACCGAGACTGATACCGGTCAAGATACCGAGATCCACAGGGCGACCGGCTTTGGTCCAATAGTGCGCATACTGGAGATCCAGCAAGCCTTCACCACCGATCACTCTACTTCCGTTGTCCGTTTTGTGGAGCAAAGAAGCTACACCACCGCGTACACCAATCGTGAATCGGTCATATTTACCCTTGAAGTTCTGTTTCGACTTGATGGAATCACCTTTCTCCATCTCTCTATCGGTTTGAGGAGCCTCCTCTACCTTTGCGGGTTCAGCAACCGGCTCTTCCGCCGGTTTCTCTTCCACTACCGGAGCCACAACAGGCTCTTCCTTTTTCACTTCCTCTGCGGGTTTCTCGGCAGGTTTCTCTGCCGGTTTGATTTCCTCAATCGGCGTACCGGATTCGAAAGCTTTTTTGGCTTCTTTCTGCTCCTCCGCAGCTTTCTTGGAAGCTTCTTCTGCTCGTCCGTTCACCGGAATAAGGCAGTCTTCGCACATCCACGAATAGATATTCATTAACAGTACACCATCCGGGAAACGCTTGGTACCCAACTGACGTACGGTATGTACTTTATCCCATACCCAAGTAGAAGGTGTCTCGCCGGTGCAGTACTTTTGGCACTCGCGCTTAATCATTACGGAGTCGCCTATTGCCACTTTGAACTCATGTTTCGGAGCTGGTTGTGCAGCCTGCTGTGCCGACAACGTCGACACAACAGATGCACTTACTATAGTGGCTGCAAATAGAATTGTTTTTAACGTCTTCATAGTGCTACCTCCTATTCTTATTTAACAATGTAACGTAAAGTTGATTTATCGTTTTCGCTGACGATCTCTACCAAGTAGAATCCGTGCTCGTAACCCGCCTTGATGGTGAAGGACTCTTCGCCACGAACGGTGTACGAACCCTTATTCAGGCCCTCGGTGGTATAGACACGAATGGTAGTCTGCTCCTCCGGATTGAGGTTCACTACACGGATGTCCTCACCCGGACGTGCAAGCGAAGGCATGAGTGCAGGAGCAGGAGAAGCGCCTTTGACTACCCAATGGTTTGTCTCACCGCGCGCACCACACTTAGCACCTTCAGAAGCAGGCAACTCAACGATTGCATAGTACGTACCGGCATCCAGTACCGAACCATCCGACTTGGTATAGTAGAAACCATAGCCAAGGAAGATGTCTTTCGGCGTGGATACTTTGTACCACTGAACAAGGTCGGTCTCGTCTTCCTCTAATCTCCAACCAGGCATATTCTCATTTATATCCCGACGGTCGATCATCAAAAGACGGTCACCGTACTTCGAGTACATTTTGAGGGTCGTAGAATACTTACCTTCGATCTTAAGAGTGAGCGTAACAACTGTGTCGCAGTCATATTCACCAGCAACGATCTTATGGGTATAAGTACCGCCATCATAGATGATGGTATCGAGGTCGCTCAACTTCCACTCATAGTAGAAGCAAGCTTCCTTATCCATCGATTTGGTCTCATCCGGAAGGATAGTGAGGTCGATAGCTACAATACTATCGCATCCATTGGAAGCGCCACCGGGAATCGTATCTACATATACTCCCGCGATAGAACAAATAGAGTCGATGACTGTCGTTCCGGTTTGATCGTTTACAACCCAATGATATTTCTTGCAAGCTTGTTCTTTGACAGTGTCACCATGAACCGGATCAAGGATGGTCAGGTCGAGATACATCTTGTGTATGCATGCATTAGGCGTCAACACATTCACGGAATCAAATGTCGAAGCCGTGTAGGTAGAATCCTTCAAGTTCCAGTAATACGATTTACAGGTATCTATTTTTATAGTATCACTAAACGTATTGTAGAACAAGTCGCTCGGGATCGAATCGCCACACTCGGTAACTATCTGATAACGGATTACCTGTGCTTCGTCGCTAATCGCTGCAGTCGGATCGATCGGCTTAAACTCATCGTTAGCATCATTGATACTACGCTCCCAAATAATCTCGCTTACGATAGCAATCGTGTCGTAATACGGAGCTATGGTACGCTCGTCAGCAAACTGTGTCTGCAACCAAGCATCAGCTGCAGCATAATCAATAGGCTGACCCTTCTTGATGACTACTTGGTCAACAGCAGGAATATCCGGCAACTCGATGATGGTCGGGTTCACACGCTGTACTACGTGGATATAACAGATCGAATCCCACTCTGCCAAAGCAGTGTCGTTGATGAACGGAATGGAATCACGGATAAGCATCGTTGCAGGATCGTTTACATCCACCGTCCAAGTAACACCTGTGTACGGGTCAGTGAGGAGGTCACCGTCACAAGCCACCAACGTGGTATCCACAACGATGGAGTCACGCGGACGTGCATCAATGATCTCCGCCCAAATATGAGTAGTATAATCCGAATGATAATCAATCAGCAGATCCGAAGAACCGGCGAGTATCGCACGACCGATGTCATGCCATTTGTCCTCATTCGGAGCCAAGGTGTATGACTTCGATTTCGGAGTAGACAGCGTATCCAGATAGATCTTCGCAGATGCAGTACAAGAATTATCACTCCAGTTAGTAACATGCAGACGCAGATCCTTGCCCTCCGGCACACGGTCAGGAGTGATCTCTGCACGATACCAAGTCTGCTGATTCTCCGGATTGACATTACCGTGCTCCCAGTCGAACATCATCGGATTACGCATAGCGTCACCGGTGGTCTGCGGCATATTAATGCGTACCATTATATCCTTGTCTGATTTAATACGAACGTAACCCGTAAGAGAATCCGAAGAGATATAACGACGGAGAGACTCGTCGATGAAGCCCTCTTGGAAGGTGGTCAAGTCGAAGTTTCTGCCCGTGAGTTTATTTACTCCCTTAGCCAGAATCTCACTCAACGGCTTAGTGCCTTTGTGATGACCACCATTTTTGTTGATTACACGTTTGCGAACCGGCATATTGCAATCCATTTCGTCTTGCAGCGTAGCAGTAGCCTCAATAGTAGCAGTACCGTTCAACTCATATGCGAGCGACGCGTCATGTATATACTTATAATTATTACGTATGTACGGGAAGCAAACCAGATACCAGTGCTCCTGATTATCGCCCGGGATGATGTAATCTACATTCGGTACCAAGAGTTTTGCTTTCTGCTGATTTGGATCCGGAGTAATCGAAGCATACTCACCATCGAACTTCGTTGTGAATCCGATATGACGGGTAGTCGTTACGTTGATATAGAGATCTATATCACCTACGGCATAGAGCACCTGAGCAGGGAAAGATTTGCTTCTCTTCTCGTTTCCGGGAACTTTGCGCTTACGATAATCCTCCAGACCGTATTTCTCCAACAGGTCTTCCTGTGAGCTCAGACCTTCATATACCGCTACGGTGATCTCAGCGGACAATGAACTGTAGTTTCCAGTCCAGACGTTCAGACGCTTGTTGAACAGATTCGGGTCACTCTTCAAGTCTGCAGTATTGATTCGATACCACATGGAGGTGTTTGCTTCCTGCTCAACATGTTTGCCGATAGTAAGCGGCTCTGCGTCATAACGGGTATTACCGGTGTTAGCTTTTACCAACTCAGCACGGAACTGGAAGGCACCTGTACCGGCAGGACGCGTCACGCGAAGGATGATCGAGTCTTTCTTGAGGAACTGCTCAAACGTACCGGCAGGAACGGTATCCTGATAATGTTGGTTAGCCTTGAGCTCCTGACTCTTCGTCATCATCTTCTTCACAATCGGGAAAGCGAAAGCAGCCTCAGCCTTGACAGTCATCTTCGCATTCGTCGTGTTGATCAAGTGAGCAATAGGTTTCTGTTTCTCCTCCATATTGCGAACCAAGTCAATCTCGGATTGCGGGATGATGTACCAAGCGGTATCCGTATTCTGAGTGTAAAGCGAATCCCATTGGATAGGAATAAGCGTCAGACCATCTGCATAGATAGTATCAAACGGCTCTGTCTGCGGAATACGGGTTGCTTCAATATGTACCGAAGTGGTGGCTTGCAGGTTGACATAAACGATGCTATCCGACAGGGTCTCGAACACACTGTTCTGCAAGGTAATAGAACGCGAACCCTTGCTTGCGAGCGAGAAGTCCTGAATAGACGGGGCTTCGTTCATAGGACAAGAGTAAACCAACTGCGCTACACCCTTACAGGAAGCATTGTCTTTATTCTCTATCTTGATACGCACGTCATCAGAACTATTCATCACATCGCGCAGGTCGATCGCATACCAAACGTCAGCATCAGCAGCTTGCGTGTTGCCCGATACCCAGTTGAACGGAACAGCAGACGAGCAGCTGGTACCCGCAGCCTCTTCGGTCAGACGAATCTGAAGAACTACATCTTGCGTAGAAATAACACGAAGATAAATGGTATCTTGTGCAATGTTCTCAAACATATTACGAGACAGCGTACGGGTGTACGAGCCATTAGCAGCAATCGTGAGACTGCGTTTCTCGTTTGCAATCGAATCCGGGCACTCCAACGAAAGCTCTGCCTCGATCTTAGCCGGCGCATCAGCACTCAAGTTCTGCACAAAGACAGTCGGGAATTTAGCCGATTTGTCACGTGCCTCCGCCATGGCAATCTTGTACCAAACGGTATCGTTAGCATTCTGCCTTGCGCCGTTGTCCCAATCGAACTTAACTGCCGTCAAGCAGGCATCATCAGCCGTCTTGGTCTTAGCAGCCTTAGTCGTTGCCCAGAACTTGATATCCTGATTGGTTGTAATACCGATCCAAACAGTATCGGACATCATCGCGTAGGAAGAGTAACCAAGAACACGGGAAACCTCCTTGCCGTCCGCAGCAATCGTACGGGTAACTTCCTGCAAATCAATATACGGACAAGAGAAAGCCATCTCTGCTTTCACTTTAGCCGATGATCCACCTAAGTTAATGAGGTGAACAACGATATCCTGCACATTCTCTTTGGCTTCGGCTACGTCAATCGCATACCACACTGTAGTACGCGCTTCTTGCGTATGACCGTCTTCCCAGTTGAAATCGATATTGGTCTTACAAGCTTTACCTTCACGTACGTGTTTGAAACGTCCGTAGAAGTGAACATCCTGATCGGTCTCGGTCAAGAGATAGATATAATGAACACTCTCATCCAAACCGTCCAACATGTTCTTCTTGTACACCACGATCTCCTCTTCTCCGGCGCCCAATACATAATCTGTATTGCTGGTACCGTAAGCCGGCAATTTGAACGCCATCTTAACGGAAACGTTCGCTGTTTCTGTACCTTCATTACGATAGGTAAACTCCGGCTCATACTTAGCTGTGTCTCGCATCTCAGCTACTGAAATACGATAGAGGTGCGTACCGGCTGTGATCACAAAATCGCTCTCTACATGCAACTCCTCGTACGAAGAAACAGGGATGACCGGCTGTAAAGGCTGATCTACCAACTCTACCTTGATCGATACCTGAGACTCAAGATTCTCGATTCCGAAATAGAGTTCGTCGGGCTGTACGTTGAGAATCATGTCACGCGGAATGGTATCCAAGATAGACTCACCCGGAGCCAATACGAAATCACGTCTGGTGGTACCGGACGAAGGACAGTCCATAGATTGACCTACCTTCAGGTTGACCGTCTGCAAACCGGTATTGGTCAAGGTGATCTTGGCATCCTTGTTCGACGCGTTCTTCACAGGAGTCAGATCCACTTTCCACCAAGCGGAAAAGCTGGGATTCTGGCTGGTCTCTGTGTCCCACTTGAGTACACGTGCGTCCCTACAGGTCTCATCCAGATCTGCGGTTTCAAATACCTTTGCGCTCAGCTTGACTCTTCCGTCCGTCGTGAGCGTCAGGTAAATCTCCGTTTGTTTCATACGAACGAGCATGGAAGCGTTCGCAGTGTAGGTTTTGTACTGGTGGGCAGCAATCGAGTAACTCTTCGACTCCGTCTGTCCTGCCACATAGGCAGTCATGCTCACATCCACTGATGTGCCCACCCAATTACTCGGATTGGTTAAGTACAAGGTAAGGGAGGGATTATCCTCTTGATACAGAGGAGCTAAGTCAACACGATACCACTTGGTACCTTCTGAGTGCTCCACACCCTTGTCCCAATCAAAGTCAATAGCATTGGCTTTGGTACTACCATCATTACGTCCGATAGCCATCGCAAAGACAGTCATCATTGACGCCATGGTCAGTAAGAAAAACTTCTTCATGAACTTTGTTGATTAAGTTAATAATTATTATTTATTTATTTCAGTATTTTTGTCTTGTTATTACAAGCCTTTTATTTCCTGTCCTAATACGTTATAATAACGTCCGCGTTTAACTACGATCAGTTGGCCGTTCCGAATACATTTGCTGGCACCATTATGCACTCCATGTACATCCTCCAACGCTTCTTTTGGATCCACCGGCACTTCTTTTTCGATTACCGCCAATTGGATAATGCGCGTGCAGGTATTGGCTTTTTTAGCTTCCAATGTATAGTCTCCGAACGCATAGATCGTCGTTCCCGTGGTGGTATATCGGTATCCCTGAACAACCTCCGAGTTAGTCAAACGGAGCGTGTCGTACTCTGTCTGCGGTGCAGTAAAACTCAGATTCACGCTCATCGTCCTCAGCGTATCTTTCGCCACCCATAGCGTTTCAGTAAATGTGGTATCGCGGCCATACGTCTTCTCGTTCACCTTAATGGTCTTGCCGGTACAGGTCTGTTGGTTCACATCAGCTAACGCATCTGCATATTTGGGGTTGGTGTAGAAATAGACACGTCCCACCTTGTCTTTCGCATGTTTCACATGCAGCCATAAGCTACGTCCTGCCTGACGGGCATTCACCAGTTGCGCCGAGTCGGGTTGATAGACGTGCAACGAATCCGACAATACAGCGCGTCCGATCTCCTCTCCCGTACAGCTGTCTAACGTCAACCATATGTCGCAAGGTTGGTTCTTTTTCTGCTTCCAATGGATAAACGACTTACCCGATGCCGGAATAAGATTCGAGTTCATGCGATAGACGTTCTCCTCTTTGTCGCAGACATAGGTCATTCCCGGACGGAGAGGCAACGGATCATCGCAAGTAGACTCCGGTCCTTGGTCATACGGATAGCAATAGACGCGTCCCGTGCCGCCATTCGGATAAACACGCATATGCGGCGTCAGTCCTGCAATCACCTCCTGCACGCTGCTTCCTGCTTCATCAATCTTTTTCTGAATAAAAGCTGCATCTACGTCTCTCATCTGATTAGGACCCACGGTAATCTGGAAGATCGGCTCTTTGTTCGTACAGACAGCGTACACCTCCATAGTCACCGAGCAATCGGAGAACCAATACGCCGACATACCTTTTTTCAAGTCGTTCATAGACGCTGTGTACCAAACCGTATCATTGACTATCGTATCCAATGGGAAGGAGAAGGTGTAACTGTTCAAGCGGCAGTCGCAGTAGTAATACGGAGCACCGATACCTTTGCGGAAACCCTCGCAATCCCAATCACCCTCAGCCGGTACATAGGCAGGAACTACCTGCGCCATCAGCGAGGTAGCCATCATCAGCCATATGCCCATTAACCATTTCTTCATTTTTTACTTTATCTTCTGACCTTGTACATTGTACTTGGTTCCATTGTACATAATCACGATCTGTCCGTTCTCAATACGCTTAACCGGTTGCTTCTCTGCCTCCACTTCTTCAACCGCCATCGGGAACTCGTTGTTATATAACTCACCGCAGCGGAAATGGATTTGCAAAATCAGACCTCCTGTCGGGATCCATTGCGGCTGATCCGTAGCCACAATCGGAGTATAAACGCTGTTGTTAGCCTCCCTTACACTCCATGCGATATGCTCCACCGGCGTCAGTGCTTTCGTATAGTGGTTCCGCAGATTGGTCTCCACACGTTTCAGATCCACCAAAGTGCGATCATGACTACCGGAGATAATAGCTCCTTCCATATAATCCCACGTTGCCGGAGACTCGAAGGTATAGGGCAAATACCGGCGAACACGATCCTCCGCAAGCTGTTCCTCGTGTATTGTATTAAATCCACGACAGAAATAAACCGTGTCATAGACGATACCGGGACGCTCTTTGATGGTCAGGTGCAGAATAGCCGTGCTATCACATCCTGCGGCATTCTTCGTCTCAAAGGTATAGTCTCCGCTTTGGGTATAAGTCACCTCATTCCATGTATAACTTTCGTATTCCGATCTGGTCTCTTCACTGGTAGTAGCATAGTGAATTGTCAGATGCAAGGTCACCACAGAGTCACATCCTTGGATATTGGTGAACGTATAGGTCGGTTCTGCACTTTGGGTATAAGTGGTACCATACCACACAAAGGACTCACATGCAACAACTGTAGTATCTCCTGTATTCGGAAGAAGAATAGTTACTGTTTGCTGTACCAAACTATCGCAACCTTCCTTGCTCTTAAAGCTACGGGTATAGATGCCGGACTCATGGATTGTTGTATCGCCGTGAACAGCATCACGCCATACATAACCATCGTGTGCAACCGTCTCGCAAACCGTAGTATCCGGCAGCGTGATAGCATACGAGTGATAGATGGTCAGATGCAGGATAGCCGTACTATCGCAACCAGCTACATTCGTTGTGTGGTACTCATAATCGCCGGACGCGTTACGCCATTCGCCGTTCCAGAACAACGAGTCGCACTCTGCCAAAACCTCTTCGCCTCGGGTCGATTGGTGAACGGTAAAGGTGAGCGCCATGATAGTACGGTTTCCATCGGCATCATACAACGTATCCGTATATGCTCCGGATGCCGTGTATTTCTTGCTGTTATAGAAAATACTGTCGCAACCGCTCTCCTCGTATGTATCATAACTCGTCGTATGAATCGTCAGACGCAGCGTGAAGACGGTATCTATACATCCTGTCTCCGGATCCACATTTCCGTCTTTGGTATAAACGCCGCTCTCGGTATAAGAAACGCCGTTCCATTCATACGAATCCCACGCTGTCACTACCAACGTGGAATCTTCCGGACTACATGCCGGATCTTCTTCCTCCGGAGCATTTGTAGTCACAGTGATTTTGCCTTTACTCGTCGAATAGAAACGAATATAGATATATCCGTCCGGATCCACATGTGTCTCCCACGAATCAACCGTAGCCGACGGAATAGTGACCGAACCTTTCTTAGGCGCTTTATCCGTATAGAAAACAGGGCTTACGTTAGAATTCGGCACATTGCAGGTATCAGCGATATAGAACGGACAAGTAGCTTGAGTACCCGTCCAAGCGATAGTCATGTCTCCGCCTTTCCAATCGGCATAGAACAAACCGTAGTTGGCTGTTGCTCTGGCTGCCACTTCAAACTGAACACCCGCCTCAATCCTTTTCGCTTTCTCGATACATGGCGAAGGTGCCCATAATCTCGGCAAAACAGTCGTATTCTCCGAGCACTCAAAACGAACATACAGATAGTTGCCGGATACTTTATGCAACCATATAGCCTTCATGTCATCCGACACCAAACTCAGCAAATGGCCATCATCCGTTCTGTCGAACTGATAAGTCACTACTGCATCCTTGGTATAGAAATCCGGAGTCGTTCCGATATACATCTTGAAGATACGAGACGTCGGAGTATAGAACTGCATATCCTTCACCCAACTATCCGGCATTGCATAGAGAGCAGAAGTGTCGTTACGGAGCACAGTCGCCTCAATGCCATATTTCAGAAGAGTAGCATTAGCCTCCGGACGCGGAGCTGGGATTTTCTCTATCGTCATCACTCCCGGCGCATCGCTATAGAACTTCGCAAAATACATACCGGCATCATTCGGATAGTGAACCTGATCCGATACATATTGCATCAGCAACGCACTCGATACTTTGAATTGCCCACCCGGCAGAACCACACCACCATCCATGATCGTCGGATCATTAGCGTCTGTAGGATCAAAATCACAGCTATTACCAATAGCTATCTTACAGGATGTGGTACCCGACCATACATAACGAATCGAGTCATACTGCCATTGTACATACGGAACCACCACATGGCGATCCTTATCTCTTGTTTGTACATTGACAGTATCGCCCAAGTGTATAAACTTATGTCCGTCCATACAGTTATTGAACGGATCGGCAGCCATGCTCAAAGTACCGGGACCGTAGAACTTCACTTTTACGTACACCTGCACATTATAGTCGATTCCCTGACTGAGCAGCAAATTACGATACATCTCACCAAAAGCAACATGATAATACTTTTGGTTATTCTCGTCATAACTGGCAGAAGGAGTCTCGTGATACGGCAAAGCCATGTATGCACTATTGCTCTTACAGAATAGACCACACAAAATAGGATCATCATAGACACCGGGAGTACATCCGAAATCCAAATCCAACTCAGGAGCAGGATCATTCGGATAAGTCGGATAAAAATCAATAGCCAAGGGGAGATCAAAGGTATTGGCTATATACCATTTGTCCCCTGCACGAGTAATAGTCTCACGATAATCCGCTGTCAAAAGAATCGGATCGGAGCAACTATCCCCTGGTTTCGCGTACGTATGCATCGCGCATACGTTTAGCGCTGCTAATAATATAATTAAATATATTCGTTTCATGTATAATATACACCTTTGCACTTAAAAAGCGTGCAAAGTTACAGTTTTTTTTTTATATTCACAAATTTTTATACATAAAAATGCAAAAATTCTATCTTTTGTACGACAAAAATAACAAAATCAGCTCATACAACACGAAAAATCGCACATACGCTCTCACGTACATGCGATTCTTCTCGTTCACTCGTTAATTCATTAATTCATTAACTCCGTCATCCCTTAGAACACATCCGTTGTGCGACGCTTGGGAGCCATATCGGGCAAGAGATCAATGCTGGTCTTCATGATGTTGCATGTGCCTGCCATGGCTGTCACCTCGGTATGAGGCAAAATATATTGTTTCTTTTTCATAATCGTAATTATTTTTTCTAGAGAGACTAGTTGCTCTAGATGCTCTAGATCATCTAATCTCTCTAGGATTACTTAACTAACTGACCATCAATCGAGTAAACATTCTCTCCACGGATGATGAAGACCTGATCGTTGATGAGCACTTTCTTGGTATCTCCTTGGGCATCTACGAGGGCTTCGTCAACACCGGTAGCAACCGCGGGAGATCTCAGGTTCCAGACAGCTTCGCCGTTCAGCGTCAAATAAACGGTATAGTCCTCGTTTGGCTGTGCGGCAAGACTGATGGTGTATTCCCCGTTTGCCGGAACAGAGATACCAAGCGGGTACTCTGCGGTCTCGCTGATCAGTTCAGCCGTGTTAACGCATAGTTTAGCATCGTAGCGGTTGATCCACATCTGCGGAACGATGCTGCTGACGCCTACTTTCGCGAGATCTTGTCCTACGGTATAGACATTCTCCTTGCTGTCCGTAGTCTTGATGAACAGACGATCGGTGTACGCACCATTAGCCGGAGCAATACGCACGTCATAAATGAGGTTTGCCTGCGCACGTGTGCGACGAGGAGCGGCAAAGGCACCATCCTTCGTTACGGTAATAGCCTTACCGGTACTTACTTGAACGAAAGCACCTTCACCGACTACGAACTTATTGGCATTGAGCGTAATCAGACTGTAGCTCTTAGTATCCGGATTATAAACCTGACCTTCCGTTACACCCGGGTTGACAAATGCATGGAAGAGTGCGGGGTTCGCCACACCATTCCAACCCTTATCGGTCTCGTCACCTGTCGTTTGTGCATAAGCCGTGACAGAAGTAGAGGTGGTTAACAGATCTCCAGAGGTTTTCTCGAAGCGTACGGTTGTCGCATCGCTCATCAGACCGATCATGTACAGACGTCCCGGAACGAGGGTCTTATCGCCATCGTCCTCCACATACGACCAGCATTTCTGCTTACCTTGCTGAGCACGCTGCTCACCATTGTAATAGATGATATCGAAGTCCTTACCCAACTCTAAAGTACGTCCGTTGACAGAGATGCCTGTTTCTGCATTAACCTGCCAAGGTACAGCTACCGCATACCATTGGTGGTTCTTCGCGTTGAGTTTCAGATCGAAATACGCGTTACCCGTAATAGTCAACGTTCCAGTTCCGGGCAATAACTGACCGGAAGCGGTAGAACCGTTGGACTCCAGGATAAAGTTATTCGTCGTGACCGAACCATTGATGGTGAGTGAACCGGTCGTCGTGATACGCAAGTCACTTACCTCACGAGTATCGGAAACGGTCAACGGAGCTGTCACATTCAGGTCGGCATACTGCGCGTATAGAGTACCGATGTTAAACAGGATCTCGGTCTCGTTGGTTACTTGATCACCACCAATTGCCTTTGTGAACCAACCACTGCAGTTAACTCCGTTCTTAGTAGCAACCGGCAGAGTCAGCGTTGCTCCGTGCTTTACGTTCAAGGACGTGGTTGCGCACTCTCCACCATTTGCATCGAGTATGATCGTGTAAGTACGACGTACGTAGTTATAGGTTACCTCATCGGTTGCATCACCAATCTGAACAGTCTGCGTAGCCGGTGAGATAAAACCGTCATAGGTCTTCACAGCCGGAGTGACGTACTCATTCGCATCACCGGAAATATTCTCGGTTGCTTCCGGTGTTTCCGGATAGGTACCATCGATATTCTGCAAATAGTGTTTTACAGCGATGGACCATTGCGCGGTGTAGGTGGTGTTAGCAGCCGGCATAGTCGCTGCCGGAGTTACATTCCAACGGAGGAAGGTATGACCTTCTTTGGTAGCCGTCGGAGCAGTAATCGCCGCACCATATTGTACAGAACCGCTGGTATAGTTACCGGACAGTTGTCCGCCATTAGCATCCCAAGTCAGAGTATAGGATGCGATTGTATAGTGCGCATAATAAGTCACGTCTTCTGAAATAGTAGTCTCTGCATTGATTTGCGTACCAGCAGAAGCCTCGGTGAACCAACCGTCGAAGGTATATCCATCTTTGGTAGCCGTCGGCAATGTACCTACAGCAGCACCCGAAGCCACGTACACATACTGCAAACCTTCGTTACCGCCATTGGAATTGAAGGTGACGCACTTCGAGCCTTCGGCTATCGCCTCAAATTGTGCGGTATAAGTTGCATCTTCCGTTGCAGCTACGATCGGAGTGTTCCAACCGGTGAATTTATATCCGTCTTTCGTCGGTTGATCCTCGGTATAGACAGGCATCTCGCCCGGCTTCAGATACAAAGTCTGGAGCGTGGTCTCACCATCCATAAATGTGATTACACAAACATCGGATACTTCCCATCTGTATTTCGGATCGTTCGTCTCAAACGGATACTTATGTGCTGCTGTATGGTTCGCCAAGCCGGTATTAGTGGTGAAATAACCACCGCCGATCGTATAAGTACCTGTACCCGTTGTATGGACGCATTGCGTACCCGCAGCGAAATAACCACCGTTGATAGTGATAGCCGTGGTAGTAGCTCCATCAATTGCGTAAGTGGAAGTCGATTCGATCGTACCGTTCGCTACTACGAGCGTACCTTTCTGAACATAAACGGCTTTGCTTGCCGCGTTGCTGATCTTACCCGACTTCAGCGCCGCATTATCAGTAATCGTGAAGGTTGCACCCGGCGCATTAACGGTAATCAGGTTAGCGATATTACCTGCCAAAAGATGTCCGTTGAGATCAAGCGTACAATTCGTATTCTGGGTGGTGTACGTCAGTACCTCCGTTACATTCGGGATATCGCGAAGGAGAGTGATAGTAGCGTCCTTCTTGATTGAAGCTACGTTGAACGCCTCCTTAATCATATAGAACGTACGTGTCTCAGCCGCGTCGCTTACGCTTACATACGGAGTAGCAACCTCCCATTCGCCGTTCACATACGCATAATAGGTTCTCACGTTGGTCTGCTCGTCCTCGGTATAGAAGAACGGCTCATCGCGCAGTACGTTCAGCCAATCGTTATTGAACCAGATGTAATGCAGATCTTCGTCTTCCGGATGGATGGTATATGCTTTGCTCTCGCCAACATACGGAGTAGCCGGATGCCAGTTACAGCCGGTGAAGCAGATGTAATACTGCGAAGCATTGGCTGTAGCATGATAAGCCGGGTCGTAACCATTAGCAGTCAGCGGAATGAAATGACCATCTACAAGGGCTTTCTTCACACCGCCGATGGTATAAAGACAATTCTCGTCGATATATCCTTCTTCTGCCCAATCGCAATCGGCTTTACGATACAACACATTGTTCGAACCGCTATATACATTTTCTGTCTCTGTAGCGATGAACTGATGCCATTCGCCGAGCATGGTATAGTTATAATATACAGCCGGACTAACAAGCGTATCAATCCACCAGTTAGAAGTAAACGGATTATCTAAATCGTCTTCCACAGCGGTACAGTTATCTGCAGTTCTAACCACGTTGAACCATTTCATACGAGCTTCCAAACCGGTCTTGTCGTGCGAGTAAACGGCAGAAGCAAATTCTTCTTCGCCTGTATTGCCATTATCGAGATAATAGAAGTCATAAGTATGATCAGGTTGCTCGTCCTTTTTATCCTCATAGAACCAGCGGCCGTGGATATTATAGTAGGTCTTAAAACCTTCGCTCTTGGTGTAAGAACCGTCTTCGTTGCAGAGGTTAGCCGCGGCTTCTGCGGTAGAAACCCAGTTGATATAAGGTTTCACACCCAAAACAGTTACATGCCAAAGTTCATCGGCTGTCGGCAACGCACCTTCGAAGACGATCTTTCCGCCGCCGTTACCCATCAGGTTAGCACCTCCTGCGGTAGAATAGATATATCCTTGACCGGCTTTCACGTTCAGTACACCGTCGATGATGAACTTCGCATCATCCAGACCTGTTTTTTCGTTCTCTGCGCCGCGGTTCTTATGGCTGGTTAGGTTATTGAAGGAACGGAAATAATAGTTATGGATATATAATCCCCATTCGTCTTTGTCAAACAAGTGAATCTTCGCCGTCAAATTGACTGTAGCCGTATTCTTGATCTCCAATACCGCTCCTGCTTGTACGGTAAGCGGCTTGGAAAGGGTCATGTCGCAATTCGCCAGAATGACGTGCATGCTATTCGAAACAGGCAGATTGCAATCTCCGGACTTGAAGTTACCTACGAACGGCAGGTTCATTACCAATTCGTCCAATTGCGCGGTTCCGCTTAACTCATAGCAAGTTAAATCGGTTGTCGGGTCATACCATTTACGAATAACCGATCCTTCATCCTGGAGCAAGAACAAGGTGTTCAGCGATCCTATCATGGATACCGCGAATGGAACAGAACCGAAGCCGGTATTGACTGCCATGAAGGTCTCCAATTTGGAGCCATATGTATAGGTAGTCGGGATCTCCACGTTCTGGAGCGCATAACTCTGGAAGGGGAACAAGTGCTTAGTATCTTTTTCGTAATAGATATTGGATGATGCCGTACCACCGCGCCAGTCGCCTAACTCAAAGTTCTCATGTACGATAGCACCGTTGTTCACTGTGATCGTACCGGTACCAACCGTGTTATTTCCTTGGTCCATATCCTGACCCTTGATATATCCCCAGCAGTAGAGTTCTGCACCATCGTTCAACTCGATATGTCCACCTGTTGCCATGTTAATCACACCGCACTCACCGGTCGTATAAGCAGACTTAAATCCACCACCGGTTGCCTTGATCTTACCGCTGACGCAGATCGTACCGTTACATACGATGTTTGCACCCTCTTTCAAAGTCAACGTACGATAAGCAGAAAGTACCTCATCAGTCGTTGTGATTTCCGGCGTAGTTTGCAGTACATTAAAGTCATCCTTATACGGGATCAACAAAGTCACACCTACCGGAATCGTATGCGTTGCCGCTTCCAGCGTCACATCTTTCAGCAGTACCACTACAGGCTTGGTATCAGCAATACTTCCAGCTGTGCTGAGTGCGTCGTCCAAATCAGCAAATACCGTATTATCCAAGCCATAAACAGCCTCTTCCGCAGGAACGAATACCGGCTCTACAATAGCACCACTTGCCGGAACGAGCGTGCACGTAGCATTGCAGGAAACCAAATTTCCATTCAATTTCCATCCACGGAACATATAGCCCGAAGCCGGCATCGGCTCACTCAAGGTAGCCGTACAACTTGTCTCCACAATCGATGATACCGTATGCACATAATCTGCGGACGAAACCGTGTGCGGATGCTCCATATCGTCGTGGTAGGTTACTTTATACGAACCGTTCGCATCATGCTTGTATGTAACTTGATACGATTCCTCCAAAGCGATCGGCAATACAACTACTTCGGAATTGTAGGTGTAGTTATCTTGTAGAATGACTTGGAAGCCATTATCAGCTGCCGCTTTCGCTTCGGCCCAGGTCTTACCCTCTTTAAATGCAACGGTAAAGACTTTGCCTTTCACAAATTTGTGTACCGCCAAACCATCCGTGCCGTCAAATACGATAGCTGAACCGGTCGGTTTGCCTTGCGCACGCAACTCAAAATACTGCTGTGCGGCTGCATTCAACGATACCGTGACTTCACGCTTATTAGCAAAAGTAGAGGTGACATCAAAAGTCGTGGATCCTCCTTCAAGGAACTTAACGCCCTTGGGGCTCACATCAATGGTATCATATTCGAAAAAGCGAACATTCGTCAAATTGCCACTAAGTTGTAGACACAATTTATCTGTTTGAGGCGAAATGGAGACTACATTTGCATTCGCTTGGTCGAAAGGCGCATCATAAATTGTATTTCTTGTATTATCCTTATATACCTCTATTATCTTTTTGTTGCCAGTGCTCGAAGATGTGTAGTCAAACATTATGGTAGATTGTCCACTCCATTGGAAATAAATTGGTTCACTTCCACTACCTGTTATAACATTTGTTGTTGAGTTATACGTTAAATATGAACTCCATTTAGTTGGACTTACCACATACTCATCCACATCGGCTTGGTTTTTGATTTCTATAATGGAAGGTACAACTGCATTAATTTCAGCATCAAACGTATCCGTAATAGCTGTATATGTATCCGTTTGCGGGATAGTAAACTCAAATCTAGCCTTATAGCCCGGCTCATGGTGCATATATTCTGTTGTGACGGATTTCGTTTCGGCATTATAGGTCATACCTCCGTTGCCGTCTTTTTGAACCAATGTCCATTCGCCATCTGAATTGGTAGTAATCGGATTAGAATACGTAGCATCTTCATTCAGCAGCGCCCAATTCCAAGTAACCGTTGTGGGGATTAACGGCAACGCATGGTAATTCAACGTCAAAACAGCCGACATCGCCACGCCATTGGCATCTTCACCGGAGATAGTCAGTGTAGCCTGATAATCCTCGGCGGTCGTCACCGGTGTAGAACGATGTGCATGAATGACGAATTGTTGATGGGCTTGAGACAAATCTATCGTGGTTACATCAAAGTCAAACACTCCTTCTGCAGTCACCACCCATGCTTTGGTCAAATTCGTGACGTTACGAATATATAAATCCACAGTAACGTCTTCCGTATTAGTACCAATGATATTCATGTTATGGGTCTCATTATTAGAAGCCGTCTCGCTTCCATTCAAAGCCATAACCAACATTGGTGCTTCTTGTGCCTTTCCGGACAAAGCCACTTCCCTAACGCAAGTTAGTATATGTGGAGTAGGAGTTGCTGCATCAGTGTGACTAATCTCAACGCGCAATGTTGCCGAATGCGTTCCGGCAACTTGCGGAGCATAGATTACATCCAATAGTTCCGGTGAATACGTTCCGCTAATTTCTTGCTCACCATTCGAGAATTTAAACTGGTTTGCATTCGCTCCTGTAATAGTTGCTGTCCAAGTGGCATTTTGAGCAAAAGCATTAGCGCTACTATATACCAATTTATTTTGCAAACGCTCACGATCCGAAGCTGCCACTTCCATTCCTACATTATAGATTTCCTCTCCTTCCGGTTTAGTACTCCAGTCCAATTCACTAACAGCCATTTCAAAGGTCGGTTGCAGATCCACATAGGCAGTTGCCACAGCCTCCGCAGAAGTCGGAGTTTCTGCCGTAGAAGTGATAGTAACTGTTGTGGTAGAAGCAGGCGTTTCGCTTCCGGAATGAATATTCTGAGCGGTATAGGTTACCGGCACCGTGATGATATTGCCACAGCGGGTAGGTTCGCCCAACACCCAATTCTCACTATTAGATAACGAATAGGTGAAGTGCTCTGATGCATCACCCGCTGAAGACACCCTAAAGCTCACATAGGCAGTACCGGAAGCCGTCGGAGACTCAGAAATCGTTACTGAACCATCCGATTTTTTTTCATAAACGGTGGTCAAATTTTGGACTGTCTCTTCTGAAATAAAATACCATCTGAAAGGCTGCCCTGTGCTTGCATTTTCGTGACCAAGAGTATCTCTGGCTGTCCAATAACGGTCATCTTCTTCTCTGGCTAATATAACCCTGTAGTAACTGCTCTTAGGCTCAATAGTATGTATTGCAGGTGATGTCGTTAGTCCTGTACCATCTGCATTAAGATAATACGTATTCCCATCAATAATGGTACTAATTGTCGTTGTATTTCCGCTTTCTAACGTAAATAACGATGCGTAACTTAGATCTGTTGCGTTGGCCTTTAGTTTTTGATCCGAACTATCAAAATATAGAAATTTACCTGCGTTATTATTAAATATGTAATACTTACCGGCGCTGGGCGCAGAACCGTGTGACGACCCGGTTATCTTTGGCTTTGCAAATTTTGCGTAGATTATCTGAGTTTCAACCTCTTCTTCTGTAGCATAACCTTGTATTACACTCGCAGCTTCTCCAGATATCGTCTTGGATGTACCCGTTATAAGCAATTGTGTACAACAAGGATCTAAAAACCAGCCAAGCAATTTCTCCCCATCCTGTTCCGTTGCCTTTAAATAAACAGTCGGGGAACCGCCAGACATATAACTACTCACCGCCGGCATCGTATAATCATTCGATGAGGGAGTTATAGCCGAGCCTCCATTTGCCGATACCCAACTTTCTGCCGGAATTCCTTCGCGAATTGCAACTGCGCGCAGCCGGTAATAATCCGCCTGCACAGAACTTGTGCTCCACCCTATAGCAAAGAGCACCATTAAACACTTCAGGAAAAATCCTGACTTAAAAATTTGTTTTCTCATATCTTTTTTGTTTTATTTTGTTCATTTCATTTATTTGTCACGCGGCGGCATAGGTAGAAGTTCTTTTATTCCTCACATAATTGAGAATGGTTTTTCACCAAAATCCGCTGCAAAATTACTACAAAAATTGCACATATGCAAGGATTTGACGATAAAAATTGAATTTATTTGAATTTTTAGCGGAAAATACTTGTTGTTCGCACAAGGCTGCGAACGTACACAATCTAGTGTATCTAGTGTATCTAGTGTATCTAGGATTACTTACTGACCATCGATCGAGTAAACCTGACTGCCACGGATGATGAATACCTATGCACGCTTGCGTAGTTGAGTTAGAGCACAAAAAAGCGACCGAAGTCGCTTTTTGCTATTGTTCTTGCATCATTACTGCTCTAACAAATCCTTGAAACTGTTTGTACGGTTCTGGATCTGTCAGCTGCGCTCTCCAGCGATAATACATTTCCATATAACGAGGATGACTTTTATCCCGAAGTATCGGCAAAGCATCTCGGCATGCTTTACTCCAATCCCCTCGATTCCTTGTTTCGTTCTCCGTTAAAGGGTTTTCTTTAAGGTCTCGCCGACCCTGAATATAAATTTCTTTCGGACCTAAACCTACTACTTCTCCTGTCAACGGATCCTTAATAGGTTTGCGACGAGTGACCGTCATATCATTCACTCCTTGAACTTTTCGTTTACTTAATGCACCGGTAAATTCTTCCAAACCGGTTGTAGCTGTATAATGGGCCATTTTCTTTTTATATTTTTTTGTTATTAAATTTTTGCTCTGGCACTTTTGGCACTTTGGCACTTTCTCCCTCGATAGTGCCAATAGTGCCAATAGTGCCATGCAATTTTTTTATGCACGGCGTCATATATGCGCCGTAAAAAGGTTATATATTGCTTATATATTCTTTATGTATTGCTTAATCATTATCAGTGGTTGGTACTATGCGGCTGCATACTGTTTCCTATACACACCGTGTCTGATCTTTACAATTACACCATGTTCCTGCCATTCATCATTCCAGCGAAAAACGGTTCTGCGAGGTATTCCTTGCGTTTGAGCCTCTTCCAATAATACCTTACTCTCAAACTCTTCAGGCAACAAACTCAGCAATATCTGCTTCTGATCCAACGGTAGCACTTTCGGTACATTCACAGGCTCACTGCCCTTGATCATTTGATATGCCTGCGCCATATGCAGAATCAGTTTATTCCCGATCATCTCCGCCGTCTGATAATCTACATCTGAGCATTCTATGACTTTGTTCTTTGCGTCCGAATCGTATTCGGACATACCTCTCAGCGCCGTGAGAATCATCGCGATGCGCTCGATGTGGACAGCCATACGGAGGACGACGGAGTGGAAATCCTCGCCGAGGAGACGGATGAGTGTCGGGTACGCGGTCTCTAAGTGATGACCGAGACGGGCACGCTGGTCGGGCGTGAGGCAGAACTCACGGGGTTTGGCGAAGAGTAGTTTTTCGTAGAGACGATAGAGCTGTTCGGCGCAGGTCTTGACGGTCTCGTCGGAACTCTCGGACGGTTGCACGTACTGGCTTGAGAAAGCATGATGCTCATCGACGATGAGCGTCAAGAGACGCGAGAAATAACCGTTCTCGATACTCGGCACAAGGGCGTGATACTGGCTAAACGTACCCGTGAGCACCATCGAGAGCTGAGGATTCTCGATGACCGAAGCTTCGCGGCAACGGCTACGCGAGATGGTCTCGTGCTCCGCTGCCTTACGGAGCGCGGTGTTGTAGTTCGCTGTCGATGAGCGCCAGATGTCGGTAATGACCGAACCTTCGGACTCATGGATATAACCGCGACCATTTTGTTTGGCAAGGGTCTGGTAGAAAGCAGGATACGTAGCATCGCCCGGGATGATCAGCGGCAACTTCTCGTGAATAGGTTTCACCAGATCAAGCGCCAAGTTAGCAATACCTTTTCCGCAAGCCGCCGAACCGACGATAAAGAGTTGGAGGTTCGGGTAGTACCGTTTCGCAGCCAGACCATACTTCACATAGAGGTTCGGCATCACACTACCGCACGCTACGAGCGCGCTCATTAATAACATGTCTTTCTCTGCAGGCGTGTGCGCCATCGATAAGACGTTTTGCATCATCTGAGGCAGGTTGTTTACATCCATGTTTTCCACGATGTGGAGGTTTGCCTGCTCCTCCGAGTTTAGATTTTGAATCATAGTTAATAAATAATAAATAATAAATAATTATAGGTTATAGTTAAAAAATGGTTGATCAGAAAAACCGAAAACGAAGAGACACGTGGTTTAGGTTTCTCAAATCGACGACAAAGATACTACAAAAAAGGTCAATTTAAAATGACACATACAAAAAAATGACGTCAAATGACGTCAATTTTTCATTTAGGAAGATGTTTTTTTCGAGGATACTTAAGCTTCCTTTTCAGGCTCTTATACAGCGAGTTATACTCAACCGGCCAATCGAAAATGAATGTCAATTGTTGACAAAAAACAGTCAAAGGATGAGATTTTTTGAATTTTCTAAATTCGGCATCATATTGGCATCTGTCATGGATATATTCGCGCACAGCGGAGTAATCATTTGCCGGAGGTAGCGGCGTGATATTATCAGGGAACAACTCCTGACGGATATCTTTCTTTCGGGCAGAAACAGGCGGCGCTATTTGCTGCTCCACAAAATCTTTCCACTGCCTCATCCAGGACCGGAACAAATTGAGCTGCTCCGGCGTAAAGTCCTTCATCTCGGGTTTCAGGAAATCGTAATTGATCTCGTTATCGAGGATCAGCTGCTTGTATTGAGCCAGCCGCACCTTCGCATCGGGATAGAGATTCGCCTGCTGCTGAACGGACTCCCAAAGCCATTTCCAATACTCATTCAGTACCTGCTCGGCGCTCAAGCCATCAAAGACAAATAAAGGCTGGGCTTCGGGCATAAATGTTTCTTCGTCCTTCGTCATTTCTTCCGACAACGCAAAAACAGCCACGGGATCGCTCCAGTCGATGGAGAGCAGATGCTGACGACGTGTCTCGACATATCCGGCATTGAGAAGCCATTGTGCGAACGGTCCGGTCCATGGTAAGAGATCGTAGATCTGCTCGCCAACCTGCTCGCGCACCAGACGCTGCATGTACTCGACCATCAGCCCTTCCGCCAAATCATACAGACGGTCATTTCGGCAGATCTGCGCAAGGATTTCCTCTTTCCCCGTGAACTCCATATATGCCTCATTGAGCGTTTGCACCTCTGTCGTGAACAATCCGCCGTTATCGCGCATCACCTCTTTCTCATAGCGAGCGAAGAAGTCCTTCCGCTGCTCGTCCGTATCAAGCGCAATCCCCCGCGCATCGCCTTCGTCGGTATCAACGAGGAGGGCTGCCAAAATAGCCGCAGCGAGGATTCCGCGCAGCTCGATGGGGTCGCTATCTGCGGCCGTATAGAAGAGCGTGTGGTTCTCGTAGCGCGTACGCGCGTCAATAGTATAGTTATCTAATAGGTGCATGGGCTAGTCTATCTAGTGTATCTAGTCTCTCTAGAGCGTCTAGAGCATCTAGTCTATCTAGAGGGTCTAGAGCATCTAGTACTCTATTCCGTGGGATTGGAGGATGTTTTGCAGGCGGAGGACTTCGCGCTCCAAGAACGCGAGACGCTCTTTCTCGGCTTGCCGATAACCGGTACGCGCCGCGTGCATGCGCTCTTTGATGCCTCCCTCCTTGACGAACTGCTCTTCCAGTTTGTGCAGATATGAGGTCATCATCTTGTCCACCATATGGCACAGGGTTAGTGCCAGATTGCAAAACTCCTCATCGGATATTTTGTTGATTAGTTCTTTATACTCTTCGAAGGTATTATGCTGGCGGCAAAAGGTCAGCATATCGCCATACCGGGCATGCGTTTTATCCCACCGGCTCAGATTCTTCCGATTGAGATAATCATTATAGTCCCGTTGTAACTCCTGAATACTCGACCGTGCCACATTGAGCAGATTGATCTCCATCTGCGTACTAGTCATACCATCCTCCGAGCCCTCGACAATATTCTGCTTTCCACTTCGGCTCGCCTGAACCATCTGGTCCACCGTGCGGTCTCCATGCTTGGGCAAGAAACGTTCGCAGAAAATGACGGTCATCTGGAAGAGCGCATCGGATTTCTGGTAGAAATAGAGGTTTTTCCAGTTGGCAGTCCGCCGAAGGACGGTATTATAGGTGTTGTATTCCATAGGTGTGTGTTTTAGGGTAGCTAGTCTCTCTAGTCGCCCTAGATGATCTAGTCTATCTAGATGATCTAGTGTATCTAGTGTATCTAGAGCGTCTAGCTAATTTTGTTTCACGGTGCAAAAGTACTACATTTTTTTGATATACGCAAATAAATCGGGCGGAATTGATGATTTTTCACACAATTCCGCCCGATTAACATCAGAACACTTCCGTTTTACGGCGAACAGGAACGGTAAACGGCCCTTTTGGCATGCTGGCGGGACCAAACGCCTGCATTAAGATACCCGAACCCAAGTTTGTTACCTCGCTAAGAGGCGAAATATATTCTTTCTTTTTCATAATCGTAATTATTTTTTTCTAGAGAGACTAGATGCTCTAGTTGCTCTAATTGCTCTATTCTCTCTAGTATTATTTCACCATTTGACCATCGATTGAGTAAACCTGATCACCACGGATAATAAATACCTTATCGTTGATGATCACTTTCTTAATCTCACCTTGTGCATCTACCACCGCTTCGTCGATGCCTGTTGCTGTTTGCGGAGCCTTGTTGGCTACCAAACGCAGACCATAGGACTTATTCGTACCGGCTGACAATTCAGGGGCGTACTCGCTGCTACTCAGGTTCCAGATAGCCTCGCCGTTCAGCGTCAGATAAACCGTATATTCGTCATCCGGCTCAGAAACAAGACTGAGGGTATATTGACCTGCTTTCGGTGCATAAACACTTACCGGGAACTCGGCTACACCGTCCATAGGAGCGATAGTGTTTAGACCCAAGTTCACATCATAACGTTTGATCCATATTTGCGGTTTCTTGGTACTCATGCCCATCTTCGCAAGGTCATGACCGATGACGTATTTATCCTCTTTCTCTTCTTCCGGCAGGACATAGAGTTTCTTCTCCTCGCCGTTGGAACTGGTCAGCGCGATGGTATAGTAGTCATCAAGCGTCAAATACTCTTTTTCGGTTGCTTTCGCTGCACGACGTGCCGGAGCTGCAGCCGGATTAATCTGGTTATTCGCAACAGAAATCGTTTGGTCGTATGCAATTTGCACATAGACTGTTTTTCCTACAATGAAGTTCATACCGGAGATATTTACCTCACTATAATCATCTTCACCAATCAATCCACCATCGTGTACTTGAGCCACGCCAGCTAATCCAAGAGTAGCATGGTAAGCCATCGGGTTAGCAACTGCATTGATACCCTGATCCGTACCGTTGCCTTCTGCCAATAAATTCACCTCATCGGCATAGAGGATCGGTGCTCCGGATTTCTTAACAAAACGAACCGTTTGTACAGAGCCTGTGAAGGCGATCATATAACCCTTACCCGGCGTCAGTTCGTCTATCGGCTGTCCCGCTTGATCATAGTGTTTGAGGTACTTCCAGCAGTTCGCACCCGGACCTTCCGTTGCACGGGTATGGGTATCGTAATACATGATCTCATAATCACGACTGATATTCAGCGTACGACCGGTCTCTACCTCCGTCAGCGGGTTCGTATTCAGATCCACTGCCCAAGGCACACCGAACGCATGCCAGTGACGTGCATCGGTGTTGAGTTTCAGGTCATAATATACATTGGCGGCATCGATAGTTCCTGCTCCATCAAGAATCTGACCGGAAGCATTTGCCGAAGCTTCCAAGATGAGATTGGTGGTCGTCAGGGTTACACCATCCGCTACATTCAACTTACCGGAGACATGAACGGTTGTACTTCCTAAAGAAGTATTTTCATCTACGGTTATATCATCATTTACATCCAAATTCTCAACCACATCATATTGTGCCGTATAGGTCTCATTGCCAACAACTGTAGGCAAAGTAGTGTACTCTTGTTGGTTAGAAGTTCGTTTCCAAGCTCTAAAAGAGTACAAATGTGTACCATCTGAATACAATGATACCACACCACTATATTCAGGTGTCTCACCATAATCATATTCTAATTGCTGTTGTGCACCCTTACCATCTACGTTTGCAAACGTAATAGTGTAGGAGTTGATTTCTTCACCGAACTGCGCAGTATAAGTTGCCTCGCCGGAAACAGGTTGCAATGCCGGAGTCCAACCCGTGAACGAATAACTATATTGCGCATCACCTGCTTTTTCAGGGACATTCGGGACATCATCGTTATTCGGGTCATAGAAAGGAATAGAACCCTCTCCAAACTTACCCGACCATTCTGCACCATTGCCATCTACATTCTGCAAGGTGATAGTAAAGAGATCCGTCACATAATCGTATTGAGCCGTATAGGTCTCTTTCTTGGTAACAGAAGGAAGCGTTTCGTTAGCTGCATAATCATCACCATCGCTATTTTTCCAACCAATAAAGCGGAAATAACCATCAGCATCACGTTTACGAGTAGGAACTCCTTCATATACTGGCATTCCTCCTTGTGTATATATGATACGAGCAAGTTGTGTACCGTCGTAGTTATTGAATGTGATGACATAACGCGGTGTAGTGGTATATTGTGCCTCGTATGTAGTCTCGCCGCCTACAGATGGTGTACTGCCGTTATTGTATAAATTACCATTAAGGCTGCTCTTCCATTTCGAGAACGTATATTCATATTGATCATCCATTTCTTTTGTAGGAGTAGCCCCATTGTATGCCGTTGCCGTACCATACGGCTGGTTCTCATCCGTCTCTAACACCTCATCACCATTCTTCCATATGATGTCGTAATTATTTACCACACTATTCCAATACGCGGTATAAGTAGCCGCACCTGTCACAGCAGAGAATGTCGGTGCCCAATGGTCAAACGTATAGGTGTATTGCGCTGTTGGGTCTTTCTTTGGAGTGTATTCCGGAGTGTCACCATACGGAACTTCCAGAGGTACATTTGCGCCATTGTTGGCGTTCACCAATGTGATGGTGTAGTTACGCTTGGTCTCCGTGAATACAGGACGATAAGACATATCCGCAGTAGCTACCTCTAATGGATCAGTCCACTTGTAGGTAGTACCTGTTTCACTGCTCTTCCAACCATAGAACTGATAGGTAAAGCCGGTAGTCGTTGCTTTTGTCGGGTTGGAAGGAATAACAGAAGGATCTGGTCTTCCGTTGAAATCAGTAACGACGGTATGGAGTACAGCGTCCCCTTCGCCCTCTTCCTTAGAATAGAACTTCACATTAACAGTCTTAAGTTTCCAAATCTCATCAAAATTGTCATAGTAATAGAATCCTTCATAACCGGGCTTTTTACATTCAAAGACGGAAGGATCCGATGTCGCCTCCACTTCCCACCATTGACAACCAATCATAAGAATCAGTAGTTTATCGTCGATGGTTAAATAAGTGTGATCATCTTCTTCTACTCCTTCTAATCCATCGTCACCCATCGCAGTTTTCTTTAACTGGACGTAACCAGACGGTTTCGCATATACCTTATCTCCTACCACCTCGAAACATCCGTTTGTATAGGTTGGTGTCCACTCATTATTCATATACGCAAAGGAATGACTTGCAGCTGTTCCACTTGTAGCGGTATATGCTTGACTCGCTCCGGTTCCGTTCTTTAATTGAGCCGGATCCATGGTTACTGTTCTTGTCTTTATTGCATTGTTTTCAATACCAGTAATAAGGTCTATTTCAGTTGTTACAGAAGGTGCAGCATTCTCAAA
The DNA here is from genome assembly GCA_900319035.1 of uncultured Bacteroidales bacterium. GTDB lineage: Bacteria > Bacteroidota > Bacteroidia > Bacteroidales > Paludibacteraceae > Colicola. The sequence continues at coordinate 59,860 of ONMU01000008.1, forward strand.
GAAGATAGTACCCGCATCCGCATTGTTGGAATAAATATTCGCTCCATTAGTCGCATTTGTTCCAGAAGCAATAGATTTAGTGGTATATAGCGCTCCTGCTACATTTATATTACCATGTACATTAATAGCAGCGTCAGGGTATGAAGTAGAAGTCCATTGATGCTGATCAAATACATATACATTCTTACCCGAGTTAACTGTTAAAGACGCCGTTTTGTTTATCTCCACCGACGAACCGGGCATTAACTCAGTTTCATTTGTAATTGCAAAATCACCATCCAACACATGAATCTTCATAGTGTTCGTAATAGGCAGAATATAGTCAGCAGAATTGACTGTTACCGTTTGATTTACAATTGGTAACTTCATAGTTATTGATATTGATCCCAACTGAGCCGAACTATTCACTTTCCATACTTGCTGTTTGTTCGTTGCATCATAACTTTTGCATACCCATGAAGATTCATCATCAGATGTTACTTCAAATAAGGCATCAGAAGTACCCACTAATTTAATATTACCATCACCATACCAAAAATCAGCGCCCTGATAATAACAACGCATTTCCGTCATCAATCTTGAATTGTGGTAATAGGTCGTCGGTACTTCTATATTCTGAATACTATATTGATTAAATGGCATGAACCCTGTAGTATTGCTGGAGTTAGTCTGTTTGATATAATACCGCAAGTTGCTCGCAGAGGGCATATTTTTAACTTGGAACATCTCTCGTACTTCAGCATTACTTTTAACTGTTATACTGCCCGCTCCGGTAATCATTCCCCACGCATATAAATACGCTCCACTATTGAGTTGAATGTGACTTGCTGACTCCATGTGGATACGTCCATAAGGGCTCTGATTAGAAACACCTCCACTCTGGGTGCAATACATTTCTCCACTTACTCCAATTTTACCATCCACGTTGATATGTGCATCAGATGCCAATGTCAAGCACAAGAAATTCTCATTCAAATCGACGGTGGTAATCTTGTCTGCGACAGCAGGATTCCCATTTTCTGTAATGGTCGTCTGTCCGAATTTGCGTGGTACTATTAATGTGGCGTTTGCAGGCAGAACGTAATCTCCCGCAGGTAGTGTATATGACTGTGTCATAACAATCGTAAAAGTGCCACTATGATCTTGCGTATACTGGAGTGCTTCCTCTAAAGTCGCATAATGCGCACCATTTACAATACGGCATACATACGGACTCGGGTTCTCCTTTGCGATGATATAACGGTAGCCCTCTGCATAGTCCGGATGCGTTTCATCTAGATGATATATCTGATATCCGGAGGAAGTATATTTTTGTAAATTGATAGTTGTTTTATACACACCGCCCTTCAACTCTACATTACCTGCTGTTCCCTTATCATTCAATGCTCCATAACCATTATTAGCATTCGTTTGCGCAGAGAACTTTCCTCCCAACACATCTCCGTTTGAAGTAGAGGCATCGAAGAACATTGCATAAACGCCAGTTGTAGTACCGACAGCACTAACCACATCTCCGTCTATGTTGAAATTCTTTTTTGCATAAATACCATAACTTGCCGTTCCATTGGTTGCTCGCGTAGAAATGGTATTACCAGACAAATTCAAAGTAGATGCAGTATTTCCCCACACACCATATACATTGAGTTTTCCTTCAGCGTTATAGGTAGCACCCGTACTATTCAAGGTTCCATTTATTAAAGCGCCATACACATTTTGTGAATATGCAGCATTAGAGGATTTCACATCAAACACAGCATTTGCAACCGTTGCTGTTTTGCCTGCTGCCCCATATAGACCATACGCTTTTGAATCTTCTGCGTTAGGAGCTGTAGTTTGATTTACCACTACATCGTATTCCCCGCCTTCAATAGTCAAATTACCAGCTTCATGATTAACACCATATGCCATGGTCGTATAAGAAGTAACTGTTGCTACACAGTTATTCAAATGAGCAGAGCCTGCTCTTACAAATATACCATAGACTTCTTCGGCGCCTTTTGTAGTAGCTGTAAGTGTACAATTTGTCGCAGTCAAATTAGAACGAGTCACAATAGCATATGCCTTTTTAGTATTTGATATACCTTCCAAAGTGCAATTGTCCAACGAGACAGTTACACTTTCTCCTCCGACAAAACCATATGCAATCTTTCCACTTCCTTGCGTTTCTCCATGAAGAGTTGCATTGGAAATACTACCATTTGCAACCGCGCGTCCTCCATAGATATTATCACCACTACCTATAGCACGGAATGTACCGCCATCTACGGAAAGAGTGCCATATTGATGATGCAAACCATAGGAATAACCCGTAGCAGTTTGCGCGATATAGTTACCCCCCTCTATTGTGGTAGACACTGCACTGGTTACGGTATTAACAGCTGTAGCGTAGTTCGTCGCGGATGTTGCCGTCACAGATATATTATTCAAACTAATCGTTCCAAGATTATTAACGCCGCAAACCTCCACATTATTATTACCATTACCTGTTGTAATAGTCGCGTTAACGGTTGCTTTCTGCTGTAACATAGCCGTTGCTCCAGATTCAACATACACGCCATAGACTTTATCCTTGACTCCAGTTGCTACAAAACTACCACCGTTACCGTTCAAACGACCGGCTTTAACATATGCTCCATACGCATTGGTAGTCTGAGCCTCTACCGATATCGTATTCGTAGTCAAAGTAGCCACTCCGCCGTTAATATATGCGCCATACGCATTAGCTCCTGTAGTAGCCTCTACACTAATGGTTGCATTCGTTATATTACTTTGTCCCGCAGACCAAAGACCATAGGCATTAGTCGGTGCAGAAACAGTAAGACTTCCGCCATTAAACGTCGCATAGTCATCAGCCGTAGCTACGTTCACACCACGTGCTTCAGATGTACCGGTTACTGTCAACTGACCATCAGTCATATAGAATATACTTCCATGCGTAACGTTAATACCATATGCACTACCGGAACCCGTATTGGTTGCAGATAAAGTACCACCCTGCATAGTCAGTTTTGCTTTTTGTATAAAAGTAACAACATTCACGTTACCACTCTGCGAACTCGTAGTAGCAATGGTACCTAATCGAGAAAATCCATTATCAACTATTTGCACATCTATATCTTGAGCTGCAATAGAGAACGCTGATGTTCCTGTACTTATCAAGGTCTTATCATTAAGATCAAACACCATTGACTTCATTAAAGACAAAGGTGAAGTAATCGTACAATTCTTAGCCAATTGCACCTTCGGCTTATTATCCATAGTATTGGCTAAAGCAACCATCTCTAATAAAGTACCGGTATTTTCATCTTGCGGCTCAGTTTCATCTCCCAATAGGATACACGCTTCATAATTCAACTCTCTGTTAGCAGAGGCTAAAATCGTAAAGGTTCTTGCTTCTCCATATTCAGGAGTAACCGTCACTTCTACCTCCGTTCCTCCAAATGAACTCGGGTTAAAAGTGAAGGGAATAGTTAAGGTACCAGTAGAGCCCAAATCATCTCCGGATAATTTAACATAAGCCGTTGTCCCCTTGGTAACATCTCCACGGCTCGTTTTTTCAGTAAATACCACCTCAAAATCTCCTGTCGCCCATGTGCTATATGCAGAAACAGGAACTGTGACAGTGCCATTAAAAGGAGTCAATTCACTTGTCTTTCCGGCAGAAACAACAGGGCTTATATCTCCTTCCGGTTCTCCTAACGAAGCCACCTTAAATAACGCCATAATAGTAGCATTCGCATTCGCCTTATAAGCTGAATACGGATTAGTACTCGACATCAATTCTCCATTCTTATACCAACCTCTAAAATTGGAATTCTCAGAAGACAGCGTAATTCCATCCGCATTATAGGACTCTACTATTTGATTTTCTTCCGTTGATGTCGAAAGCTCATAATCCTCAGTTTCCTCATGGAACTTCCAAACAGTAATATCACCAGGTTCTGGTTCTCCTGTATCGTAAGACTTTGTATATGAATAATGCACTTGATAAGCACCACCTGCTGGAATCACATAAGTCACCCAAAAAGGATCTATCTTTCTAAATCCTGCTTTAGGGCGCATATGAGTATCTGATTGTCCTCCAGCAGTTGTCTGAATAATATCTGTACCATCAAATGGGCCCTCATTAATAGGTTCAGTATCATCACAAGAAGTAGGTTTACCTTCGCTCAACACTATACCCTTACTTGAAGGATGAGCGGCATAATCACTTCCACGTGTTCCCCATGAGCCATTAAATTCATACCCTCGAGATGGTCTTGCCCAGAAAAACATATTTTTAGGAGTACATCCATTGCTACCATTACTTATATAGCAATTTGTATTATCTTTACCGCTAAGGCTACCACCAGGTTGGTAATTTTTAAACTTGCTATCTGGAACATTAGCCTCATTAGTCTTACTCATATAGACTAAGCCTGCTGCCGGATCTGCAGTTGTTGCGCTTATGTAGTGTGTACCCGAACCGGGTGTATTCAAATTTACATCCAAATTCGCCCAAGCATTAACACTTCCTCCAAGCAAGCACACCAGCATGCTCAGAGAATAAAGAAGTTTTTTCATTTTAAGTAAGTTTTTCATATCTTTTTTGTACTTTTAAATTTTCGTTATTATTAGGATCGGCCAATATTGACCGATATTGTTACCATTATTTTCTATCATCGTATATCGGCGAATTAAATCCCACACCATGCTCTGTGAAAGCGTATGGCAAATATTTGATATTCTGCTCCCTACCGTCCAAGATCACAAATTGTGATGTTGGAACATCGGAATGGAGGTCACAAATTGTGACTTCCAAATTTTTAACTCCTTTGGAGTTAGTTGAAACACAAAATCCTCTACCGTACGATCGATGGTATCATTGAAGCCCATTTGGGCATTGCGCTCTGCAACCTCACGGGCATGATCAGAAAGAGACAAATCGGTATCGTTCCGCGTCTGCCCGAAAGCAAACACCGAACAGCATATCAATAGTACTATGATATAGGTCCACCTATTCATAACTATCGCCAAAAGAAACTATTTACACACAATAGCAAACGCTATTGCGTAACCAAATAGTTATAGCTGTGGATAACTCTGCCCAAAGAGGGCGATACCTGTTTGTTTTCTTTCATATAATTATACTTTAATGTATTGATTTTTTTCGTGCAGGCACACATAAAAACGAGCATTGCACTTTTGAGCGTGCAAAGGTACTGCTTTTATTTAATATAAAAAAGAAATTAAAAAGAAAAAAGCAAAAAATCTACTTTTTGCTATGTAAAAGTGACAAAACAGGCGATTGCTTTAGCAAAACCACGCAGAAAGACAGCGCAAGGATGATGTGTGCATACTCCACCAAACGATGAGGAGCACACAACATACCTATACACCAAATCACGATGATACCTGCATAAGGCAATGCCCAATAACGCCTCCAATGCCATAAAATAGTAGGCAAAATATTGAACGGGATGAACAACCAATTCCATTCGGTATTCGGCATAGACGGGAAAACAAGCATGTACGTAATAAGCAATGAAAATAAGGTATATATGCTTAATAAAGCATAATCCAAATAATTGTGCTTGGCGAACATTCCAATAAGCGACAACACAAAAATCAGTAAAGCGAACATAATCGGAGAGAACCGTTCACCTTTACATTGCTTCACCGAAGGAGCTAAGACTACAGGCTCCTCCGTGATAATTGGAAGACCATTTATCGTGGCAACCTGCCAACGTTCTAACAATTCGAAAGGCGCAATCAACTTTTCCTCCTCAGGTATATTTGGATTATCTACATAACGTCCGCTCACCATGGTCATACACCAAAACAAACCCCACCCTTTAGCTGCATTGTCATAGAAAATTTCGCGAATCGTTCTATTGCTTTTATCCCCCCATTTCGGATAAACAATCCTATACGTGCTTCCCGTCATTTCGTTCGCAGACCGGATAGCATCTTCAACACTATGAACCACCGAAATAGCACAGCCGCGTTTTACCGGATCATACTCCAAATACAAGCCTTGCCCCACACGCTCATCGCACATTCTCCACAGTTCAGACTCCACCTCCGGAGGTAAGTTGAGTCGGTATTCCTTCACACCCCTTCCTGCCTCATAAAATGGTTGCAGATAGTCGTTCATGGACAAACTCATCATACCCATATTCAGATCATTCATCAAGAAACGGAGTACTTTTCCGCTCACCCCCTCACTTTCGTAAGTAAAGATATAATCCAACCCGAATGTCGGGCATTGTAAATGCAGACAAGCATGACCAAGAACGCTATAAAGAATATCACCGGGTTCAGACACTACCAGACTAACCTTCACAAAATCCGGATCTAATCGGTCAATTGTATCATTGAATCCCTGCGCAGCATTGCGTTCTGCAACCGTCATCTCTTTCTCCACCACGGGCAATAATGCTTGCCCCCTCATTCCCAACGGCAGCAAGAGAACCAATACTATTCCAACTATTTTCCGCAACAGATTCATATATTTTTTTTTCGTTATTAAGTGATGATGGGATTACGCAATTCCGTTTTCAGCGTGCAAAGGTACTGCTTTTTTTTGAATTGTGCAAGAGATAGAACAAAAAACGCTGTCCATTATGTTCATTTTTCATTTTTGTCGCATATTTGCGGCAACCCTTCCCCTCCACTAATCCACTCAACCTCTCAACCTTCATCCGGGCTTCTCCATCCCGTTGGAAATATCCAAAATTATAGAAATAATTTTTGGCAACTGACAAAACGGCATAATTTTTGTACAAACCCTAAAGAAACTCTTGTTTAAATTATATGGTAGAAAATTAAAAGGAAGATTGCTATATGAATCGGATTTTGTGGGTTGATGACGAGATTGACTTGTTGCAACCGTATATTATTTATTTGAAAAACAAAGGGTACGAAGTGGTGTCGGCTTCGAACGGCGAGGACGCATTGCAGATCGTGAAAGGCGAAAAAGGAGATGGTGACAACCATTTCGACATCGTCTTTTTAGATGAGAACATGCCCGGCATGACCGGTTTGGAGACCTTGCAAGAAATCAAACGATTGCGACCCGGAGTGCCGGTGGTGATGATCACCAAATCCGAAGAGGAGCACATCATGGAACAGGCGATAGGCGAGAAGATAGCCGATTACCTGATCAAGCCCGTTAACCCGAGTCAGATATTGCTGTGCCTCAAGAAACATATTCATCAGCAAGAGATCGTGACAGAACAAGTGCAGCAGAACTACCGTCAGGAATGGAGCGACATCTCGTATATGATCGACACGGCTACGACCATCGAAGAATGGCAAGCAATCGAGCGTACGCTCAGCAAATGGGACATCGAGTTGGAGAACGCACCTATGCGTTCGCTCATCGATGACCAACGCACGCAAGCGAATGCTGCTTTTGGTAAATGGATAGCGAAGAACTACGAGAGTTGGTTTGAGAGTACAGACCGTTTCACTGACAGAGTACAGAATACAGACCAAGTTACCAGACCGGTTATGTCGCACGATGTGATGAAACATGCGGTTTTTCCGCTGCTTGACCAAGGGGAGAAAGTGCTGCTTTGCGTGATCGATAACTTCCGTTTCGACCAGTGGAAGACCATTCAGCCGCTGATCAGCGAGTTCTACTCGATCCGCCACGAGGAGCAATACACCTCTATTCTGCCCACAGCTACGCAGTATGCCCGCAATGCTATTTTCTCGGGTCTGCTGCCCCTTCAGATCCAACAGATGTACCCGCAGTATTGGGTAGAAGAAGGAGACGAGGAGACCAAGAACCAACACGAGAGAGAGCTTGTTCAGACGCTTCTCGACCGGTATCGGAGAAGGGAGAGTTTTAACTATTGGAAGGTCAACGAGAGTGATTTTTGCGAGAAAGTGATCCATCAGCTGAAGGGTGTGACTGCTCCGCTGAATATCGTGGTACTCAATTTCATTGATATGCTTTCTCACTCGCGTACGGAGAGTAAGATGATGCGTGAGTTAGCAAACGACGAAGCGGCGTACAGGAGCCTGACGCTCAGTTGGTTCAAACATTCGCCGACCTACGACCTGCTACGCCGTGCGGCGGAGTTAGGATTCACGCTGGTACTGACCACCGACCATGGTACCACAAGGGTGAAAAACGCTGTGCAGATCATCGCGGACAAGAACACCAATACGAATATCCGCTACAAAGTGGGCAAGGCGCTTAACTGCTCGTCCAAGAACGTCTTCTCCATCGAGCAGCCCAAAAGGGTCGGTCTGCCCTGTCCGAACGTCAGCAGCAGCTATGCGTTCTGCACCGGAAGCGATTTCTTCGCGTACCCGAATCAGTTCAACTACTACGCACAGTACTACCGTAACACGTTCCAACATGGCGGTATATCGCTCGAAGAGATGATCGTGCCGCTCGTCACGTTGGGGCCGAGGAATTAATAGGTCTGTACTCTGGGTTTACCATTCCAGCGTTGCAACAACCGGCTTATGATCTGAGCCGGTTGTTTTTGGTACCGTGCAGCGGGTCGGTTTCAAGGGATCGGAACACAGGATATAATCGATCCGTAGACCGAAACCTTTGTAGGAATAGGTGTCTCCGTCGTCAAAAAACGAATGCGTCTCGCTCCATGTGTCGTGCAAACCGCTGCTCAGACACCAGTAGGTATAACTGAGTATGGGCGAGTTGAAATCACCTACTACGATCACGGGATAAGGGCTCTCATCAATCTCCGCGCGCACCACCTGTGCCTGTTTGTTACGGAGGGGAACCGCCCGTTTCCATTTCTGCTCGATCTTATTGACGTCCTGCAGGTCTTCCGACTCCAATTTATACGACTCCAAGTGGTTGTTAAACAGCCGGAAAGTGTCTTTTCCGACCACTATATCACAACGGTTAGAGAGGTTGCCAAATGACTCATAATGAATACTTTGCTTATGAATAAGCGGGTACTTGGACCACACCATGGTGCCGTACTGATGACGTTTGTTAAAGACCGAAAAATCCAGATACGAATAAGGATATTTGGGGCTCAAGGTCTTTTTGACATCCGGCAGGGTGAGGAAATGATCGTCTTTATAGACATCGACCTCTTGCAGACACACAACATCAGCATCCTGCTGCAACAGGTATTGCAGCACCTCGTTCTTCTCGGGCTTCTTAAACTCGCCCATACGACCTGTATTCCAGGTCATAACGGTGATTGCTATGAGGAGGGCGGATAGCATTCAGTATTCAGAGTTCAGATTTCAGTATTCAGATTTCAGAGTCTTCTTTGATAGTGATAGCCATCGAACTTATCGTCCTTCGAGCTATCCGGACGATGAGAACCGCCTAATTTAGTACGGATCTTATTCCATAGTTCACCGGGTTCGCACCAGTCGGTCTTTTTCCAGAACAAGACAAGCAACCATCCGAAGAGGAATCCTCCTAAATGTGCGAAATGCGCTACATGATCGGCTGAGATGCCTGCTACGGAACCCAGACCGGCAAAGAGCTCGATGAGAGCGTAGATAATAACGAACGTACGCGCACGTATAGGCACAGGGACGAAAATGATGAACATCGGCACATCGGGATATAACCAGCCGAAGGCGAACAAGATACCGAACACGGCACCGGAAGCGCCGATCGTATTCATAAAATAGGCCATGTGGGCAAGCGAAGCGGCACTGTAGGTCGCACTCAAGTTATCCAACATCAGCATCCATACGAGCTCCTGTACCAAAGCGGCACCAAGTCCGCAAACGAGGTAATACACAAGGAACCGCCTCTCGCCCCACTGCTGCTCAATCATCGGAGCAAACATCCACACGGCGAACATATTAAAAAATATATGACTCAGATCCGCATGAAGGAACATGTAGGTAAACGGTTGCCACCAATGGAAGGACTCCGCACCAAAATAATGGAGTCCGCAAATTGCATTCAGATCCACTCCGCTCCTCATCAAAATAGAGGTGAGCAGAAAAACAATCAGGTTGGCTACCAAGAGGTAGCGCGTAACAGTTGGTAAATTTCTCATAACGGCTACAAAATTACTGCTTTTTTATGATATAACCACATAAAAAGTGCCAAAAAATGATAAAAAAGTAGTTTTTTTCACAAAAAATGCATTTTTTTTGTCAAAAAAGTTTGCAGATTAAAGAAAAAGTTGTAACTTTGCAGCGCATTCCGAATAAGGAAACTATAAATTCACATTTTTAATAAACTAAAATTACATTATTATGAACAAGTTGGCACTTATTGAAGCTGCTGCAGCAAAGGCTCAGGTAAGCAAAGCAGAGGCAGCAAAAGTTATCGACGCAGCTCTCGAGGCAGCTGTTGAGGCAGTTAAGAAAGGCGAAGGCGTACAGCTCGTAGGTTATGCTACTATCGCAGTAGCTGAGAAGGCTGCTCGCAAAGCTAAAAACCCGCGTACCGGCGCTATCGTTGACGTTCCTGCTAAGAAGGTCGTTAAAATCAAAGCCGGCGCTAAGTTCGCTCTCTAATCAGGCAACGTACTCCGCAAACGAGTTGCTCTCCATAACGGGCAACTCGTTTTGCGTCTGTTTAATTTAAGGAAATCATGCTGAATATTATTTTATGCGGAGCCCCGGGTAGCGGAAAGGGCACGCAATCGGCTTTTATTGCCCAGAAATACGGGCTGCAACATCTCTCCACAGGAGATGTACTCCGCGCTGAGATCGCCAAGGGTAGCGAACTCGGCAAACAGATAGGTGCCCTGATCGCCAATGGAAACCTCGTGCCGGACGAGATGATCAACGGTGTGATCGAGAATTACATCGCTTCTCTGCCTGAGGACTGCAAGGGAACGATCTTTGACGGTTATCCACGTACCGTCGCTCAAGCAGAGGCACTCACCGAGATGCTCAAGAAATATGGAATGGACGGTCTGATGATCGATCTGATGGTCGATGAGCAGCTTCTGATCCAGCGTCTGATTGAGCGCGGTAAGGTGAGCGGTCGTGCGGACGATAACCTCAATACGATCCGTCACCGTATCGCAGTCTATCACCAGCAGACCGAACCCATTGCACACTACTACCTGCATCACGGTAACTACTGCGCAGTGAACGGCAATCACTCCATGGCGGACGTGTTCCTCCAGATCATGCGAATCATTGACAAATCAATGAATAATTAACAATTAATAATTAATATCTTATGGCTGCGAATTTCATCGACTACGTAAAGATCTACTGCCGCTCCGGAAAGGGCGGTGCCGGTTGTATGCACCTTCATCGCGCTAAGTATCTGCCCAAAGGCGGACCCGACGGCGGTGACGGAGGTAAAGGCGGGTCGGTGATCCTTCGCGGCAACCGAAACCTTTGGACGCTACTCCACCTCAAGTACCAGAAACATATTATGGCTACCGACGGAGGCAAAGGCGGTCAGAGTCGTTCGTTCGGCAAGGACGGAGAGGATAAGATCATCGAAGTGCCTTGCGGAACGGTTGTTTACGACGGTGAGACGGGTGAGTATATATGCGAAGTGAAGGCGCATGACGAAAAGGTTGTGCTCCTCAAGGGAGGTCGCGGAGGTTTAGGCAACTGGCATTTCCGTACGGCTACTAACCAAGCTCCGCGTTATGCACAGCCCGGCGAACCGGCGCAAGAACGCACTGTCATCATGCAGCTCAAAGTGCTGGCAGATGTTGGTCTGGTCGGTTTTCCGAATGCAGGCAAATCGACGTTGCTCAGCGTCGTCTCTGCCGCCAAACCCGAGATTGCGGACTATCCGTTCACAACCCTTACGCCGCAACTCGGCATCGTCTCCTATCGTGACGGACGGTCGTTCTGTATGGCAGATATCCCCGGTATCATCGAGGGTGCGAGCGAAGGCAAGGGACTCGGTTTGCGGTTCCTCCGACACATAGAGCGCAATGCCGTGCTGCTCTTCATGGTTCCGGCTACCAGCCCCGATATCGAGGCGGAGTATAAGATCCTGCTCAATGAGTTAGAGCAATACAACCCCGAGTTGCTGACCAAGGCGCGCATACTGGCTGTCACCAAGACCGACCTGCCGCGTCTGGACGATGAAGGCAACGAACTGCCGCCTATCGATCTTAAGCAACTGAAAAAGAAACTCGGCATCGAAGTTTTGCCGATTTCATCGGTACAAAACGAAGGTATCGATGCTCTCAAAGATGCCCTTTGGGAGGAGCTGAACAAGGAGCAGAACCAAGTCATCGAGATCTCGCATGCACCGATAGACGTGACCGTCATAGAGAGTCCAGATGAGAGCGTTCAGGATTCAGACGAAGAGGAAGAAGGTACCATCTACCTCAACGAAGTAGAGGAAGAATGGGACCTCGATAAGTACAAAGGCATAGGATGGGATAATTGAGAAGCCCTAAGGGCTTGGTTTGGGGGGCGGAGCCCCTGTTTGAAAGTTTGAATCCTTCGGATTTTGTTTGAGAGTTTGAGCCTTCGGCTTTGTTTGAAGGTTTAAACGCGAAGCCAAACAAGGACGCAGTCCCAAACAAGCGAAGTCAAACAAGGGCTATGCCCCAAACAAGAGAAATTATGAATTGGTATGATCAGATCATAGAATGGAGGGAAAAGCACCTGAGCGAGAAGCATTTGGTGCTTTTGCTGTCGTTCTTTGTGGGCACGTTCTCAGCCGCAGCCGCAGCTATTCTGAAGAACTTCATTCATTTCATCCAACAACTCGTGGAGGAGCAGCTGATTGCCGACGAACGCACATGGTGGTACCTCATCACGCCGGTCATCGGTATTACCCTTGCGGCGCTTTTCGTCAAATATATCGTGCGGGACGATATTTCGCACGGTATCACCAAAATCCTCTATGCTATCTCGCAACGCAAATCGATCATCAAAGCCCACAACATGTGGTCGTCTGTGGTCGGTTCGGGTCTGACCATCGGTTTCGGTGGATCGGTCGGAGCGGAGGCGCCTATCGTACTGACCGGTGCTGCCATCGGTTCGAACCTCGCGAAAGCGTTCCGGCTTGACCAAAAGACGATGATGCTGATGATCGGTTGCGGCGCAGCCGGTGCTATTGGCGGTATTTTCAAAGCCCCGATAGCCGGTTTGGTCTTCACGCTCGAAGTGCTGATGATGGATCTGACGATGACCTCGGTGGCACCGCTGCTGATCTCATCGGTCACCGCTACCGCTATCTCGTATATCCTCACCGGCGCAGAACCGATGTTCCCCTTGGATGTAGCAGAACCGTTCCTCGTTCATCGTATTCCGTGGTACCTGATCTTGGGATTAGTCTGCGGTCTGATTAGCCTCTATTTCACGCGAGGCATGAACGGTCTAGAGCGATGGATGAAGACCCACGTCCGTAGTATAGGTGCAAAAATCATTGCCGGAGGACTGACGCTGAGTATCTTGATCTTCCTTTTCCCACCGCTCTACGGTGAAGGTTACGATGTCATCCGTCAGCTCATCAACGGCGACAGTATCAGCGCGTTGGGGAACAGTCCCTTAGAGAGATATATTCTCCCTACAGATTACTACACCCAGCTCTCTACGCTCAATACGCAACTGTTGCTGCTTGTCTATTTCATAGCGATCATCTTCGTGAAGATCATCGCTTCGGTGGCAACCAACGGCGGAGGTGGTGTCGGAGGTATCTTCGCGCCTTCGCTCTTCATGGGTGCTATCACGGGCTTTGTAACGGCTCGTATCATGAACCTCTGCGGACTGCTTGTTCCGGAGACCAATTTTGCGTTGGTAGGCATGGCGGGACTGATGTCCGGCGTCATGCACGCACCGCTGACCGGTATCTTCCTCATTGCCGAACTGACCGGCGGCTACCATCTTTTTATGCCGCTGATGATCGTCAGCGTGATCTCGTATCTGACCATCATGCTCTTCGAGCCGCACTCGTTGTACGCGATGCGTCTGGCGCAGAAAGGCGAGCTGCTGACCCATAACAAAGACCGTAATGTGCTGACTCTCTTGAAGATGGATAGCGTGCTGGAAACGGATTTCGTGACCATCTTCCCGGAGATGACTCTGGGTGAGTTGGTAAAAGTCATCAGCGAAAGCCGACGAAATATCTTCCCGGTCATCGACCATGACGGTCGTCTGAAGGGTATCTTACTCTTAGACGAGGTACGCAACATCATGTTCCAACCCCGTCTCTACAAACGATTTACGGTAGGACAACTCATCACCTCTCCCCCTGCTGTCTTGCAGTTTGATCTGCCGATGGACAAAGTGATGGAGACCTTCGAAGACACCGGAGCATGGAATCTGCCGGTAGTGGATGCCGACAAGCATTACCTCGGTTTTGTGTCCAAATCGAAGATCTTCAACTCCTACCGCAACGTCCTCGTTCATTTCAGCGAAGAATAAGTGCTTTTAGCTCGTATTTTGCGTTATAGCTGTCCGGCTTCCACCAGATTGATGACCCGTTCTGTGATGCGGTCTTTATCCGAGGCATCGTATTCCTCTTTGAGATCATTGCGAAAGAGTTTGGCGATGAACTGCCAGAAATTGGCAGCGACCTTGCCTTTGTATTGCTTGATTAGTTCATAACTTGTGCGGTCGGTCTCACGATCCATCAGTTTCATGAGCATCATCCCTTGCGAGGGGTACATGTTCCGAAAATCCTTCTCGTATTTCTTGAATAGTTTCCGCTCGTATGCCCGCCACCATTTGCGTCTGGCTTTATTGTCCGGCAGTTTGGCAAGTTCCGCATCCGCGTACGCCATATCGGCGGTGATCATCTTGGCGTACGGCAGACATTTCTTCACGTCCCGCACCGTCCGCCAATAGAATTTCTCCTGCCGTTTGTTCTTAAACCGCATCGGCGGATAGACGTATATATCCTGCATCTGCACCATATAGAGCGTGTCGCCGTCCACCACACGCATCGTATAAACATTGGCAGCGGACATAGAAATGCCCACTGCCAATAAAAAGATGATGATATAGCTAGTCCGCCTAGTCATACTAGTCCAACTAGTCAACTATATTAATAATTCAATGCAAACACAACTCTTCCGGCGGACGGTTTGCCCGTTACCATACAGGTACCCGGCTCGCTGTGATGACCCGGCAGGTCTGCCAAAGGAATACAACGGATAGTAGCCTTGGTCTCATCCTTGATACGTTGCTCCGTCTCTGGCGTACCGTCCCAATGAGCAAGCAGGAATCCGCCTTTCTTGAGCTCTTCTTTGAACTCGTCGTAGCTGTTCACCTCACGGGTGTTAGCGATACGGAAATCGAGGGCTTTTTGCAGCAGATTCTTCTGGATCTCCTCCAAGAGATTCTTCACCTTTTCCACGATTCCATCGAGAGAAATCGTCTCTTTACTCTGCGTGTCACGACGTGCAATCTCAATCGTTCCGTTCTCCAAATCACGACCTCCCATAGCCAGACGAACCGGCACACCTTTGAGCTCATAATCAGCGAACTTGTAACCCGGCGTATATTTCTCGTCAGTATCCACTTTGACGCGTACACCAAGCGCTTTCAACTCATCAGCTATCGGGTTCAGCTTGACCATCAGTTTGTCCAGATCCTCCTGTTTCTTGAAGATCGGCACAATAACCACCTGAATCGGAGCCAGATGCGGCGGCAGAACAAGTCCGTTATCGTCGCTGTGCGTCATGATGAGCGCACCCATCAGACGAGTCGAAACACCCCAAGAAGTAGCCCATACGTACTCGTATTTATTCTCCTTATTGAGGAACTGCACATCAAAACTCTTGGCGAAGTTCTGTCCCAAGAAGTGACTTGTACCCGCCTGCAGCGCCTTACCGTCCTGCATCATCGCTTCAATACAATAGGTATTAAGCGCGCCTGCGAAGCGCTCATTCGGGCTCTTGACACCTTTCACTACCGGAATAGCCATCACGTTCTCCGCGAAATCGGCATAGACATCGAGCATCTGACGTGCGTAATTCTCTGCCTCCTCCTTGGTAGCATGAGCCGTATGGCCTTCCTGCCAAAGGAACTCAGCCGTACGCAGGAAAAGACGCGTACGCATCTCCCAACGCATGACGTTACACCACTGGTTGCAAAGGATCGGCAGGTCGCGATACGAGCTGATCCAGTTCTTATAGGTGCTCCAGATGATCGTCTCCGAGGTCGGACGGATGATGAGCTCTTCCTCCAGCTTAGCCTGAGGATCCACTACCACACCCTTACCGTTCGGATCGTTCATCAGACGATGGTGAGTCACTACGGCACACTCTTTCGCAAAACCCTCCACATGCTCCGCCTCGCGGCTAAGGAAGGACTTCGGGATAAGAAGAGGGAAATAGGCGTTTTTCACACCCTGCTCTTTGAAACGGCGGTCAAGCTCCGCCTGAATAGTTTCCCAGATGGCATAGCCATAGGGTTTGATGACCATACATCCGCGTACGGCGCTCTGCTCAGCGAGGTCGGCTTTGACCACCAACTCATTGTACCACTTAGAGTAATCCTCGCTGCGAGGAGTCAGTTTCTGATAATTTGCCATTGTATAGAGAGTATAAATATCCGTTTTCCAAAAAGGACAGCCCTCAGACTGTCCCTTTGGTCGAGAAGACGTGACTCGAACACGCGACCCCTACGTCCCGAACGTAGTGCGCTACCAACTGCGCCACTTCTCGGTCAGAAACCCCGATTATGCACTCGAAATTTCCTTGCTTCTTCCGACTATTACTTTCGTATTATCTCGAAAAAGCGTGCAAAATTACTGCTTTTTTTTGACATGTGCAAATTTTTGCGCGTTTTTTTGCAATTATTTTGCATTTTTTCGCTTAAAAGCGTTTTTTGCTGAGCGAAGTGGCTCTCCTTTGGCTATAATTTCACGAACTTCGCTTTCCGTGAGTTTCTCCACGACACAGCCCTTCGGCAACTGGTAATTACCCTCCGGCGTACGGATATAATCTCCATACCGTCCGTGCAACACCTGTACATCACCCCATTCGTGAATAGGCGTATTGGAGAGTCGTTTCTCCAGAATGAGCTGAATAGCCTCGTCCATGGTGAGTGCGAGCGGATCTTTCCCGCGCGGAATACTAATAAAGGTATTATTGTAATGTACGTACGGACCATATTTGCCTTCGCCGATAACCACTTCTTTGCCTTCATACTCGCCCAAAGTGAGCGGCAGCGCCGTTTTGAAGAGCTCCAAAGCCTCGGAGAGCGTGATCGAGAAGACCGACTGACCTTTCTTCAGACTCGCAAAACGCGGTTTGTCATTCGCTGAGTCACCCAATTGTACACAAGGACCGATCTTGCTGATTTTAGCAATCACAGGCTGTCCGGAAACAGGGTCATTTCCCAATAACCGACCTGCAACTTTTCCCGATGGAATCGAAGAAAGTAAGGGTTTGAAGGTCTTATAGAAAGTATCCACCGTCTGAACCCAATCTGCCCGTCCGACAGCAATGCGGTCGAACTGCTCCTCCTCGTGTGCCGTGAAATCATAACTGATGATTTTCGGGAAATACTCCACCAAGAAATCATTGGTAATACGTCCCAGATCCGTCGGCAATAACCGTTGGCTTTCTGCACCGTACATCTCCGCTTTGGTATGCTCTACTACCTCTCCGTTCTTGAGCGAAAGGATAGCTATGTCACGCTTCTGACCCGCTACAGAGCCGCGCTCTACATATTTGACGTGCTGAATAGTCTCGATGATGGTCGCATAGGTAGAAGGACGACCGATACCAAGTTCCTCCATACGCTTAACCAGCGTAGCCTCATTGTAACGGAAAGGCGGTTTGGCATAGGTCTGAATAGCTTCCACGCCTTGCAGCTTCAGACGCTCACGCTGCGACATAGCCGGCAGAATACGTCTCTCCTCCGCTTCCTCATCCGTCGATTGCACATAAACGCGG
Organism: uncultured Bacteroidales bacterium; assembly: GCA_900319035.1. GTDB lineage: Bacteria > Bacteroidota > Bacteroidia > Bacteroidales > Paludibacteraceae > Colicola. The sequence continues at coordinate 77,649 of ONMU01000008.1, forward strand.
GTGAAACCGTCAAAAGTGATCACTTCGCCGGTAGCGACAAACGCATATTTAGAACCATGTACCGACACCTCAATGATCGTCTTCTCGCTCTCCGCCTCAGCCATCTGGCTTGCGATAGTACGTTTCCAAATGAGCTCATACAAACGCTGCTCATCCCTGCCCTCACCTGCGTTCATGACGTTCATATAGGTCGGACGGATAGCTTCATGCGCTTCCTGCGCACCCTTTGCCTTCGTGCGGAACTGACGGGTGTGAACATATTTCTCACCGTACTGCTCTGCAATCACCTCTTTGCTGGTAGCCAAAGCCAAGGTAGAGAGGTTCACCGAGTCGGTACGCATGTACGTGATCTTACCGCTTTCATAGAGCGACTGCGCCAGACGCATCGTCTTCGACACCGAGAACTTGAGCTTGCGGGCTGCTTCCTGTTGGAGCGAAGAAGTGGTGAACGGCGGTGCCGGCATATGGGTCACGGGCTTGCGCTGCACATCGCGAACGATGAACTGCGCCTTGGGCAGACTCTGCAGAAACTCCATCGCATCTTTCTTATGCGAAAAACGATGGTTCAACTCGCATCTCAATACCGATGCATCGCCCGGATTTGATCCGATGAAATCGGCAATTATTCGATAACTGGACGATGCGCGGAACGACTCTATCTCACGCTCTTTCTCCACGATCAAACGCACCGCCACCGACTGCACACGACCGGCAGAAAGACCCGTCGTCACTTTCTTCCAGAGTACCGGAGACAACTCGAATCCCACAATACGGTCCAGCACACGACGTGCCTGCTGCGCGTTGACCAGATTATAGTCAATATCACGCGGATGAAGGATTGCCTCTTGGATCGCATTCTTCGTGATCTCATGGAAGACAATACGCTTGGTGTCCTTGCTATCCAAACCCAGCACCTCTTTCAGATGCCAAGCGATCGCTTCTCCCTCGCGGTCCTCATCGGAAGCTAACCAAACAGTGTCCGCTTTCTTGACCTCTTTTTGCAACTGTTCCAACAAATGCTCCTTATGGGCATCAATGACGTAATGCGGCTGATAGCCGTGCTCGAAATCAATACCCATCGAGTTTTTACCCAGCGGCTCGATGTCGCGGATGTGACCCTGACTGCTCAGAACATGGTAGTCCGAGCCTAAGAATTTCTCAATCGTCTTCGCTTTCGCAGGAGACTCAACTATTACTAAATTTTTGCTCATACGACAATATAATAAGGTGTAAACCTCGAAAAATCGCCGCAAAAGTAGTATATTTAATTTAATTATGCAAATTTTTTTTTATTTGCTTGCATATACCAAAGATATTTAGTATCTTTGCACCCGATTTTAAAAAAATTGTTGTAAAATTTTAATGAAAAGGCTTGCATGAATATTTTTTTAGTCGTATTATTAGTGCTCGCGGGCGTCGCGCTTGTGTTAGCGGAGATGTTCCTGTTGCCCGGCTTTGGAATAGCGGGCATAAGCGGAGCCGGATGTCTGGTAGCATCCGTCATTGTAGCATGGATCTGGATCGGACATGTAGCAGGTTTGATCACTTTGGGAGCCTGCGTTCTTGCGACCGTCATCTCGGTGGTGGTCTTTATGCGCAGTAAGACTCTGGACAAGATGGCGCTGGATGCCAAGATCGACAGCCATGTGGAGTTAGCCAACAACCGCCTCAAGAAAGAGGAGGACACACCCCAAAAATCTGAATCCTGAATTCTGAATTCTGAAATCTCAAATAACAATTACTTATGGAACCCATCACACTTCTTTTGGTCGTTCTGATTACGATCGCCGTATTTATCTTTTTGTACTATGTCCCGTTCATGCTGTGGATCAATGCCGTAGTGAGCGGAGTACATATCAGTCTGATTCAACTCTTCCTCATGCGCATCCGTAAGGTACCGCCTGCAAAGATCGTCAATTGTATGATCGAGGCGCACAAAGCCGGTTTGACGGATGTGAAGCGTGACGGTCTGGAGGCACACTACCTCGCCGGAGGTCACATCGAGCGCGTGGTACACGCTCTCGTGTCTGCATCCAAAGCAGGTATCACCCTGCCCTTCCAGATGGCTACCGCTATCGACCTTGCCGGACGCGATGTCTTCGAGGCTGTGCAGATGAGCGTTAACCCGCGTGTCATCGACACTCCGCCGGTAACGGCTGTTGCCAAAGATGGTATCCAGCTCATCGCTAAAGCGCGTGTGACGGTACGTGCGAACATCAAACAGCTCGTCGGAGGTGCCGGAGAGGATACGATCCTTGCCCGCGTTGGTGAAGGTATCGTCAGCTCCATCGGTAGTGCCGAGAGCCACAAGCAAGTACTCGAAAACCCCGATTCCATCAGCAAATTAGTGCTCTCTAAGGGTCTGGATGACGGAACAGCATTTGAGATCCTTTCTATCGACATCGCAGACATCGATGTCGGTAAGAACATCGGTGCGCAGCTCCAGATGGATCAGGCGGAAGCAGATAAGAATATCGCTCAAGCGAAAGCGGAGGAGCGTCGCTCCATGGCTATCGCATCCGAGCAGGAGATGAAAGCGAAAGCACAAGAAGCGCGTGCGAAAGTGATTGAGGCGGAGGCGCTCGTGCCGCAAGCTATGGCGGAAGCCTTCCGAAACGGCAATCTCGGCATCATGGACTACTACCGCATGCAGAACATGCAGGCAGACACAGCAATGCGAGAGAACATCGCCGGTAGCAGCGCAAGCGACAAGAAAGGAAAGAAATAATTGAAGATTGCACTCTTACAATACCCTATTCAATGGGCAGATCCGCAGACGAACTTAGGTCTGTTGGATGAACGGCTACGCGCTGTTGCCGGACAGGTGGATTTAGCGGTTATCCCCGAGATGTTCAGCACCGGTTTCTGTACCGACAGACCGGGTTTGGCGGACGAATGGTTAACCGGCCACACCTCGCAAGCCTTGCAGCATATGGCAGACGAGTACAACCTCGCTATCGTCGGTTCGATGATGGTGATGGATCATGGTAAGCTCTATAACCGCGGATTTATCTTCCGTCCGAACGACTCGCCGCAGTACTACGACAAGCATCATCTGTATGCATCCGGCGGTGAAGCCGAGTTCTTCACGCCCGGCAACGAACGCAAACTATTCGAGTTCCGGGGAGTCAAGATCCGTCTGGCAGTCTGCTACGACTTACGGTTCCCCGTTTGGCTGAGGCAGGACAAGAACAACCTGTACGACATCCTCATCTGCGTAGCCTGCTGGCCCACGATCCGCATTCAGTATTGGGATGCGTTGTTGGCAGCACGAGCAGCCGAAAACCACTGTTACGGCATCGGCGTCAACATGGTCGGCACAGATGGACTCCAACTCGATTACAACGGTCACTCCGCTGCCTATGACACTTGGCTCAAGGATCTCGCAGGATTCGAGGACTACGAATCCGGCACGTGTATCGTGGACTTGTCCATCGAGAAACTGCGGCATTTCCGCGAAGTCCTTCCGCAATGGAAAGAAGCGGACGAATATGAATTGATAATTGATAATTGACCATTGGATATTAATTGGCACATAAAAGAACGGACGCCGGAAGAACAAGCGGCGGCAGAACGTCTCAGTACCGAGCTGGAAATCAGTCCGGTAGCCGGACGCATTCTCGCGGATAGAGGCATCCGTACGGCTGCGGAAGCACGAGCGTATATACGTCCGTCGCTGGACAGTCTGCATGATCCTTTTCTCATGCGCGATATGGGAGCAGCGGTTGATCGTCTCTGTCAAGCCATCGATGCCCATGAGCAAATCATGGTGTACGGCGATTACGATGTAGATGGCACTACTGCCGTTGCCCTCATGTATTCGTTCCTCCGCACGCAGACCGATAATCTCATCTATTACATCCCCGATCGTTATACCGAAGGCTACGGTATTTCCTCCAAAGGCATTGACACCGCGAAAGCGGAAGGTTGTACCCTTGTCATCGCCCTTGACTGCGGCATCAAAGCCGTGGATAAGATGGAGTACGCGTCCTCGCTGGGTGTGGATTTCATCATCTGCGACCACCATACACCCGGGGACATCATTCCGCGTACGACCGCGGTGCTGAACATGAAACGTCCCGACTGCCTCTACCCCTATAAGGAACTGAGCGGTTGCGGTGTGGGTTTCAAGTTAGTACAGGCGTACGCCCAACGACGCGGGATCAATCCGCAGGAGGTCTATCGTTTACTTCCGCTCTTGGCTATGTCCATCGCTTCGGACATCGTTCCCCTCACAGGTGAAAACCGCATCCTCGCTTTCTATGGCTTACGCGCGCTCAACGCCGCGCCTTCCGTGGGTCTGCAAGCGATCATGCAGGTAGCGGGCATAGCCGGCAAGACGGTCACCATGACCGACCTCGTCTATAAGTTCGGTCCGCGTATCAATGCCGCAGGACGCATCAAAAGCGGAGCGGAAGCCGTACGGCTCCTCATTACCGATGACGCTGAAGCCGCTTTGCGGTTCGCACAAGACATCGATTCCTATAATCAGGACCGCCGCGATTATGACTCCAAAACGACCGATGAAGCCTTGGAGCAACTCCAAAAAGATCCGATAAATTCGAGCAAATTCACTACTGTGGTCTTTTCGCCTAATTGGCATAAAGGCGTTGTGGGAATAGCCGCAAGTCGTCTCACAGAGACTTTCTACAGACCCACAATCGTCCTTACCGCAGGAGACGATGACATCATCAGCGGAAGCGCCCGTTCGGTCAGCGATTTCGATATCTATACCGCTATCGACTCCTGTCGGGATCTGCTCACGAACTTCGGCGGACATAAGTTCGCTGCCGGTCTGAGTATGCACAAAGCAGACCTGCCTGAGTTCAAGCGCCGGTTCGAAGAATATGTCGCCACGCACATCAAACCCGAGCAGCAAGTACCGACTCTGGACATCGAAGCCGAAGTGGAACTCTCGGAGATGAATTGGAAGATGTACAAGATCCTTCAGTGCCTCGAACCTTTCGGTCCCGGCAATGAGCGACCGCTCTTCCTTTGCCGCCATCTGATCAACAACCGCAACACGCGTGCCGTGAGCGAAGGCAAGCATCTTCATCTCGATGTCACAGACCGTCTGGTTGCGATGGACGGTATCGCTTTCGGGCAAGGAGACAAAGCCTCACATCTGCAAAACGGAAATGCCGTAGATATCTGCTTTTATCTCGAAGAAAACACGTTCAGAGGCCGTACAACCCTCCAAATGAACGCGCAAGACATCAAATTGGTGTAAAAAATCACTTAAAATTTGCATATGTGCGATTTTTGTTGTAACTTTGCACCCTAATTTAAATTATGGGACTATTATTATTGTTTTTATTCGGAGCGATGGGCGTCAGTTTTCTGTGCTCAGTACTGGAATCCGTGCTGATGTCCACATCGCTTAGTTATATCAATCTGCGTGAAGAAGAGGGTTACAGACCCGCTAAACTAATGAGCAAGTACAAGGACGACACAAGCCGTCCTTTAGCTGCTATCTTATCCCTGAACACGATCGCAAACACCATCGGCGCTGCCGGAGTCGGTATGCAGGTCGTTGCGCTCGGTTACGGTAAATGGTTCGGTCTCGTCTCCGCCCTTACCACGATTTTGATACTTTTCTTTGGTGAGATCATCCCCAAAGTCATCGGTACTACCTATTGGCGCGAGTTAATGGGCTTCACAGCACGAACGATCCATGCACTCATCTTCCTGCTCTACCCGCTTGTTTGGCTCGTAGTACTCATCTCGCGCATGGTGCCGGACAACGAAGACGAACCTTCTGTCAGCCGCGAGGAAGTGCTCTCCATGGTTAATATGGGCGAAGAAGAAGGAGTAGTGGACGAGGATGAGAACAAGATCTTCACGAACCTCATGCGTCTGGATTCTATCCACGCCTATGACGTCATGACGCCGCGTGTGGTAGCTAAGATTGCGCCGGAGAATATGACCCTCCGGGCGTACTATGACAACGATGAATACGACCATTTCTCCCGTATTCCGCTCTATAAACCCGAGTCGCCGGAGTACATCACAGGCTATGTCCTGCGTAACGATGCCTTAGAGGATCTGACGGAAGATCACTTCCGCAAGACCTTAGGAAGCATCAAACGTTCGCTCCCTGCCTTCGACCAAGATCTGACGCTCGGTACGATCTTCGACTCCATGCTCAAGCAAAAGAGCCAGATAGCGCAGGTCATTGATGAATATGGTATGTTTGTCGGCATCTTGACCCTCGAAGATATTATTGAGACCATCTTCGGTCTGGAGATCATCGACGAGAACGACACGGTCATCGACATGCAGCAGTATGCCCGCGAACGATGGGAACAGAGGCAGAAAAAGTACAAGAAACTAACAGTCAATACCGACGGTCAAAGCCAAGGTAAGAGCATCGCCAATGAGACAGAAAAGCAACATACGGATCGAGAATAAACGGGCAAGGTTTGAATATATCATCCTCGACCGCTATACCGCCGGTATCCAATTGTTCGGCACGGAGATCAAATCGATCCGTGAGGGCAAGGCATCGCTGGTGGATAGTTGGTGTGCCTTCACGGGACACGAGCTGTACGTCAAACAGATGCATATAGCCGAGTACCGGTTTGGCTCGTACGCGAACCATGAGGCGAAGCGGGACCGCAAACTGCTGCTCACCAAACGCGAGTTGCGCAAACTGGAGAAAGCAAGCAAAGATACCGGAAAGACCATCATTCCGCTTACTCTGTTTATCAACGAAAAAGGCCTCGCCAAGATGGAAATAGCGCTCTGTACAGGCAAGCACACGTACGACAAACGTCAGTCGCTCCGTGAGGCAGACGACAAGCGAGAGATGGCACAAATGCGCAAAGCTGCCTTGCACTAATAATTGGATCATTTAAAATCGAACATAGATTATGTCATTACAATGCGGAATAGTCGGATTGCCGAACGTCGGCAAATCAACCCTTTTCAACTGTCTTAGTAACGCGAAAGCGCAAAGCGCGAACTTCCCGTTCTGTACTATCGAACCCAACGTCGGTGTTATCACCGTGCCGGACGAGCGTCTCATCAAACTCTGTGAGATCTGTCATCCCGAACGAGGCGTCATTCCGACGACCGTGGAGATCGTCGATATAGCCGGTCTCGTCAAAGGTGCCAGCAAAGGTGAAGGACTCGGAAACAAGTTCCTTGCTAACATCCGTGAGACGGACGCTATCATCCATGTGCTCCGTTGTTTCGACGACGAGAACGTGGTACACGTGGACGGTTCTGTCAACCCCATACGCGACAAAGAGATCATCGACGCCGAGCTGCAACTCAAAGACTTGGAGACCGTAGAGAGCCGTATTCAGAAATGTGAGAAAGCCGCTAAAGCCGGTGGAGACAAGTTCGCCAAACTGCAACTCGAAGTGCTCGTCAAATACCGCGAGGCACTCTCGCAAGGCAAGAATGCCCGCACGGTAGAACTGGATAACAAAGACCAAGAAGCCGCAGCAAAGGACCTATTTTTGCTGACCAATAAACCGGTAATGTATGTCTGCAACGTCGATGAGGCTTCGGCGGTGAACGGCAATGCCTATGTACAGCAAGTACGTGAAGCAGTCAAAGACGAGGACGCACAAGTGCTCGTTTTGGCAGCTAAGATCGAGAGCGAGATAGCCGAATTAGAGACATACGAGGAGCGTCAGATGTTCCTCTCCGAATTAGGTCTGGAGGAGAGCGGTGTGAACCGACTCATCAAAGCCGCTTACGCCCTTCTCAAACTGCGTACCTTCCTCACCGCCGGTTCGGACGAAGTACGCGCATGGACATTCCGTGAGGGAATGAAAGCACCGCAATGTGCCGGTGTCATCCACACTGACTTCGAGCGTGGATTCATCCGTGCAGAGGTCATCAAATACGAGGATTTCGTGACCCTTGGAGGCGAAGCGCAATGCCGCGCTGCCGGCAAACTCGGCATCGAGGGCAAAGACTACCTCGTGCAAGACGGAGATATTATGCATTTCCTCTTCAACGTCTAACAGTTTAACGTTCCGCCCTGCGGAACCATTTTAACTCTTTAACGTCGCTTTAGCGACATCTTAACATAATGATAGAATCATTATTATCATATGGCTGGTACGTAGCCGTCATCCTGATCGTCTTGGGGTTCGTAGCGCTTGTAAAAGGCGCAGACTACCTCGTAGATGGCGCCTCAGCTATCGCTAAACGATTTGGTATCAGCGATTTAGTAATCGGTCTGACCGTAGTAGCTTTCGGCACTTCTATGCCGGAGTTTGTGGTGAACATGGTCTCGGTAGCAGAAGGAACCACCGATCTTGCAATCACCAATATTGTAGGATCAAACATCATCAACACCTTTGTTATCCTTGGTCTCACCGCACTCGTCTATCCCATTGCTTCGCAAAAACGCAGCCGCGATTTCGACATCCCTCTCTCTATCATCGCTGGTATCGTAGTCTTCATTGCTGTGTGGGCTTCCGGTTATTTTCACCTGCCTATTTATGGTATCAACCGCATCAGCGGCGTCTTATTACTGCTCATCTTCTGCTATTTCCTCTATAACACGTTCCGCCACGCCAAAGAGCACCCGGAGGAAGGCGCAAGTGACGAAGTGCCAAACACAAAGGAGATCTCTATCCGCCGTGCGATTTGTTTGGTAATTGGCGGTCTTGTGGGATTGATTGTGGGAGGAGAACTGATTGTGAAGAGTGCCGTAGATCTGGCTACCCGAATGGGAGTAAGCGAAGCGGTTATCGGTCTGACCATCGTCGCCTTGGGAACTTCCTTACCCGAATTGGCAACATCCGTCATTGCTGCTGCCAAACATAATAGCGACATCGCGCTCGGTAACGTCTTCGGCTCGAATATCTTCAATGTCTTCTTCGTGCTCGCTACCAGCGCGGTCATCCGACCTCTGCCTGCTTATGATGGTATCGAACTGGACACATGGATAGCAGCCTTGGGTAGTATTATCGTTTGGCTCTCTATCAAAGCGAACCATGACCGCAAGATCCAACGATGGGCAGGACTGTTGCTTCTCCTTGTCTATAGTGGCTATCTTACGTATCGCCTAATAAATGTATAATTCACAATGTACAAAGGGTTTACGGAGTCTTGTACAAGCCACAAGAATCCGTACGGACTCTAAACATTGTACAAAACCCAATAGAACGCTTTGTGATTTGTTAATTGTTAATTGTGAATTGATTAAAGAGCCTCCGCTCTTTATCAAAGATCCAACCCCATTTATTGAAATACAGACACATGTTTTGGATATGAATCCGGAGCATGTGTTTGTTATTATAAGAAGAACGCGCGTGTGCGTGCGTAATAGTCCATTGCGGATAATAGAGCGTCAACCAGTTGCGATGGATGCGGCGGGTAAGGTCAATATCCTCCGGGTACATGAAAAAACGTTCGTCAAACAGCCCTGCTTCCACAGCCGCTTTTGTGCGTAGCATCATAAAACAGCCGCTCAGATACGGAGCATTGACCGGTCTCGTGAGATCCAAATCTCTCAGCTCATAGCGTTTATTCCTTCGCGCAATCATCCACTCCGGTAAGAACCTCCGCCCGAAAACATCCAATGGTGACGGAAGCCGTTTGGCGAGGTATTGCTGCGAACCATCGGGGTTAACAACTTTCGGCATGAGTTGACCCACCAAAGGATTTGCCATCATCCAATCATGCATAGCATCTATATCTTCCGCTTCGACGCGAATGTCGCTATTCATGACCAGATGCATCTCTGTCTTCTGGTACGCACTCTCCCTGAGCGCGATGTTGTGCGCCTTGCCGTAACCAAGGTTCGCTCCATTGAACATATACCGCAGTTTGCCTTGGACATCCTCCCTTGAGGGGAAACTTAAAGGGGTTTCCTTTTCTTCGCTATTATCCAACAGGTATATCTTCCGCAGGTTCTTCACCTTCAGCAACTCGGTCACAAGAGGCAAGACCTCTTCTTCCCATTTCGGATGATATAGTACAATTGAGATGTTTAACACCTTAACGGTTTAACGATTTAACGGTTTAACGATTTAACTCTTTCTCAGGAACTGACGTAGTTTGCGCAGTTGCTTGCAGGCAACAGTCAGATAACCGGCTCCCACATGGTTCTTCTTAAGGACGATATAGTCTTCCTGCGTTTTGGACAAACGTGCCTTGGTGTTCTTATTGCTGGCTCCGCCGGTTTCCATACGCACAAGCACCTCGGGAATATACTGCGAGTGATAACCGCGTTGGAAGATACGGAGCATCATATCGTAGTCCGCGGAAATATGGAACCACTCATCGTATTCACCCACCTGCTGGTACACTTCCTTACGAACATACATCGTCGGATGAGGAGGCATCCATCCGTACTTCAAACTATACGGATGAAAATCATTACTCTTCCACCGGCGAATAATCTTCCCTTCATGACAATATTGCAGATCACCATAGACCACATCAATACGCTTATCCTCGAAAGCTGCCGCTATTTGTTCGATGGAATGGGGAGAATAGAGCACATCATCGGAGTGCAGGAAACCGATAATATCACCTGTTGACATAGCGATGCCTTTGTTCAGAGCATTGTATATACCGCTGTCTTTCTCTGATTTCCAGCGCACGTTCTGATGCTTTTTCGCATAAGCTTCGATGATCTCTTTGGTTCCATCTGTGGAAGCCCCGTCCACGATGACGTGCTCGATATCCGGATACGTCTGACTCAGCACGCTTTCCAACGTACGCGGCAAACTCTTCGCGGAATTATACGTAATAGTTATAATAGATATTTTCATACTATATTATTTTCCGATATACATTCTTTACTTGTTCATAGGTCTTGTCCCAACTGAAACGCTTAGCGTTCTCAAAACCGGCTTCTATAATATCATTCACCGCGCGGGACTTCAACTCCAATACCATCTCGGACATCTCGGCAGCCATTTGTTCGCCACTTGCATGTTTAACCAGCAATCCCTTACTGCCTATGATCTCCGGAATAGAAGAAGATTCTTGTGCGACGACAGGACATCCGGCTTTTTGCGCCTCAATAACAGGAATACCGAAGCCCTCGTAGTCAGATGGATAGAGCAAACACAAAGCCTCATTATAATACCTATTCAGTTGTTCTGTTGTCACATTGCAAGCTGTTACTAACTCTATTCCTGTTCTCTTAGCCACTTCTTGCGCCACCTCGTACCGCTTGTACTCGACCGAGGTATTACCCACGTACAACAAATAGCCCTTCTTCTCCACATCCGGCATCGGGTAAAAGGCATCGCTTACTCCATTATAGATGACATGAATCCGCTCTTCGGGTATCCACGGATAGAAGCGCAACAGATCCCGCTTCGTGTTTTCGCTGATACAAATAACCGCCTCGCTATGTTTCAATGCTTTTTTCTCTTCCCACAAATGCACCGCCTTGGGTAAACCATTACGATAAAAATGATACGTCAAATCATGCACAGTAGTTACATTATGAACATTCGGATTTTGACAGATGCGGAAATAGGAAGAGTGAAAAATAGTCGGTTTCATCGGATAAAATTCCGGTACTCTATATCGTTCTAAGCAGCGTAAGGACTTAGGTACGATCATGTCTTGCGGTATCTGTATATGCTCACGTAACACATTATTCGACGGGTATTCCAGCATCTGTACCGACAATTCCGGATCAACACAAGCACGTTTTAGCATTTCCGACCATACTACGGAAATACCGCCTACTCGTTGCAACGAATAAATGATATTGTCAAATGTTACCTGCATACCTCTATTTCTTTAATCCAACGGGGCATAATAGCCTCTTCGCTATATGTATTCTGCGCATAGGTTTGCGCTTTCTTTGCTTTTAAATCAGCTTCCTCGGGATGCGCAATGACATATTCAATTTGTGCCGTGAGCGCCTCTATGTCTCCATTAGGGACGAGCCATCCCCGATCGTCTGCCAATAACTCTGCAGGGCCGTGCGGGCAGTCAAAAGACACGCATGGAGTACCACACCACATAGCTTCTGCCAATACCAAGGAGAAACCCTCATATCGTGATGAGAGCACAAAGATCGATGCCTCTGCGTATTCTTTTACCATATTCTCTATCCGTCCAGCGATACACACGTGTTTTAACCCGAGATTTATAACCTGCTTTTCCAACTCCATGTGCTTAGGACCTTCACCGACTATGCGTAAAGTCCATTCAGGATGTTTCTGCTCGATAACTTTCCAAGCTTGGAGCAAGAGATCAAAGCCTTTCTGCTCATGAAGTCGTCCCGCTGCCAAAACTCTTTTTTCTCGCGATTTCATCGGTATTTTCATTCCATAAAGGCTACAAATGTTTGGGATGACGGTCACATTCGTACAGCCCTCTTTTCGCCAATCCTCTTGATCTGCTTTGGTGAGCACGACAAGTCGCTCTAACGGCTTCACTGCCCGCACTAACTGCCAGGTACGAATACGACCTAATAAAGACCAAAAAAGACCGGTATGGTTCGCTTCTAACAATTGTTGACGTTGGTTCTTTGCGAAATGTAATTCGGCTATAGTCTTGCAGGGCAGATTACGCAAGAATGCAATCTCTTTGCCGCAGAGGGAGACACATAATTTTATACCATTCTGCTGTATATACGCACGTAGAGCTCGCTCGTAAGTACGCATACGAAGCATGTGTCCCCACCATTTGGCGAATAGCGGTTTACGATAGTCCGCATTAAAATCTATATCCAGATGAACTACCTTTACGCGCTGGTTCAATGGGAAATAACAATCCGGATGTCCTTCAGGAGTCTTTTCTGTAGTCAATATCGTAAACTCATGCTTCGTGTGTACAGCCAGCCAATTGACCTTTTGAGTCAGTACACGCTCCATACCACCAGCGTTGTACAAATGAGGAATGCAATAAAGAATCTTCATTTCTGTTCCTCCTTTCTTCTAAAAAGCCCGTTCAGCCATTTTGCAATCTCGTTCTGATGACTCGTGATAGTCATCACAATGAGTAAAAGCAGAAGACTCCATGTGACAAGACGTGGGTCGAAGAGCAACGGTGCACGCGGATAAATCAAGGCGTGACCGACTAACAGAAAATACATCAAATACCAATAGACGCTATTATAGGCACGGTAGTAACTCTCTTTCACCCAAAGACCTATTAAAAACATCGAGAAAGCTGTTCCGATAATACCGAACGATCGGTACGCCTCGCCTACCATGTTTGTTCCTGTGCCCCACGTAGCTTTCGGACCTAATAACAGATATGAAGGCAGATCCCCGCCGTGGAGCATCTGAGGCGGCAAATCAGAGTGTGATACAATATATCCGGCAAGACCAGGAATTGGCGAACTCAGATCAAGCGACATGCCTGTGAACCATGTAAGTTCATGCGTCTGTGCCCAGCCAAAGAGCGCAAAAAGGTTAACATCGTTGACAATCAAATCCTCGTAGATATCCCAGAAGTTCTCTAATCTCGTATGCGCCAACTTGGTTTGCCATGCGCCGGGATCTAAACCTTCTTTCCGCAGTGTCATTACTAAAAACAGCAACACCGAACCTCCGGCTACCAATGTTGCTACTTGCCACCAGCGAAGGTGATAGACATACATACTGAAGCCCACAATAAGAATGAGCGCTAACGAAACGGCTAACTGGCGACTTCCGGTAGAAAGCAAAATAAGCATGAAACTGACGATGACTAACAGATAGAACCACCATTTTTGTTTAGGAAGACGGAAGATAAATATCGCCATCAAATAGCAGCCGATGGTGAAGATATTATTGAAATAACTATAAATGCCCACATCGCGTAAGTTTTCTCCATCTGCATACACGCTCTGTAGCGCAGCCAGACCGCCTGTTGCGACATACAATATCCATGCAACTATCGTAATACCGAAGAACCAAATATACTGGCGCATGGAGATCGTAAAGGTCGGTTCCGCGGGTTCAATCCGTCTCAGTTGCAAGAGGCGTGTAGCTCCTAACATATACCAAGCATAGGCGAAATAGGCTAACGCTGTAGCGCGTGTGACATAGTTGTCATTAAATGAGAAAGAGAAGAACGACCAGTAGATGCGTTCCGTGGGAGCATAGAAAACCGGATAAACGAAATTGACCAAAAAGAAACTCAATGCGAAGAAGAACTCAAAGCCCAGCCAATTTTGTCGTTTATTGGTAGCAAAAAAGAGTACGTTCTGCGCAACGAAAAGACCCATCAGCCACGCGCAGTAGTCGTAACTATATGTCCACGGTGCTTTGATATAGAGCACCGTTGCCACTACGGCAAAAACAATATTGAGCAAGTATGTCAGCATTTCTCTTTAACCCGATGGATTAAATAAAACAAATAAGCGAGTCGTCCAAACTGCGGTTCTCTTCTCCATGCCTGCATTGCTCTTAGTCTGCCTTCTTGGGAAACGGTTGAGCGGTGCATCGCCTTCCAATGATAGCCGCAGATGATCCTTCTCTCTTGTTCGCTAAGGTTCAACTGAGGTGCAATGATACCGAAAATCTCATGATCCTGCACAATGTTCAGACCTTCATATTCCGCTCCACCAGACACTTTGCATGTATGTTGGCGGAAATAATTAAGGCTATCTGCTACATACGCTACCTTTCCTTGCATAGCCATTTGAATCCAGAACAAGCGATCACCACTCGCTCTGAATTGCGCCACTTGGCACATATCTATCTGCTTAGCGGCTTCACGCCGGAACACGACCGATGAAGCGTTGCAAATATGACAATACCCCAACAGAAACTGCCTTACAAACGATTCGCCTTTTATCGAAAAGTCTCGATTCCATCGGGGATCTTTGGCGCGTGGAATAGGGTTTCCTTTACTATCAATCCACTGACTATGACAAAACGCCAACACAGCTTCCTCCTTCTCTATCGCGCCCACCAACCGGCTCACCAACGTCCGCTCAGCCACATCATCACTCTCTGCAATCCACACATACTCACCCGTTGCCTCTTTCAAACCACGTTCCCATTGTATAAAGGTATTTCCGGAATTGTGCTCATTCACAATAATCTTCTTTACCTTAGGATGTCCCTCATATGCTCGTAATACCTCTACGCTGTCATCCGTCGAAGCGTCGTCCAATACGATTACCTCGATATCGGGATAATCCTGACTCAATATACTCTCCATTCGCTCCTTCAGGTAAGGCGCATGGTTGTAATTTGGCATGATAACACTGACTTTTTTCATCGTTTCTTTTTATCTCATAAAAAGTGCGCAAAGATACAACATTTTTTGCATATATGCAATTTTTTTTTGTATAATTCAATTTTTTTATGTAATTTTGCAGCCTGAATTTAGTTTTTATGAACATAATGTGTACCAGATTCAAAAAGTAGACACAAAAAATGTTTTTTTAATGTTTTTTGTTTCTAATAGTAGACAGTTCTATACTTTTTCATTTCCATAAGTAGAC
>ONMU01000034.1 GCA_900319035.1 uncultured Bacteroidales bacterium
GGAGATCATGGATCTGCTGTACACCATCAGTCAAGCGGGTATCACGGTGCTTATGTCCACGCATAATCTACTGTGGCCGGAACTCTATCCAGGCAAGAAATGGTTGTTTGATAAAGGAGAAATAAAAGATGTCGATTAACGAAATACAAGACGAGATCATTGACGAGTTCGAGGCGTTTGACGATTGGTTGGAGCGATACCAACTGATCATTGATTATGCCAAAGAACTGACGAAAGACCCGATGCCGGAGGAGGATAAGAACGATACGAATAAGATTGACGGTTGTCAGTCCACAGTGTGGTTCACCTGCCGGATGGAGGAGGGTAAGATTTGGTACAAAGGCGATTCGGATGCGCTGTTGGTGAAAGGGATAGTAGCGCTGCTGCTGTCCGTACTGAGCGGACATACGCCCAAAGAAATCATCGATGCGGATCTCTATTTCATAGACCGAATCGGTTTGCGTGAACACCTCAGTCCAACGCGTAGCAACGGCGTTGCTGCTATGTTAAAGCAAATGAGATTATACGCTCTCGCGTATCAAGCGAAATAAAGCATCTGCAATCCGTTCGTCGGATTGCTCATCGCAGATATCCACATCGATAATATGGTGCGCCTGAGCATAGAACGGCTCGCGTGCTTCCAATTGAGGAGCTATAAATTCCAATAGCTCCTTTTCTGTGCGACCTTGTAAGACAGGACGCTCACTCAGATCTGTCAGACTAAGACGTTTCGCTAAATGCTCCGGTTTCCAGCGGATATAGATGCTGGTTCCTAATTCGTTGAGGCACTCCATGTTATCTTCCCAACACGGATAACCGCCTCCTGTAGCGTAAATAATATGCTCGAAAGGAATCTGGTCTGCAAGATCTTCCACCACGTATTTCTCTTTCTTGCGGAAGTCCTCCAAACCGAAAGAACGGATATAATCCGCAGTAGAGTAGCCGTGAATCTCCTTGAAGGCTTCATCCAAATCTACAAAATGCCAGCCGAGTTTATCAGCCAACAGTCGTCCCGCGGTCGTCTTGCCCGCTCCCATATATCCGATTAAATAAACAGGAAGTTCCATGTTAGTATTCCCACTTGTCGTTGTCCGACCACTCTATGATACCTGTCTCCTTATTGATACTCGCCAAGGGGAAGATCGATTGAAAGGGTGGATTGATGGTTCGGATCAGTCTCCACTCCTTATTATATACACGCGCGCACGAGGAGCATTGCGGTGCGCAGGCAGTCATCACCACAAGAATGCTATCCCCTTCATAGATCTCTAAGGTAGTGCTATCCGTGAGCGCGATACGCGTATAGGCACCACTATCTTCTTCCACCTGCGGGTTTCCCTTCAGTTGGAAGAGGTTGGCAATGAACGCCAAACCGATATTAAGCAAAAACAAGCGCAACAGCATAAGCGGCTATTCCTTCTTCACGACCCACAAATCCGAGATGCTCGGTAGTGGTGGCTTTGATACTTACTTGGTTAGGCTCTACGCCCATTACTTGCGCCAAGCAGGACTGCATGGCTTCTATATGCGGATTGAGTTTCGGAGCCTGCGCACAGATCGTGATATCGCAGTTTCCTAATTCGTATCCTTCTTTACGAATCAGCTCCATGGTACGGCGAAGGAGAATCTTAGAGTCAATACCCTCGTATTCGTTACCTTTCGTATCCGGAAAATGATAACCGATGTCCCGCAAGGCACAGGCGCCCAAGAGCGCATCGCATAGCGCATGGATAACGACATCGGCATCGGAGTGACCCAATAATCCGCGGTCGGATGGTACCTCAATTCCCCCTAACCACAACTTGCGGTCAGGGGCGAATTGATGTACATCATAGCCAAAACCAATACGTGTCCGGCATTTACTATTTTGGCAATTATTTACCATTATTTTTTTCTGTTGTTCACGAGGTCTTTGATACCGGCGAGGTCGAAGCCAAGCGTGAAGCGCATGGTCTGATCCAGCGGGTTGGTAGCAGCGAGACCTACGCAGTACGATACATCGAGAGTCACGATAGAGAGGTGGAAACCGGCTCCGACAGTGATGTAGTTACGGTTACCTTTGTAGTAGTTCTCATAGCTATAACCGGCACGAGCGAAGAACTGCTTGTTGTAGCTATACTCGATACCTGCTCCCCAACGAACCTCTTTGAACTCCTCGCTGGCACCACCCGGAGCATCAGCAAACGATTGGAACCAACCTTTAGCAGGGTTGATCTGGCTGTACTGCTCACCGGTGTACTCAATACCGTTCGGAGCTTTCTTCGATTTACGGCTCGGTACCAACAGTTTGTTTGCCTCCAAGTTGAAGGTCAGGAAGTTGAACTTGTCGCACGGCAACTCATAGCCCACACCGATGTTCATGGATGCCGGGATGAAGTTACTGCTTCCATCATCGGCATACGTCATCTTACCACCGAGGTTCTTGAGGGTGAAACCGAGCGAGAAATTAGAGGTACCCATCGGCAACTCGATCGGCTGTTTGTAGTACAGACCGATGTCTGCAGCCATCGTCCAAGCCGGGTGCATCTCGGTAGCGCCTGTTGCGCTGCTGTTCACACCATTGTTGAGGTCAGAGTAGAGGAAACGAACCGCTACGGACATAGATACGTACTCATGCAGTTTACGGAAATAGCTGAGGTCGAGCGCCCATTCGTTCGGACGTACATTCTGCAGCGTGTTGCCCTGTGCATCGGTAAGCGCTACATCACCCATCGAGAAATAGGTAAACGAAGCACCAATACCACCGGCGAGATCACCAAAATTGTAGAAACCTGCCAGATAAGCGAGGTCGATGTCGCCTACCAACTTACGCAACCAAGGCGTGTAGCTGGCGGTGATACCACCTTTGGAATACATGTACGCGTACTTAGCAGGGTTCCAGTACTGCGAGTTAAAATCAGCTTCCGTTGCCACACCAACGTCACCTAAACCGGCGGAACGAGCGTCCGGAGCGATGGACATAGACGGCATTGCCGTGATCAGCGGGTTCATTGTGTCATCTGCAGCCTTGGCGCTTAACGATACGCATAATACAGCTGCGAGAGAAATAAGAATTTTTTTCATTTGTGTTATGTTTTGTTTTTTTAGTTATTTCGTTATTACGGGATTACGTAATTACGTAATTGAGGTTATATATCAAGCGATTTGCTTCATAGGCTTTTACAAACTTATTATTAAAGATTAAACATTATTTCGTTACTATGATCTTACCCGAGGATTTAGCGTATTTGCTATTCTCGGATTTGATGCGTACGGTGTAGATATATACGCCCGGTTTCAGACCCACATTCGACAATTCGATGGATACCTGATCGGGATTATCCTGCGTTTGTTTCCAAACCATCTGACCATTGGTGTTATAGAGGTACACTTCGGTCTGGATCAACTCATCCGGCTGATCGTAATTGACGATGAGGTTGAGTCTGCCGGTAGCTTGTACCGGATTCGGGTAGGTCGTAATGGAGTAGATAGACGGATCGAGTCCGGCTTCCACTACGAAGTTGAGCGACTTGGTCGTGCTGTTATTGAGCAAATCCCAAGCTCGGAACGTCAGACTATGCTGTCCGTCCGGCAGTTCGTTCATCAGATAGCTGACCATTCCACGCTGGTAGCTGTCATCCGAAGAGGTGAAGAAGTCATTGAGCGAATAGGTCTGTTTGGCATCATCGTCAATGACGAGCATCAGATCATGACCAATACCGGCTCCGGCAGTGTTGATACCGTTCTCATCGTACAGCTCGGCATAGAACCGCGGAGTGGAGTAGGTCTTGTCACCGTCTTGGAAAGCACGGGTGTTCAGATAGATGAACATATCCGGTCCTACGCTGTCTGCGGTCAGTATAGAACCTGTTCCGCCGATGATGAAGTCCTCGTAATGACCGACAGCCTCCATCTTCTCGCCCTCGTCGGTAGTGGTAGCATAATAGACGATACGTCCGTTGCCGAAGTTATAACGAATATCTTTGGGCACCATGAAGGTGTAGTTGAAGAGTCCGTTCTTGACTTGGGTCTTACCCGAGAAGAGGGTGTTGGTGTAGTCCTTGTAGTTCACCACGCGCGATTCACCGGTTTGGTCATTATCACGCGTCGGGATCGTTTGGATCTTGTCATAGACAGTGATGTCCACCGTTCCGTTGAAATCCGAAACCACTTGTCGGTCTTCATCGATAATCTGTCCGTCCACTTTCTGAACACTCAAGGCATTGAGGGTATCAAGCTGCGAAACGGTCTCTATCTGATAGTCGGTCGGATAGTTCAGCCGCAAAGCAGGATCGCCCAAGAGGACATATGCCATCTTGTTGGTATCACCAGGTTTGTTATTCTTACCCTTAGCGATCGCCTCGCCGAGGGTAATATCATAATGATAGGGATCGCTGTGGTCAAATAGCTCTTTGCAGACAGCTCGGTTGAGTTTGGTGTTCGGGTCGGCATACACGGTACGCGTAGCCGCCAAGATACCTATTGCGCCTCCTATCGGATTGAGTACCGCAGACTCGGCCGCACAACGTCTGCCGCCGTCAAACTGCGCGAAGTTACAAGTAGCAAAGAGCCAGAACGCCTGATTCGTATTACGCATCGCTTCTATCTCTTTGAGCGTCATCATCGACTCGTTGGTAATAGCGTTATAACCGCCATGACCCGAATAATCGAAGAAGAGTACGCCCTCTTTGAGCATCGCGTGTACTTTATTCTTAGCAATCGGATATCTCTCACCGCTGGCATTCACCTCTTGCGGATAAGCATCGAGGAACACTTTCGTGACGATGAAGTCCGGGTTTTGCAGACGAACGAGTTCTGCACTCGTCTCTGCCGTTTCTGTATGCGTACCTCCTTCACCATCGTCGGCAAGGTACATGATACGGTTTTTCCATTTGCCCGTATTCTGATTGTTCATGTAGCGAATAATCTTATCGACCATCTGTTGAGCCTCTTCGGTTGTACTAACCGGCAGTCGTCCTACACCGATATCCATGGTAGCCGAAGCATCATAATCGCCTTCGGAGTCATCCAAGAAACCGAAATAGTCGTCGGTGGCGTAGCCCTTCACTTCGCTGAGGGAGCTATCTGCTTGGTAGGTAAGCAGCAAGGCAGAACCGGAGTTCGGCAGCAGTTTGCGGTTATCAAACGAACCATGACCCATCAGTAGCAACCAGCGCGGTTTGGCGTTTACGTCATCCGCACGGTCGTAGAGCATCTTCATCAACCAACGGTAAGCCGTAGCGTCCGGCGTACCGGAGGAGAACTCGTTATAGACCTGTTGGGAGTTCACGACAGTCCATGTGATACCTTGTTTCGATTGATGCGCTTTAGCAAGCTGGGTAGCGATACTCTCATACCCCGGAGAGCAGATGATGACATAGTCGATATTCTTGAGTCGATGTAGGTTCTGGTTCGCTACATCGCCAACTACAGCAGCACTCACCCACGAGCCGCCGTTGGGATTGACAGCTACATACTCGTGAATACCGTCTTTCTGCGAGCCTGTCCATTGCAACTCATTATTAGTGTACGTAGCGGGTACGCGCGAGATAGCACCGAGATCCGTAATGTCCCATACCTGCGTAGCGCTGTTGGCGTTGGTCAGATGGAAACGTACCGGAGTGCTTTTTTTGTAGTTCTCGGTCGTGCGGACAGGCATGAAACTGCCTTGCATGGAGAGGTTGCTGGGCGTGGTGAGCTCGATATAGTTCAACCATCCTAAGGAACCGGAAGCTCCTCTGAAGGTCAGTTTGACTTGCTGTCTGTTGGTCGCGTTGGTAGCACTCGTCTTGATCTTGCCCTCTACACCGAAGGTGTAATGGTCTTCTGCTTTGGCCATCGAGACGCTGCCGCTCACGTTGTTGAACGAAGAGGTGAACGTAGTGGAGGCGGAGTTCGAATAACCAGCTACATTGATGGAAGCGGTGCTCTGCTGACCGGAAATAGCATTGGGCGTATTGAAAACGAACGTGCGGCTTGCACCAACATTGAATTGCTCTCCGTAGAAATGCCTTCCTCCTCCCGAGACGCCGTTCCGGTCTATCAAGTTCAGCGAGTCTTTCTCATGCACCTGATAGAAGGGATAAGTGGTGATCTCCGTCGGCGTACCACTTATCGGCTCTGTCTCGGTAGGCGCAAGAGGAGTGCCGATGTTATCCGTCAGGAAATAGTAGCCGTAGTTAGAGTAGGGATTGCGTGTATGCACGAAATCGGTACCGTCGTACGACCAGCTAATCGGACCTTGTACCCAGAAGAGGATATAATTCGAGCCCACGTAAACCGGTACTTGCGGCAGATCGTCTATCTTGGCTTTCTTAAAGCTCTGGGGCAACATCGCGCCTCCGTAACCGAAGACACGTATCTGGCTTGGATTCAGTCCCGCTTGGCTCAGTTCGTCAAACGTCATTCGGCATACACCGGTCTCGCTTACACGGATCTTTACCCAATGACCGCTACTCAGTATTGATTGCTCGGTATAGGAATGGATTCCTGCTGCCATCGGCAGACCGAGCATCAGAAGGAGTACTATGGATAGAATTTTTCTCATTTGATTTTGCAGTATAATGTTTCTTTACCGTTGGTCTCGGCTTTGATGATGTCTTCTTTGTGAGCAGGTCTCGGTTCGCTTTTTGCCTGTATATAGATGAGGTCTCCTTGACGGATCGTCATCAGTTTGCTTGCCTCGGAGATGGCTTCCTCCAAAGAGATAACCAAATCCGCTTGCGGCAGCTCTACCGATGTAGTATCATCATATTCGAGCCATTCTCCTATTGCTAAGGAGTAGTCAAAAGCCAAAGCTTTGGTCCAAGGCGTACCTTCCTTCATTGCTTGACGCTTGATGTCTATCGCTACGAAATCTGCTCCGGGAGCTACGGCATCAAAATAACGTTTAGCAAAACGCGGCTCTATCTCTTTGCCTAAGCGGCTCACACGCAGGATAAGACAGTCCGTTACGCCTAATTCCGAAGTCCAATCCGGAACGAAGAGAGGCTTGCGACCGTTCAGCAGACAAGAGTCGCCTTTGAGCACAATTTCCCATGGGCGGTTCGATTCCTGACCGGCATGCGGATGATATATAAAACCTATTATTTTCATTACTAACAAAAAGCGTACAAAAGTACAAAAAATATTTCAAATATACAAGTATTTAAGTAAAAAGTAAACTTTTTCTTAAAAATAGTCGTTGGTCGTTAGTCATTAGTCGTTGGTCGGCTATTACACACCGCGGTTATTTGCTTCGGATGAAGAGCTGTACAGGTGTGCCTTCGAAATCCCACCACTCACGCAGTTTGTTCTCGAGGAAACGGCGATAGGGCTCTTTGACGTATTGCGGCAGGTTCGCGAAGAAGACAAAGGTCGGGATCTGGGTGTTCGGAAGCTGCGTGCAGTACTTGATCTTGATATACTTGCCTTTCCAAGCAGGTGGGGGATAGTTCTCGATGAGCGGCAGGAACTTATCGTTCAACTGTGCAGTCGGGATCTTCTTGTTCTTGTTCTCATAGACATGCAGAGCAGTCTCTACTACTTTGAAGATACGCTGTTTCGTGAGTGCGCTGGTGAAGATAATCGGGAAGTCGGTAAACGGCGCAATACGTTCACGAATAGCGCTCTCGTACGCTTTGATGTCTGCGTTCGTTTTGCTTTCTACCAAATCCCATTTGTTGATACACACCACCAAACCTTTCTTGTTCTTCTGGATGAGCGAGTAGATATTGAGGTCTTGTGCCTCGATACCACGGGTAGCGTCAATCATCAGGATGCACACGTCGCTGTTTTCGATAGCACGGATCGAACGAACGACCGAGTAGTACTCTTGGTCTTCCGTCACTTTGGCTTTCTTGCGGATTCCTGCTGTGTCCACGAGGTAGAAGTCCTTGCCGAACTTATTGTAGCGGGTATAGATCGAATCACGTGTCGTACCCGGGATGTCGGTCACGATCGTACGATCCTCGCCAATGAAGGCATTGAGGATACTGGATTTACCGGCATTTGGACGACCAACGATCGCAAAACGCGGTAACTCTTCGAGTTCTTCGTCGGAATCATCTTCCTTACGGAAACGGCTCACTACCTCGTCCAGCAGATCACCTGTTCCCAAACCGTTCTCGGCAGAGAGGATGAACGGCTCACCCAGACCGAGTTTATAGAACTCGGCAGCTCCGTATTGGTTCTCGAAGGTATCTACTTTGTTGACACAGAGCACGGTCGGTTTCTTTGCTTGACGCAAGAGATGCGCTACCTCCATATCGAACTGCGTGACGCCTTCGTTCACATCTACGACCAACATCACTACGTCAGCCTCGCGGATAGCGAGATCGACTTGTCGGTTGATCTCGGACTCAAAGGTGTCATCGCTGTTCACGACCCATCCTCCGGTGTCTATCACCGAGAACTCCCGTCCACACCATTCGGCTTTGCCGTACTGGCGGTCACGAGTCGTGCCAGCCGTGTTCATTACTATCGCCCTACGCGTTCCCGTCAGGCGGTTAAACAGGGTAGATTTGCCCACGTTCGGCCTACCTACAATCGCAACTATGTTAGCCATAATTATTTACGATTTACGATTTATAATTTATTTCTCGCAGTTTCCGCAGCCGTCACCACAACCGTCTCCGCAGCCTTCACAGCTTTCGCCTTTTTTCTTGTGGCAGCCACCTCCGCAGCATCCGTGTTTGGGATGACGGATGGCGTCTAACTCTGCCTCGGTAGCGTCACGTAGGTCGATGATCTTGCCTTTGAAATGCAGATCCTCTCCGGCGTACGGGTGGTTGAGGTCGATGGTCACTTGGTCATCTGTGATCTCGCAAACTTGCGCTTTGACGATCTGTCCGTCGGTGGTGTTCATCGGAACGATCGCGCCTACATAGACGCGCTCTTCGTCAAACTCACCATCGCCGTTGAAGAACATGGTCTTAGGCAGATCCATCAGACCTTCCTCCAAGTACTCGCCATAGGCTTCTGCAGCTTTGAGCACGAAATCGAAGGTCTCTCCGACTTCCTTGCCTGCCATCTGTGCCTCAAAAGCCGGAAGCATCATTCCTTCGCCTTGACACCATACTAACGGAGTTTCCGATGTAGCTTGTTCCATCAGTTCTTCTTTTCCGTTCTCGTCTGCGATATACAACTCGTACGTCGCTGTTACTACTTTTTGATTCTCTATCATAATTTTGAATTTTTAATTTTAAATTTTTAATTGTCCATTACCACCATTCTGTGCGGGCATTGGTGGAAGAGTTGCTGTTCTTGTCATACTTGAGGTCCTGCAAGATCGATGCGTTCACACCGATGTGGAAGGTATAACTCTTGAACGGACCGATAGGGTTGATGCTGGCACTCATGTTCCAGCAGTGGAGGTCACGGCTGACGTTGATGTTACAACTGGTGACGCGTTTGTAGTCGAAGTCATAACTCATTGATGCACTTACTTTCCATCCTTTGCCTAATCCCAACGAGCCGCTGAGACTGAGGTTATTGGTGAACTTCATCTTATAGTACATCTTCCGGTAGTCGAACTCGCTAGAGTTGGTGTACGCGAGTGAGTAACTGAGCGACAGACTCCATGGGAACTCGGTCTTCACGTAGCCGTCATCCACCACTTCCTCTTTCTTGTTGCCCTGTTTGGCGTTCTTATCCAAGCCGTCCTCGGTACGCGTCAGAGGATCCATGTTGGTCTCGTTCTGACCATCGTCTTTGACGGTTTCTCCACGTCGTTTGGCAGCGGCTTTCTTCCATTTCTTGATGGTCTGGTCGCTGAAGGTATAACTGAAACTCCAACGAATACCGTTCCAATGCGGGAAACGATGGTGGTGCCAGTACTGTTTGTTCGTTCGAATAGGACGACCGGCAGCGTCTAACTCGTACATATACGGATCCAACTGCGTGGAGACGTTGAGACTGTAGTTATTGAGTTTCGGGAATTTCAGACGCAGGTTGACGTTGAACAGGCTCCATCGCATACTATCTGCAGCGAAGTTATATCCTCCGTCCACGCTGAAGTTATCAATGATGCTCACCACTTTGTAGGGGTTCTTACCCGTGGTGTCGTCACGATTGACCACTTTCATCTCCAAGTTATTGGCTACTCCGAACGTGATAGCTGCCGCCATGCCGCCTCGTGGCGCATTGCCGTAGATGCCGTTAGGGAAACGGGACTCAACATGATGAATCGTCTGACCGGTCGGCACTTTGCGGTAGTTGCTATCCAGCGAATCGGCATAATACACGGTCTCGTCGTACTCGCTGTAATAACCCCATCCGCTCTTCTCGAAGTTAGGGTGGTAGTTAAAACTGAGGGTAGGGGTGATCACGTGACGGAACTTCTCCACGCGACTATTCGGGAAGAGCCGTTTGAGAGGCGTGTAGAAACCATAGATCTTCGTGCTCAGACTGATACCGGTGTTGAAATCAAAGACGTTATAGAATCCGTTGGTGGTGTCCACCTGCAGTTCCTGCGTCTCATCATTCCAACCGTAGCTCATCCGCTGGAAATACATACGGTCTTTGAGGTTGATGTACGGCGTGATACTGAGGTATTTGAAGAGCATGAAGCTGGCACTAATGGGCACAGAGTGCTGCATGCCGGTTCTCCAATCGTTGAAGAAATTGGAATGAACGAACTCCCTCTCTTTCATGTTCGAGCGGTTAGCAATACGGCCGTTCATGGAGTAACTGATCTTGATCTTGTCGTACCACTGTTCCTTGCCCATGGGCTTGCCTTTCTTATCGCGTATCTTCTTACGGATCTCTTTGAAGGGATAGACGCTACTCATGTTGACGGACAGCTCCGGAGCGGTAAGAGCGATCGTGGAGTCTTTGGTACGCTGCGTCACGCTGGCACTCATGCTCAAGCTCCAAGGACTCTCCGGAAAGCGCTGTGTGTAACTGATAGTACTGCTCTTGGTGTTCTCCGAGTAGAGCTGGGAGTTGTAGTAACTGTTGATATTACTGCGGCTATAACCACTGGTAGCGAAGTTGACGCTTGCGGAGAACGTGCAGTACGGGTTTGCTTTGGCGTCCTGGCTGTGCGTCCATTGGATCTGGAAGTTCTTGCTTACCGCATAGTCCGGCATTCCTTTCTCACCCGTCACGTCGTTACGGTAACTGATGTTGAGGTTGCCCGAGAAATGGTAGCGCCATATATATTTCGTTTGGGCACGCAACGCCCAAGTACCTTTGGTGTAGATGTCACCGAGGATCTGCATGTCCATATAATCGTTGATGGCGAGATAGACACCACCGTTGCTGAGGTTCAGACCTCGGGTGAAGTCATCGCCGAAGGTCGGCATGATAATTCCGCTGGAATAGGAGTTCGTGATAGGGAAGAAGCCGAAGGGGATTGCCAGAGGCAGCGGCACGTCGCCAACGACCACATAGGCAGGACCGGTGGCAATATAATCGCCGGGTTTCACTTTCGCTTTGGTCATCTTGAGGTAGAAATGCGGATGCTCATGGTCATCGCAAGTGGTGTACTGACCTCCCGCCATCATCATCTCGTCCTTCTCGGTCTTCTTGGTTCGGTCGGCAATGACATAGCCCTCACCTTGCTGCGTCACCACATGACGGATATAACCTTTCTTGGACTTGATGTTATAGGTCATCTCGTTGGTCTCATAGCTATCCTTTCCGTCCTTGAAGACCGGCTTGCCGATCCATTCGTATTCCGTGGTGTCATAGACGCCATGTGCATAGACGAGGCTGCTGTCCAAGTTCATGCGGATATACTCCGAGGTCAACTCCATGTTTTCGTACTTGACCTCACCCTTACCGTGCAGGTAGGCGTTACCGTTACGGGTCATGACCATCGAGTCCGAGGACTGATAGTATACCGGAGCAGAGATACTGTTCTTTTTCTTGATCCCGCCGCCTACGCTGTCCGCAGGGATAGAGTCTGGCGCAATAGAGTCATTGGAAATCTTATACGGCAGTCCATCGAAGATTGAATCGATATTACTAACCACCGAATCCATCACATTGAT
The DNA here is from genome assembly GCA_900319035.1 of uncultured Bacteroidales bacterium. Taxonomy (GTDB): domain Bacteria; phylum Bacteroidota; class Bacteroidia; order Bacteroidales; family Paludibacteraceae; genus Colicola. Next base: position 11,955 of record ONMU01000034.1, read on the forward strand.
TACCGAATCGTTCTGTGTATCTATACTATCTTCTGCTCGTACTGCAGAAAAGCAGCACAAGAGCAACCCAATTATATATGTTGTATAGGCACGTACGCGCATATATGCACACAAAAATCGTGCAAAGGTACTACAAAATTTTCACATATGCAAATTTTCGGGTGTTTTTCGTCCAATAAAATGAAATTTTATAGTTTAAATGGGCAAAAGGGGCATTTGTACTCGTGAAAAAAATGGAAACAAGTGTTGAAGGGAAAGGGGCGGACGATGACATCGCCCGGAGAATATTGACAGATGCCGAAACAGGGAAGGGCAGGCTCTAAAAAGGTGCAATTGAAATCGAAAATATGGCTATTTTTGGGTGTTTAGAAATTGGTTGTAAATCGTTGTATATGTGATTGTTATATAGGTGTAATAAGTAGCATGGTCTAGGATGCCTCTTTTCCGGTCTCGAGGCGCTCTGTATCCGGGGTCGGTGAGAGCCTTTGAAGGGGGGTAGTGGATTAGTGGGTGAGAGGGTGAGAGGGTGAGAGGGTGAGAGGTTAGTGGGTGAGAGGGTTAGTGGGTGAGGGGGGAAAACTACTGTTTTTGGAAACGGAGCATGTGCCATTCGCCGTTGGAGAGGGTAGCGAGATGGTGGAGAGAATGAGACTCGGCAGAGGAGATGAGGGCCGGGCAGTCGGACGCATAAAAACCACTAAGCCATAATTCACCACCGGGGACGAGAGAGGAAGCATAGGCGGGCATGTTCTCCAAAAGAATATTGCGGTGGATGTTGGCAAGGATGAGATGGAAAGAGGGGCCTAACCCTAACCCTTCCCTCAAGGGAAGGGAACTTAGATCCCCTAAACGGATGTCGATTTCTACGTTATTGAGAGCCGCATTCTCTTTGGCATTCTCCACACTCTTGTCGTCAATATCATTAGCCAGCACGTATCGGGCACCTAATTTCTTGGCAAAGATAGCTAAAACACCGGTTCCGGTTCCGTGGTCAAGGACGTTTTTACCCGTTAAATCCGTAGAAAGTAAGGTGTTGATAAGTAGCGAAGTGGTCTCGTGGTGTCCTGCTCCGAAGGCACAATGCGGGATGATCTTAACGCCGAGAGGCAGTTCTTGAATAGGGTGCTCCGCTTCCCAAACCGCATTCCAGTTCTCGTCCGGACACTTCTCAACGGAAAGAAGCGTTGCTCCTTCCGTAGCTGTACACAAAGATTTGATTTCATCGGCATGTTGTAGCCATAATTCGCTCTGAATATAGCAGTCGTTGCCATCGATGGTATCGCAGCCTAAGTCAAAAAGCTGTTGTTCAAAGAGATCTTTTTGCCATTCTTCGGCAAAAGAAGTGTTAATGTGAATTACGTGATACTGCAAAATAATTAATAATTAACAATTAATAATTAATATTTATCCATGATACTGAGTGCTTCGCCGACGAGATAATTGCTGCCGCCAATAAAGATAGCATCGGTTTCATCGGCCTTTTTTAGGGCATAATTAATCGCTTCTTTGGGATCGTTTATGGCAAGACCCTCTTTGCCCCAAAGCGCTAACATCTCTTCGGCTGTACGGGCACGTTGGGTATTCGGCGTGGTGAAGATGTAGTGGTATTGGCTTTTCTCGGCGGAGGAGGCTCCTCCCGTTTGTCGGGAGGACGCTCCGGGCATGAGCCGCATGACGACATCGGTATCTTTGTCATTCACCATGCCGAAGATGATCCAGATATGCGGGTTCGTGAGCTCTTTGAGCTGTTTGGCTACATATTGGAGTCCATGACTGTTATGTCCGGTATCGCAAATAATGAGCGGTTTCATCGAGAGAATTTCCCATCGTCCGCGAAGCCCCGTCAGACTGCACACGTGGCTAAATCCCTCTCTGATAGCATCTTTCGTGATCCCGTAATCCCGTAATCCCGTAATCCCGTAATTACGTAATACTTGCAACGCCACAAACGCCGTCTGAAGGTTTTTCTCCTGATAGAGACCTTTGAGCTCACAATCCGGGGCTTCGCGAAGTCGGCGAGAACGCATATAACCGCATTGGTCGGCAAACCAGATCCGACAATCGGTGGTTTCTAAACCGTCTCCTAAGATACCACATTCTCGCGCACGATCCAAAAAGACATTCATCGTCTGCGGGTGAGTTTCTCCGATGACAACGGGGATATTGGGTTTGATGATACCTGCTTTCTCACGGGCAATCTTCGGCAGCGTGTTACCGAGAAACTCCGTGTGGTCAAAGCCTATATTGGTAATGACGGAGAGTAGAGGAGTGAGCACATTCGTGCTGTCTAATCGTCCTCCGAGACCGACTTCCACTACGGCTATGTCCACTTGTTCTTTCAAGAAATAAGCAAACGCCAACGCCGTCATGGTCTCGAAGAAAGAGGGATGAACCTCGTCTAAGAACGCACGGTTTTGCTCGATGAAATCGGCTACTTCTGCCTCCGGAATCGGCTGTCCGTTGATGCGGATTCGTTCGGTGAGAGAGACGAGATGAGGCGAGGTGAACAAACCAACTTTATATCCCGCCGCTTGGAGGACTGCGGCTATGAGATGGCTCGTTGAACCTTTGCCGTTGGTTCCGGCTACGTGTACAGCGCGTAGATGCTCATGGGGATTGCCCACATGCGCCATCAGACGCAGGGTATTCTCCAAACCCGGCTTATACGCTGTCGAACCCACCAAATGAAAGGGCGGACGCGATTGATAGAGATAATCTACAGCTTCTTGGTACGTCATTCTCGGGTCACTACATTAAAAGTCAGGGTATTCTCTGAACGCTTCATACAGAGCCATTTATAGAACCGCGGTGTGATACGGACGGCTTGACTGCGACTGGTGAGCGCTACGTACTGACGGTTGAGCGGATTATAGATGCTGACGTGCAGACGTGCTTGTCCCGGGTTCTCCTGTATCATATCCGCCAACTCATCAATCGCTTCCGGCGTGATAGTATCCAGCGAAAGGCGTATATTGATGCCCTCGGTACGTTTGTCCTGCACTTCGGAGAGCATATCCACACGCTGTACTACAAACTCAAACTCCGCCTCTTCGTCTTTGCCTTCCTTGAACCATTTCATGCCGGCTCCTTTCTGCTGCACAACGCCTGTGACGAGCACGAAGAGATCTTTGAGCATGAGGTGAGCAAACTGGGTGTATGCGTTGCCGAAGAGGACAAACTGGTACGAACCGGTGTAGTCCTCGATGGTATAACGGCCGTACGGGTTGCCTTTCTGGCTGCGTAGCTGCTCTGCTTCGGTAATAAGTCCTCCGATGAGGGCGGCTTGGTTCTTATGCGCGGCAATAAACTCAGAAGGAATAATCGGTTTCTCCTCCTGCTCGCCTTGTTCAGCTTGTGCCAAACGGATGTTACGCTCCGCTTCGTTACGTGCATCGGGACGACGCCATTTATCGAACTGAGCCAATTCGGCAGCTGAGAGGTTGCAAAGCTCGTTCACCTCAAAAGCATATTCATCCAACGGGTGTGCGGAGAGGTAGATACCGATGAGTTCTTTCTCTTTGTTGAGGCGCTCGATGGTGTCCCATCGTGGTACGTTGGGCAGCGTCGGGTGTTTCACTTCGATAGCGGTATCGAGCATGTCTCCGAAGAGCGAATTGGCGTTGTTCTCCTTGTCTGCCTGCCATTTCTGACCGTAGTTCATGAGCATATCGAGTCCCGAAGCTCCGTCGTTATCTATTCCGAAGAACTGCTCGCGGTAGATGTCATCGAAACACTCGAAAGCTCCTGCTTGCGCGAGGTTTTCTATGGTCTTGCGGTTGCATGATTGCAGGTTGACGCGCTCCAAGAAATCGAAGATACCGGTGTATTTGCCGTTCTTCTCACGCTCGTTGATGATGGCTTCAGCAGCTCCTTCTCCCACACCTTTGATGCCGCCCAAACCAAAGCGGATGTCGCCTTTGCTGTTGACGGTAAAAGAGAGTTCGGACTCGTTGACATCGGGCTCCAACACGCTCAGTCCCAGCGCTTTACACTCGTCCATGAGCTTGGTGACCTCTTTGATGTCGTCTTTGTGGACGGTGAGGTTAGCAGCCATGAACTCGGCAGGGTAGTGGGCTTTCAAGTAACCCGTTTGGTACGCTACCCATGAGTAGCAAGCCGCGTGCGATTTATTGAAGGCGTACGAAGCGAACTTTTCCCAGTCTTTCCAGATCTTATCGAGTACATCGGGGTTGTGTCCGTTGGCTTTACCGCCGTCCATGAACTTATCTTTGAGAGAAGCCAGAACTGCCATCTGTTTCTTACCCATCGCTTTACGGAGCTTGTCACTCTCACCACGGGTGAAGTTTGCCAACAAACGACTGAGGAGCATGACCTGCTCTTGGTACACCGTGACACCATAGGTGTCCTTGAGGTATTTCTCCATGACGGGAATGTCATAGGTCACGGGTTCGAGTCCCTGCTTACGTTTGATGAACTGCGGGATATAATCCATAGGTCCCGGACGGTAGAGAGCGTTCATGGCGATGAGGTCACCGATGACAGTCGGTTTCAACTCACGCAGGTATTTCTGCATTCCTCCGGACTCAAACTGGAAGACGGCTACTGTGCGGCCTTCTTGGAACAGTTTATAGGTCAGCTCGTCGTCAATGGGTATATGGTCGATGTCGATATCTATGCCTCGTGCTTTTTTGATGTTCCGCAGACACTCCTTGATAATCGTAAGGGTAATGAGTCCTAGGAAGTCCATCTTGATCAGACCCACCGACTCGACTACGTGTCCGTCGTATTCGGTGACCAGCACACGTTTCTTGCTGGCTTTGTCCTCCACGGATGAGAGAGGCGCGAAGTTCGTCAGGTCGTCGGCTCCGATGATGACGCCGCAGGCATGTACGCCCACTTGACGGATAGTACCTTCGAGGCGCGCTGCGTATTGGAGCATGGAACGCGTGTTCGGATCGCCTTGTTCGTACTCACGCTTGAGTTCATCGATGTATTTATAGCAGTTCTTGAGGTTTACTTTGGGCTTCTTAGCTCCTGCAGGAATGTCCTTGAGCACGGAGTCCGGGAAGTCACGATCCGGAATCAGTCCTTTGAGTTCGTTGACATAAGAAAGAGGAACCTGCTGCACACGTCCGACATCCGCAAGAGCGGATTTGGTAGCCATCTTGCCATAGGTCACGATGTGCGCTACGTGTGTCTCGCCGTACTTACGGCTGACATAATCCAGCACTTTGCCTCGTCCGCAATCTTCGAAGTCGGTATCGATATCGGGTAAGGAGATACGATCCGGATTAAGGAAACGCTCAAACAGAAGATCATACTTCATGGGATCGAGATCCGTGATTTTCAGACAGTAAGCTACCACCGATCCGGCAGCGGAACCACGTCCGGGACCGACAGACACGTCCAGTTCTTCACGGGCAGCACGGATGAAATCCATGACGATGAGGAAATAACCCGGGAAACCCATGGAAATGATGGTATTGAGCTCGAACTCGATGCGTTCTTTCAACTCCTCGTCCGTGTCCAGACGCTCTTGACCGTAACGCTCCAAAGCTCCGTTCATGGTCAGATAGCGTAAGTACGCCGACTCGAACGCCAAACGGTCGGGATAGTCCTCCTCCTTACCGAAACTCTCAGGGATGTCGAATTTCGGCATAATAGGACCATGGTCGATGTCATAGATCTCGACCTTATCGACTATCTCCTGCGTATTGGTAAGTGCTTCGGGGATGTCGCTGAAGATTTCTCCCATTTCATCGGGTGTTTTCAGCCATTCCTGCTTGGTATAGTGCATTCGGTTGACATCGTTGACGAAATGGTTTGTACTCAAACAGATGAGTCGGTCGTGTGCTTCGGCATCTTCCTCGTTGACGAAGTGGGAGTCGTTGGTAGCAATAACTTTGATGTTGTACTTGCGCGCGAGTTCAAGAAGAATAGGGTTGACCTGTTTCTGGCGCTCATAGACATCTTGGTCGCCTCCGGGTTTCTGGGTCTCATGGCGTTGGATCTCGATGTAGTAGTCTTCTCCGAAGAGGGACTTGAACCACTGAACGGTCTCTTCCGCCTCCGTGAAATCTCCACCTTTGGCGATTCCATCGAGGATTTTCTGGGGCAACTCGCCACCGAGACAGGCAGAGCAGCAGATGACACCCTCGTGCCATTTTTCCAGAAGCTCTTTGTCGATACGGGGCGTGTGGTAGAACGCATCGGACATATAACCATGCGAGACGATGCGGCATAAGTTATGATAGCCGGTCATGTCTTTAGCCAGCAGGATGAGATGCCATCCTGAACGGTCGATGATATAAGTTCGTCCTTCGCCGTTAACGGCTTTGTCGTCCTTCATCGAGTGTCTTCCTCGACGGGCGCAATACGCCTCAACACCCACGATGGGTTTGAAGGGGACAAACTCTTTGCCCTCTGCTTCAGCTGCTTCTTTGCGTTTCTTATTGACGCCCTTACAGTAATCCAACAGGTCTTTGATGCCGTACATGTTACCATGGTCGGTAAGCGCCACAGCAGGCATTCCCGTTGCGATACATTTATCCACTATCTCCTCCACCTTGCTCAATCCGTCCAAAAGAGAGTAGTGGGAGTGCACATGTAAATGTGTAAAATTCATAATTCTCCAAATTAGGCTGCAAAGGTACTCATTTTTTTGCATATATGCAAGAAAAAAAAGAAAAAAATATGTGAGTGCATTTTTATCCGGAAATATGTAATTGAGTGTTTGGATAAGTGCAGAAAAGGAGAAAAACAGAGCAAGGAGGTAATTAAAAGTAGAAATTTTACCTAAAAATCCTAATAAAAATGCATGCGCGCTTGCGTATATCAAAAAAAAGTTGTACCTTTGCACGCTATTTTGGAAAAGCCTGCTCTATGCCCGGCGAAAAATAGCATTTAAATACGCGTAAAACAATAATAAACGGATTAACATTCATATCATGGCAAAGACAGCATTGATAACAGGTGTAACGGGACAGGACGGAAGTTATCTGTCGGAGTTTCTGTTGGCTAAAGGGTACGAGGTACACGGTATTATCCGTCGTAGTTCGGTGGATTTTCGGGAACGTATTGCTCATCTGGAGGGAACTCCGCATTTCCATTTGCACTATGCAGATATGAGCGACTCGATGTCGCTGGTGAAATTGGTGGGCAAAGTGCAGCCGGACGAGATATACAACCTTGCTGCTCAGAGCCATGTACAGGTGTCGTTTGATGCACCGGAGTTCACGGCAGATGTAGATGCGGTGGGTGTACTTCGTGTGTTGGAAGCCGTTCGCACGAACCATCTGGAGGAGAAATGTAAGATATATCAGGCTTCTACCTCCGAGCTCTACGGCAAGGTGGAGGAAGTGCCGCAAAGTGAGACAACTCCTTTCCACCCCTATAGCCCGTATGCAGTGGCTAAGTTGTACGGTTTCTGGATCATCAAAGAGTACCGCGAGGCGTATAATATGTTCTGCTGCTCGGGTATCCTCTTCAATCACGAGTCCGAGCGTCGCGGAGAGACCTTCGTGACCCGTAAGATCACCTTGGCTGCCGCTCGTATTGCGCAGGGCAAGCAGAAATGTCTCTATCTCGGTAACCTCGATTCGCTGCGAGACTGGGGCTACGCCAAGGATTATGTGGAGTGCATGTGGCTGATCTTGCAGCACAAGACTCCGGAGGATTTTGTTATTGCTACCGGTGTGCAGCACAGCGTACGTGAGTTTGCAACCTTGGCGTTCAAACACGCAGGCATCGAGCTCCGCTGGGAAGGCGAAGGAATAGAGGAGAAGGGAGTTAACGTTAAAACCGGCGATGTGGTAGTAGCGGTAAGTCCGGATTTCTACCGTCCGACCGATGTGGTGAATTTGTTGGGCGATCCAAGTAAAGCTAAGAGAGAGTTGGGTTGGAATCCGCAGACCACCAGTTTTGAGCAACTCGTAGAGCTGATGGTTAAACACGATATGAAGAAAGTAGCTGCCGACGATGCCGCTGCGGAGATACGCAAGGTGAACTTGGCGGAGTTCTTAGAGAAGGGAATAGATAAATGATGGAAAAGAATTCAAAAATATATGTTGCAGGACACCGCGGAATGGTGGGATCTGCGATCGTGCGGGAACTGCAACGGCAGGGATATACGAATATCGTGACACGGACACACAAAGAGTTGGATCTGTGTCGTCAAGAGGCTGTGGAGAAGTTCTTTGCGGAAGAGAAACCGGAATATGTGTTCCTCGCTGCTGCTAAAGTGGGCGGCATCATTGCTAACCAGAACGCGTTGGCGGATTTTATGTATGATAACATGATCTTGGAGATGAACGTCATTCATGCTGCTTGGAAGAACGGTTGTAAGAAACTGGAGTTCTTGGGCAGCAGTTGCATCTATCCGCGTATGGCTCCGCAGCCGATGACGGAGAGCTGTCTGTTAACGGGCGAGTTGGAGAAGACCAACGAGGCGTACGCTTTGGCAAAGATCAGCGGACTCAAATACTGCGAGTTTTTGAACCGTCAGTACGGAACGGATTATATCTCTGTCATGCCGACGAACCTCTATGGTCCGAACGATAATTACCATCCGGAGCACAGCCATGTCTTGCCGGCGTTGATCAGACGTTTCCATGAGGCGAAAGTGAGTGGCGCAAAGAGCGTGACTTGTTGGGGAACAGGTTCTCCGCTGCGTGAGTTCTTGTATGTAGATGATTTGGCTAACCTGTGTGTGTTCCTTATGAATAACTACTCAGGCAACGAGACCGTGAATGCCGGAACAGGCAAGGAGTTGACCATCAAAGAATTAACGGAACTGGTGGCGAAAGTGGTCGGTTATGAAGGAAAGATCGAGTGGGATAGTACCCGTCCGGACGGTACACCGCGCAAACTGCTGGATGTGAGCAAAGCAACGAAGTTAGGGTGGACGTATAAGACCGAACTCGAAGATGGTATTCGTTTGGCGTACAAGGACTTCCTCGAAAATCCGATGAGAGCAGAACGATGATTTTCGAAATTAAAAATTAAAAATTAAGAATTAAGAATTGAAAGATTTTACGCTGGACATATATCGAGAGCTGTTGGAGATGTTGCAGGCGAAGGGGTACGAGTTGATCTCGTACGGCGATTATTGTCGTAAAACGACTAAAGACCATCGACCAACGACTAGCGACCAATTCGTGATCTTGCGGCACGATGTGGATCTGAAAGCTCCGAACAGCCTCAAGACCGCGCAGATAGAGCACTCACTCGGAGCGAAAGCGAGTTATTACTTCCGGATCATCCCGGAGAGCAATCAACCCGAGATCATCCGTTCTATCGCGCAACTCGGACACGAGATCGGGTATCACTACGAGGATATGAGTCTTTGCGGAGGAGATATAGACAAAGCGTATGATCATTTTCAGACTTGGCTGACGTATTTTCGTCAGTACTACGCGGTGGAGACCATCTGTATGCACGGTGCGCCGACAAGTCAATACGACAGCAAAGATCTTTGGAAGAAATACGACTACAAAGCCTTAGGTATCATCGGCGAACCGTATTTGGATACCGATTTTAGCGATGTGTTCTACCTCACAGACACAGGTCGCTGCTGGGATGGTTACAAAGTGAGT
>ONMU01000032.1 GCA_900319035.1 uncultured Bacteroidales bacterium
AAGACGTAACTCTGTCCGGGCTTAATATGCTCGATTCCATCGACAGAAACGGGCAGGAACATCAGCCAGAAGAACGCACGTGACCAGAACTGCTGCTCCTTATGAACAAACTCCGAGTTTCTCCATCGCACCGTGCAGATGGTGAAAAACGCCGTGAATGCCGTCAGTAACACTAATAACGGCCAAGCTATCACGTATTGATAAATCCAATAAAAAGGTCTTAAAATATATTTCATAACGTTTCCCTTTTTCCTTTCACCTTTCAATTTTCACCTTTCGCCCTTAATTATCATATTTCTGCATAAATCCTCGGTAGAGGGCGCAAATACGGCGAATCTCCTCCCACGTCTCGTCGGAGAGCTTGGTACCCACGATCTCCACCACGCGTCCGGCAGCGATGGTGCCTATCTCGGCACAACGGCGGATATCAAACCCATCGCTGAGAGCATGGAGGAATCCTCCTGCGAAAAGGTCTCCGGCACCTGTGGAGTCGGTACACGAAGTGGTGATCGCTCCGATATGATGGCGTTTGCTACCCTGCTGCACGTACGAGCCGTTCTTACCGACCTTCACTACCGCTATGTCGCATTGCTCAGCGATCATCTGAACAGACTCCTCGGGGTTGAGATGCGTATAAGCAAAAGACTCATCTTCGTTGGCAAAGACGATATCCACGTATTGCTTCACCAGATCCTTAAGGAAAGCGTGGTTCTCATTCACCACGTTGTACGAAGCCAAATCGAGCGATACCATACAGCCTGATTCCTTTGCCAGACGGATCGCTTTCTCTATTAACTCATGGTTCTGCACCAGATAGCCCTCGATATGGAAAATATCATAGCCGTTGAACGCATCTTTCTGAATATCGTCCGCGCACAACTCAGCCGCAGCTCCCAGATAGGTAGCGAACGTACGCTCTCCGTCCGGCGTCACCAAGACGATCGAGAAACCGGACATAGCGGTTTGCGAAAGGAGCAGAATCGGTTTGACGCCGTTCTTGAGCATATCCTCACGGTAGAAATCGCCCACTTCGTCGTTTCCTATCTTACCGATAAACGCCGCCTTACCGCCCAGAGAGGCAATACAGTTGATGGTATTAGAGGCAGAACCACCGGCTACCATGCGTTTGCGGACAGAAAGAAAACGATACTGGATCTGTTCCGCCTGATCTTTCGAAATCAGATTCATACTTCCTTTCGGAAATCCAAGTTCGCGCAAATCATCCTCGCTAACCTGCAAGAGGATGTCTGTTAATGCGTTGCCTAAACCAAGAATTTTTTTCATTTTTGTATGATTTTGTCCCTTAAATAGGTGAATTTTCAAAAAAAAGCACTTAAATTTACATTTTTTTGCCAAAAAATTTGCACATGTCAGAAAAAAGCAGTACTTTTGCACCCGCTTTCAAAAAAAGCATGCTTCCTTAGCTCAGTCGGTTAGAGCATCTGACTGTTAATCAGGGGGTCCTAGGTTCAAGTCCTAGAGGGAGCGCAAGAGCATCTATCTTCGGGTAGATGCTTTCTTTTTGTTTTTGCGCACCGACGAGCGCTGCATCCACTCTTTCCCTAAAAAACGCCGCAAAGGTACAAAAAATTTTGCACATATGCAAATTTTAAAGGCATGTAGTGCAAAAAAAATATATTTTTGTACCCGCGCGCTTACGTACGTGCCTAAAAAATTTGCGTATCTCAGAAAAAAGTTGTACTTTTGCAGGCAATTACGGATTTATATTTTATGGAAACAATATATTTTGCAGGAGGATGTTTCTGGGGAACGGAACATTTCTTTCAACAGATTAAGGGCGTTGTGCGGACCCAAACGGGTTTTGCAAACGGAAATGACGACCTGCCCACACCTACGTACGAAGAGGTTTATACTGATTCCACCGGCTATGCGGAGACTGTTCTCGTGGAGTTTGATAGCGAACAAGTGTCGCTGGAATTCTTAGTGCGGATGTTCTTCCGGGCGATTGATCCGCTGTCGCTCAATCAGCAGGGACATGATGTCGGCACGCGCTATAGAACGGGCGTGTACTATGTTTCTGAGGAACAGAAACCGGTTATTGAATCGGTTTTTGCAGAGGAGCAGAAGAAGTATTCTTCTCCGCTTCAAGTAGAGCTTTTACCGCTCAAGAACTATTATCCGGCGGATGAGTACCACCAGAAGTATTTGGATAAACATCCGGACGGGTATTGCCATCTGCCGCTTGAACTCTTCCGCTGGGCAAAAGAGCAGAGGATGTAAAAAAGATCATTTTTCCTTGGAGGATCGGAAATGCCGCTTGTATAAAAATTTGCACTGGCACTTTTGACACTTTTGGCACTTTCTTACAAAAAGTCAAAAATGCGCGCGATTTTGGGGTCGATTGTTTACATTTTGATACTTTCAATAAGACGCAAAGCTATCAAAAAGATAGAAAGTCATTTTTTTCTTTGTCCCTTGCGTCCGGATCATATCCGGATCCTCCCTCATTTTGCATTTCTGTTGCATATTTGCAACAGCGTTCATTTCTTGTTGCCGAATGCAAATCTCTATTGATTAGTTAGTTATTGGTTAAATATTAGTTAGTGATTACCGTACCTTCTTCCTACCTTCCACGAACCCGGAACGGACACAAAAAGTAGTACAAACATAGAAAAATTAATCTATATGAACGATTTTTTTCTTTTTTCTTGCATATATCAAAAAAAAGCAGTACCTTTGCGGCCGCAAAAGGTTTACGAAAACAAGGTAAACTACTAAATTAACTAAAATTACAAACAATCATGGACGATTATCACCCTGAAAATGCAACAAGTACGAGCCAAAAAATTTCTCGGGCAGCACTTCTTGAAGGATCTGAGTATCGCCCAGAGAATAAGTGAAACCATCACTTCCGGACCAACTATCGAAATAGGTCCTGGTATGGGTGTGTTAACCCAATATCTCCTCAAGAACCCGAATATCCAACTCACCGCGATCGAGATCGACCGCGAGTCGGTCGTGTACCTCAAAGAGTGGTATCCGGAGCTTCACCTCATCGAAGGAGATTTTCTCAAATTAGACCTCAACATCATCTATCCCGAGGGCGAGTTTAACGTCATCGGTAACTACCCGTATAACATCTCCAGCCAGATCTTCTTCAAAGTGCTGGACTACAAAGACCGTATTCCGGTCTGCTCAGGGATGATCCAAAAAGAAGTAGCCGAACGCCTTGCTTCCAAACCCGGCAAAAAAGCGTACGGCATCCTAAGTGTCTTATTACAAGCGTATTACAATATAGAATATTTATTCACGGTGGACGAACATGTGTTCAATCCGCCGCCTAAAGTCAAGTCGGCTGTGATCCGCATGACCCGCAATAAACGAAGACAACTCGACTGTGATGAAGAGCTCTTCAAAACAGTCGTTAAAACAGCCTTCAACCAGCGGCGAAAACAAATGCGCAATTCTCTTCAACAGCTGGTAGGAAAGGGTAATCCGATCCTCGAAGAGAAAATCTTTACAATGCGCCCGGAACAGCTGACCATAGAACAATTTGTAGAACTTACTAAATTGATTGAAAATGAGCGAAATCAAGATATTCTATAAAGACAAGGAGAAAATCAAGGTAGCACGTACCATCTCCGCGCTTAAAGAGCTCGATAAGAAAGATATCATCTGGATTGACCTGCTCGATGTGTCCGACAAGACCGAGGATACCCTCGAGGGATTCCTCAAAATAGACATCCAGGAAGACGAAGAAATGGAAGAGATTGAGTTCTCCAGCCGTTATATCCAAACGGACGACTCCATCGTTGCCAACTCGAACTTCCTCAAGAATAACTTCGAGATGGAGGCGGTGAACTTCATCTTGAAGAACTCTATCCTCGTCTCTATCCGCGATACCGAACTGGATACCTTCAACGAGACTTTCAAAAAACTGTTCGTCAACACCCGTAATTTCCCGACGGGTTTTCATGTGTTGGTAGCCGTCATGGAGACGCGAGTAGAGAAAGACGCCGATATGATCGAGGACACCACCGATATGATTACCGAACTGAGCCAACAAATAACCGCTGAGTCCGAACATATGGATGAAGACTTGCTCGTACAGATCAAGGACTTGCAAGAAAAAGTGACCGTTCTCCGTCAGAACCTTATGGATAAACAACGTGTGATCTCCAACTTGCTCAAATGCGACTTCTTCCCTGAAGAACTCTACCCGCGTCTGACGATGATTATTAAGGATATCAACTCTCTGTTCGATTATACCAAGTTCGGTTTTGACCGTTTGGACTACCTGCAAGATACCTTCCTCGGTTTGGTTAACTTGGAACAGAACCGCATCATTAAGATCTTCACGGTCATCAACATCATCTTCCTGCCGCCAACACTCATCGGTAGTCTCTACGGCATGAACTTCGATTTCATGCCCGAACTCCACTGGCAATACGGATACGGTTTTGCACTCGGATTGATGATCCTGTCGGTTGTAGGTATTCTGCTGATTTTCAGAATAAAAAAATGGTTATAAACAAGTTGTTAACATGCCTTGGTTCCACTGCTTGATAACTTGTTCCACATTGCATTTGTCAAAACAGCCGACATCGCATCTTAAAAACCAAATCCTTATAACCAATACGATTTCAAATCATTACGGATATTATTAACATCATTAACACCCATTATTACTTATGGATTTAAAAAAGAAAGAATATATAGATAAGATAAAATCGTTAGCCCGTGAGAAGAATGCGGTTATTTTCGCACACTATTACACTCGTCCGGAAATACAAGAAATTGCCGATTTCATCGGAGATTCTCTCGCTTTGGCTCAACAGGCTACACGCGTGGACGCGGACATATTAGTAATGTGTGGTGTCCATTTCATGGGAGAGACGATGAAGATCCTCTGTCCGAATAAGAAAGTGCTCATTCCGGACATGAATGCCGGTTGTTCGCTTGCAGACAGCTGCAAAGCCGAAGACTTGGCTACTTTCAAAGCGCAACACCCGGATCATATGGTGGTAAGTTATGTCAACACTTCCGCTGATGTCAAAGCCCTTACGGATGTAGTGGTTACCTCTTCCAATGCCAAGAAGATTGTGGATCAGCTGCCCAAGGACGCCAAGATCATCTTCGGTCCGGATCATAACCTCGGTTCCTATATCAACTCCGTTACCGGACGTAGCATGATTCTTTGGAACGGAGCCTGCCATGTACACAGCCGCTTCTCTCTGGAAGCCTTGTTAAAACTCAAAGCCGAAAACCCGGGTGTCGAAGTATTGGCGCATCCGGAGTGCAAAGCGCCTATTTTGGCTCAGAGCGACGTAATTGGTTCTACACAGGCACTTCTTCAACACACCATCAAATCGCCCGCCAAACGCTTTATAATAGCCACAGAAAGCGGTATTCTCTTCGAGATGCAGCGTGCTTGTCCGGATAAGGAGTTTATTCCGGTTCCACCGGAGGTAACCGAAGGTGTCGGCTGTTCGTGCAACGAGTGCGAGTACATGCGTATGAATACCTTGGAGAAAGTGTATGCATGTCTGCTCAACGAGCAGCCTGAGATGATTGTGGATAAAGAGGTTGCTGAGAAAGCCGTCTCCTCTATTCAGCGGATGTTAAGTATGAGTTGAATTGGCAGATGGTCTGAATAGCCATTCTGGTAGTGAAAGCCGTTATAGGTACGTTTGGGCTTTAGTCCCATGTATTTCTCATCCGGCTCTTGAATCCATTCGGCGTCGTAGATAGTTACGGCGCTGATTTTTTGTAAGTTAGTGGAGGTATAGAACTGATCAAGACACGTCCAACGACCTTGG
Organism: uncultured Bacteroidales bacterium; assembly: GCA_900319035.1. GTDB lineage: Bacteria > Bacteroidota > Bacteroidia > Bacteroidales > Paludibacteraceae > Colicola. The sequence continues at coordinate 5,781 of ONMU01000032.1, forward strand.
TATTTATGCGTGCCGTAACGCTCTTCTATCATCCTGTTTACCAAACCTTTCAGGTCGTTTTTCGGTTCGCTGTTCATATCGCCCATGACGATAATCTTAGCATCCGAATGAAGCGCAAAAACGCTGTCTATAGCGGTCTGTAACACCTCTTTTGCTGCCTTACGTTTCCATTCGCTCTCTGCTTTGCCGCCTCGTTGTGAAGGCAAATGGCATACAAACAAATGCAATGTGTCTTGCTTGTCCACCTGTGCGCATACATAGAGAATATCTCGTGTTTTCAGTTCTCTCTCTTCGCAGGAGAGTTTTCTCGTCCGGATAGTATCTACCCTGCTCTTTTTATAGATCAAGGCGACATCTATGCCTCGCGGATCAGGACTCTCGTAGTGCACAAAATCATACTCGTTGCGCCGCATGGTATAGCATAAACGCTTCACCACAGCAGCATTCTCTATCTCCTGCAAACCCACTATATCTACCCCGCTCCACTCTCCCATACTGGTCAGCACACGGGCTATGTTCTCCTCCTTGCGGTAATACCGCGTATAGCTCCATCGACGCTCTCCTTCCGGTGTCCATTCATAGTCGTCCTTGTCGATAATCCTCTTACACTCTAATCCCCTAATCCTCTCATCCTTTAAAATCGTATCATGTTCCGGATGAAAGAGGTTCTCCACATTATAGCTCACTATCCGCAAAGGTTGAGCAGCTATATGTATACACCACTCTGTCCAAAACAGAACGATAAACACGAGTAGCCATCTTCTCGGTATCTGAACGATATTAAGACAGAGTTTCATCGATATTACTACCTTATCCCAATAACATCATTTGTGCTTTTTGGAGTGCCATAATGAACGTATCCACATCGTTCTTGTCGTTATATAAGCCGAACGACACTCTCACCGTTCCCGGCACGCCTAATGCATCAATCAGCGGTTCCGCACAATGATGTCCCGTTCGTACCGCAACACCTTGCTGATCTAACAGCGTGCCCACATCGAAAGGATGAATTAAATTTGATATTTGAGATTTGACATTTGAGATTTGTCCATTATATACATTGAAACTGATGACGCCGGCTTTGGGTTGTCCGGCGGCGTAGATATGAATACCCCCTAATCCACTCAACCTCTCATCCACTAACCCTTTCAACCTCTCCTCGCAGTACTGAGTCAACTCTTTTTCATGTGCCTCAATCGCTTTCCAGCCTATTGATTGCATATACTCGATCGCTTTATGAAGCGCATAAGAGCCCACAAAATTAGGCGTTCCGGCTTCGAATTTATAGGGCAAAGTATTATAGGTTGTTCCTTCCCAACGCACATGTTCAATCATCTCTCCTCCACCTTCAGCAGGAGGCAGTTGTTCGAGCCATTCTTTCTTGCCATACAAGACACCAATACCCGTCGGACCATACATCTTATGTCCCGAGAACGCCATGAACTCACAATCCAAAGCCTGTACGTTCACCTGCATATGCGGTACACTCTGTGCGCCGTCAAGACAGACAGGCACGCCTTTCTCATGCGCCAAACGGATGATCTCTTCTACGGGTTGAATGATTCCGAGCACATTGCTCACATGGGCTACAGAAACCAACTTTGTTTTTTCGCTCAGAAGCCCATTAAAAGCCTCTATATCGAACGATAAGTCCTCCTTTAAGGGAACGTGCTTAAGTACGGCTTTCTTGCGATCACAGAGCATTTGCCAAGGAACGATATTCGAATGATGCTCTACTCCGCTGACGATGATCTCATCACCCTCTTGGATATACGGCTGTCCGTTGACTTGCATTTCGCCAATGGAGAAAGCCAAAGTATTGATGCTATCCGTCGTTCCTTTGGTAAAAATGATCTCTTTTGCACTCTTGGCGCCTATGAAATCCGCTACTGCTTGCCGAGCTTCTTCATGGTGAGCAGTAGCTATCTGACTCAGATGATGCACTCCTCGGTGGATATTACTGTTCCAATGACTATACGCCTCCACGATAGCCTCTACCACTTGACGTGGTTTCTGACTCGTAGCTGCATTATCGAGGTACACCAACTCTCTGCCGTGTACTTGCTCTTTTAATATCTCAAAATCTTCTCTATTCATTTGCCTTTAGCCTATAACCTTTCACCTTTCACTTTTCAATCTCCACCGCAAATCCTCCTCCGGAAGCCATTTGGATACGGAGTGTGTCTTCGGAGGTCACTTCTATCGTTTCGATGGTATAGTCGTACGGGTTCTTTTCCCAATGGGCTTTCTCTCCGTCCCGCCAGATAGTAGCCTGATAGTTCTTTCCTTTCTTTAACATAGAAAGCGGAATAGTTACTTCCCTTTCTTCCTCTGCATTGATGCCGCCTATATACCAGTTTTCAGTCCCTCTCTCTTGGCGTGCAAACACGCAGAACTCCCCTATCTGACCGTCAACTAGGATCGATCGTTCCCAGTTACACGGTACATGTTCGATAAACCGGAAAGCATCGGGGTGCTCCATATAGTGTTCCGGTAGATCACAAGCCATCTGCAACGGGCTGTAGAAACAAACGAACAGACCCAATTGGTTCATTAAGGTCGAATGAACACGCGGCTTACGGCTCGTAGCCGAACCTCTCACGCCGGTCGGATCAATCGCATTGCCCGGGTTCTCAAAATGGAACACACCCGGCGTATAATCCACCGGTCCCGCCATGATACGTGTGAAAGGCAGGATCGTCACATGGCTGCACGGACTGCCACCATCGTTGGACCATGCGTTCCACTCTTGTCCGCGTACGCCTTCCTGACTCATCAGGTTCGGGTACGTCCTTTGCAGACCGGTAGGCATCACTGGCTCATGGTTATCGATAGCTATCTGGTACCGGGCGGCAGTTTCGATGACCTTGCGGTAATGACGCACACCCGATTGACCTTTGTTCCACTGGAGACCATCTTTCGTACGGATAATAGGCGCTACGTAGCCTGTTTTGATAGCGTGGATACCATGATCATGGTGATACGCGTACGCTTCGTCTAACACGCTCTCATAATAAGCTGCATTACCGCCTGTCTCGTTATGACCGACGATCTGCACGCCTAAACTGTCTGCCAAAGCCGCCAAATAGTCCATATTCCAATCCTCATAAGGCTCCGTGAAGGAGAAATCCGCCCAGGTCTTCCAGCCTTTGTTCCATCCCTCTGCCAAGACGGCTTCTATCCCGTGCTCCTTGGCAAAACGCAGGTATTTCTCCATGTTCGCTGTAGTAGCACCGTGTTTGGGTCCTTCTTCCCAAGTCATTGTCTTGATATGCATTCCCCACCAGATACCGATGAATTTCATGGGCTTGATCCACGATGTGTCCTCTATCTTGCAGGGTTCGTTGAGATTGAGCATGATACGCGAAGCTACCATCTGTCGTAAGTCATCCGTCCAGATGACCATGCGCCAAGGGGTAGAGAAGGGTAACTCTATATATGCCTTGGTATCCGTGCTCTTTCCATCCTCTAACCATGGGGTCAGATAGGTTTTTAATGCTCCGTTTTGCATGTACAGGTTCTGCGCAGGGTAGTCCGTTAACGCTGCCTCATGAACGAAAGCATAACCGCCATCAGTTCGCTCCAACGTAATAGGCGAACAGAGGGTATCTTGCTTCTCGCTCAGCTTCGTTTTTGTCCAGAGTCCTTCGTAGTACTCCGTCCGCCAAGGAATAGACCATGCCTCGTGATCTGCTGCAAAACGGTATTCACTCACCTCATCCGTAATGGTCAGAGGATGAAGCGGATGATCGCCGTTCTCAAGGGTATACCGGAATGCGAAACCGTCGTCAAAAGCCCTGAAGACAATACCCATCTTTATGCCCGATTGATGATGCAGATGGATCGTCATTTGGTTATGTTTGTCGCTAATAAAGCGTTCCTCACCCCAGACTGTTTCCCATTGGTCATCATACGAGCAGAACTCTGTTTTCTCCTCCCGGAAATCGGCATCCAAGCCCATCTCTTCGGTCTTCAAACCCATGGATGACCAGCGGATAATAGTGTCTCCGTCTTGCGTGACGCTATACTGCGGTTGACCGGATTCGGTCAAGCGGAACGACACCTCCATCCTTCCGTCAGGAGAACTAAGACAGTCTTTTTTACTGCAAGCCGTCAGCAGCAATGCGGATAAAAGAAATAAACCAAAACGTTTCATTGTAAGCATATTTTAGGGTTTATAATAACTCTCTTCCAAGATCTTCTGGGCATCTCCTTCTGCCATCAGTTCTTGTAGACTGACGTTCTCGTTATGCTCCATATAGCTCTCTGCAATCCGCCAACCGAGCCATATACCCAAACGACCCGGGGCATCCTGCGACACCTCCGAAGTGAACGGACCATCGTTCAGATAACCCGTCAAAATAAGACTCTCGGTCTTAAACAGATCCCTCTTATCCATCACCAAATGCCAGATAGCCTGTTCATTACGTACACACCAATCCCATTGCTCTTTCGTCCAACCCATCACTTCGTATGCCGGTAATTCGTCGAAGATCTGTGCGGTCAGATACATCACTTTGCCGCGATACATCATCTGATCCAAGAGACGGCTTTTGGTACTCGTATAGGGTAGGGTGCGGAATAAGAACGCACTCACTACATCCACCGGAATGCACTCTTTGCGCATCGTCTGTTTCTGATAGTCATATACCACACGGTTGTAGTACTCATAGTCGCTGCCAAGGTACATATCTGCACCTATTCCGATGATCTCTTCGCCGAAATAAACAGGCGTCTGGAAGCCCGAAACGAACAGATAGAGTGTGGGTATCTCCGTCTCCGGATAGAGCCACAGAATACGTGCAAAAGCCTTGCCAAACGACTTCTCTAACCCGCTGACATCTTCAAAGATCTTTCTCTCACGCTCATTCGTCTTTTGGAACCCGTACAAGGTGTCTTCCAAAAACTCCGGTAAGGCTTTCTCCAAATACGCGGTGTCGGCACTCGGAATACCCAAAATATCTTCTACCCACATGGGCATGAAGGTCGGGTATTGGTCGTACAGCACTTTTATATCCTCCTTGATACTTGCTTCCCGAACGTTCATTAGATCCTTGTCAAACCGCACAATTTCAATGGTTTGGTTCTCTATTTCCTTCGGGAAATACGACCTTCCCTTGTGGCACGCACTCATCATAATGGCGCAAACCAACACAACTATATATTTATGAAACTCTATATTCATTATTCATTATTAATTATTAATTATTCATTCAATTCTTCCGTCTTTGATTTCGATGATGCGGTCAGCAATGGAAGCTAACTCTTTGTCGTGCGTCACCAAGAGGATCGTCTGACCGTACTCTTGACGCAGATGAATCAGCAGTTCGCTTAGCTCTTTCTTGTTCTTCTCGTCCAGACTGCCGGTCGGTTCGTCTGCTAAGATGATACTGGGTCGCATCATCAGAGCTCGAGCTGCGGCTACACGCTGTTTCTCACCTCCGGATAGTTCGTTCGGCTTATGATTCATTCGTTCGCCAAGACCAAAATCACGCAGCAGTTGCTCTGCTCTGGGCTTATAGTCCGACTCTTTCTCGCGGGCAATCATAGCAGGAATGCAGACGTTCTCCAACGCCGTGAACTCCGGTAGAAGTTGGTGAAACTGGAAGATAAATCCGATATGTCTATTTCGGAAGGCAGCTAACTCTTTCTCGCCCAAGGTAAACACATTCGTGCCGTCAATAAGCACTTCGCCTTTCGTCGGACGATCCAGCGTACCGATGATCTGGAGTAGAGTAGTCTTACCTGCTCCGCTCTTACCGATGATCGCTACGATCTCGCCTTTCTTGACCTCTAAATGAACGCCCTTCAGCACCTCTAATTCGCCGAACGACTTCCATATATCCTTCACTTCTATCATCTTAGAATAATTTTAGTTGTCTGTCTTGGAATATCTTATATCCAACCTCACAATTGATACATTCGTGGTGTTGGCAGTAGTTCTGATATAGATGCAGCAAGGCTTGTGTGTCAGCTGCATTGTGTACCTGTTGTCCCAATACGCGCCACTGGCGGACGATCACGTTATTCTCCGGAGCAATAGACTCCATCAATTCAGCCGTTTGCTCTGCCTTCTCCGCGTTGTTTTGATGCAACGCGTACGCATATTTATATGGTATAACGGTATTGATAAGCAGAATATCGATACTCGATTTTCCCATTTGCGGTACGTTAAAGAGTTGCTCCAACTCCTTCAATCCGTTTTCGTCTATGATCTTACTCAGCAGATTCTCTGATTGATAGATCAATTGAGCGAATTGTCTTACTCTTAGCTCCGGACTGTTTTGAGGACGCATTCGGGCATGTTTCCACATAGTGGGATCAATAGGCGTTAACCCGAACTTGATGCGAAGGAAGTGATACTCCTTCTGCAGCTCTTTCTCTTCCTCCTTAATCAACGAGGCTTGTCCCAAGAGTATTGCCGTTAACTGAAAGAGACTGTTCCGATGTTTCATCAAACACGAGAGCGGGGTATTGATAGCTAATTGCTCAAAAGGAAGGCTATTCGTATGGAACCCGAAATTGCGTGCCAAGGAGATATACAGGGCGTGTTCCCAGCTGCCTTTCGTGATCTCCAGGAGACGTTGGATAGATGCTCGTTTGCACTCTAATCGTTTGTGTAACAGCGTCTTACGCCATCCGTTGGTCAGTAACTCGGGTTCGTGTATCAGCTGTTCGGCACAACCGATCCTGCTGGTAGCGCTGTCCATCTGTTGTGCTAAAGCGAACAATCCGCTTAAGTAGTCTTGGTCGCTGGGATACTGCAGTTCGCACTGTGGAACCAACTCTCCCTTGGAGTTATAGACCGGTTTGTCTGCCACACGTACCACATGCAGGATGACGCTGTCATAGGCTTTATCCGTATGGTGATGGTGCTTGATCCAATCGCTCGAAGAGATATGAATCTCGATGTTTCCAATCCACTCCTTACCATCTATACGGATACGCGCATGACTATAGTCCGGACCGGCGTCATGGTTGTGCTCTCCTACTGAAAGGATCTCCACCTCTCGTCCGTCTGTGGTCCGCTGAGCAAATCCTGCCCAGAGACATCTCTCCCATATGTAATGCAGTACGATCTCAGGCATCTATCGTCTATTCTCTGTCTTCGTTCAGTTCTCTATCTCCGTTCAGTTCTCTATCGTGAGTTCTCTGTCTCCGTTCTCTAAGGGTCGGATCTTGATCCAGACAGTATCCTCGGGTAGGATAGGGGAGATCATATCGGGCCATTCTATCAGACAGTAGTTGCCCGAGTACAGATACTCCTCTGCTCCGAAATCCATCGCCTCGCGGATATCCTTAAGTCGGTAGCAGTCAAAATGGTACACCTCACCCCGATACGGTTGTTCCACGTCGTACACGTTGACGATCGCAAAGGTAGGACTGTTGACAATATCCATCGACCCCATCTCTTCCACCAACTTTTTGATGAAAGTCGTCTTACCGGCACCCATCGGTCCATCGAAGGCAAAGACCCGATGCGGCTCATGGCCACGAAGGATCTCCAATGGGTTTACTGTCTCATTTTTCTCATTGAACACTAAAAGGTTCGAATTTTCCCCTATTTTTACTGTGTACTTATCCATGTTTTTGCTTTTCATTCAATTCTCAGAGGCTTATTTTGGCTCTAATTTGCTCGTAAATGGCTGATCCTCTGTTCTTTCCGAGTAATTCAATCCATTCACTCAAATCAGCTGTTCCAGCGCGTTTCACAGAACCGAAATGAGCCAGTATCTTTTGCTTCGTAGCTTCTCCAACTCCCTGAATATCATCGAGTTGGCTATGTGTTTGTGCCTTACTGCGCTTCGCTTTGTGGTACGTAATAGCAAATCGATGCACTTCATCCTGTATATTCGTCAGCAGACGGAACACTTCACTCGTCACCGGCATCGAGATCTCTTTCGGCGGAAAACCAAAGAGCAGGGTCTGCGTACGGTGTTTGTCGTTTTTCTTCAATCCAGCTATCGGGATACTCAATCCTAACTGATCCTCCACAGCTTCGCGTATAGCGTGCATCTGTCCTAAACCTCCATCGGCAATAATGAGATCCGGCATTTGTCCGGATTCATCGAGAATATGTTGGTACCTTCTTCGTACTACTTCACGCATACTGGCGTAGTCATCCGCGCCTTCTGCGGTCTTTATCTCAAACCGTTTGTAGTCGCTCTTACTCGGTTTCGCCATTCTATATACAACGCATCCCGCTACTGCGTTCGTGCCTTGTATATTGGAGTTATCGAAGCAGTCAATCCATCGGGGCAGGGTAGGAAGACCCATCATCTGCTGTAACTCGGTCAGGATTCGTACGCCTCGCTGCTCCGGATTAAGTTTGTCTTCTTGTTTGAGGCGGTCGAGTTTATACTGCCGTACATTCTGCATCGCCAAATCGAGCAGTTTCTTTCTGTCTCCGCTGGTAGCGATATATACATGCAGCGTATCATCAAAAACCTCCGGAATGAACGGAACAATTACGTCCTGAGTCTTGCTCTCCAACTGTTCTCGCAACTCCATCATTCCCATCGCTAGAAGTTCCTCTTTCTCCTCTTCCATCTTACGGCGGTACTCGATCGTCTGACCTTGTACGATACTTCCGTTATGTACATGCAGCATGGAGATATAGACTCTATCGTCCTGCTCATCATAACCGAATACATCCACATCTTTTGCCGATGAATTCGTGATAATCGTCTTGCTCTTGAATTGCTCTAGCAGCTCTATCTTATGCTTGATAGCTGCCGCTTCTTCGTATTTCATGTCTGCTGCAAGAGAAATCATCTCGTCCTCTAACTGCCGACCTATCTCGTGTGCGTCACCTTTAATCAGTTTGCGCGCCTGATCAATCCATTGGGCGTAATGTTCTCTTCCTTTTCCCTCGCAGATACCACAGCAGTTCTTGAGGTGGTATTTGAGGCAGACACGTATCTTCTTTTTCTCGATGGAATCGCTTGTAATGGGTATATTACAGGTCCGAATAGGGTAGAGTTTATGGATCAGTTCGAGTACCGTATCTACCGAATAGCCAAAACTATAAGGTCCGTAGTACTCACCGGCTTTTTTGTTGATCGTGCGAGTCTTGAATATCCGAGGGAAAGGCTCTCGTGTGATACAGATACTTGGATAACTCTTTCCGTCTTTGAGCAAGATGTTATAGTGCGGTTGATACTGCTTAATGAGGTTGTTTTCGAGCAGGAAGGCATCCTGCTCGCTCTCTACTACCACGTATCGGATCTCTGCTATATGGGCGACTAACTGCCTTGTTTTGGATGATTGATGCTCTTTGTTGAAATAGCTGTTTACCCGTCGGTGTAGGTTCTTTGCCTTACCTACATAGATGATTTGTCCTTCTTTATCGAAGTACTGATACACCCCAGGACTCTCCGGTATACGTTTCAACAATAGGGCTATATGTTCATCCTTCTCTTTCATTCACCATTAGCCTTTACCTCTAGCCTTTAGCCTATCACCTTTCGCCTCACTCATCTACTTCCATTCCCATGAGGCAGTAAATTTCTTCGGCTTTACCTTGCAGGCGTTCACGACCTTCCAGACCGATGAGTTCAATGGCGCAGTTGACATATACTTTCTTTACCCCTAATTTCTTTACGAGTTCTATAGCTGCCTCCATTGATCCGCCCGTAGCTAAGATGTCGTCATGAATCAGGACTACGTCATTGACATTAAGCGCATCTTTATGCATCTGGATGGTATCCTCTCCATATTCCTTTTGATAAGTAACGGAGACGGTCTCTGCGGGCAGTTTGTTCTTTTTGCGGATAGGTACAAATCCGATACCTAGTTCTATCGCTACTGAGGGAGCAACAATAAACCCGCGAGATTCGATACCAGCTATCTTCGTTATACCGAGTCCTTTATAGTGGTTCACTATCTCATCGCGCAACCACTTCAATCCTTCCGGATCATCGAGGATGGTGGTGATGTCCTTAAACTGAATTCCCTTAATCGGAAAATCAGGTACATTGCGTACCAATGCTTTTACTTGTTCTACTGTCATATGTTTGTTGTTTTTTATATTCTGTTCCACGTGAAACAATTATAGTAGTTTGCTTTGCAAACTAAAATCGGTTATCTACCCATTAAAACCAGCAATACACTCACGTCATTCGGGCTTACGCCGGGTATACGTTGTGCCTCACCGATAGACTTCGGACGAATGCGACTAAGCTTCTGGCGTGCCTCGGTACTAAGGCTTTGTACTTCGTCAAAGTTAAAGGTATCGGGTATGCGTATCTGGTCTAAACGCTGTAGTTTGGCAGCTTCCATCTGCTCGCGTTTGATGTAGCCTGCGTACTTGATCTGTATCTCGCAACTTTCTACGATCTCATCGGAGATATTCTCCATCTTTGCCTTCAGTTCCGGTACTACTTCTGCCAAGGCTTTGATACTTACTTGCGGACGCAGGATCAAGTCGCTTATCTTGCATCCCTCGTGCATTGCGGTACTACCGATGGACTCTAACCAAGAGTCGATACTTCCTTTGCGGATAGTAGTGGACTGAATATATTCGATGAAATCGGAACAAGCTTGTTGTTTTTGACAGAACAAATCGTACCGATCTTTATCCGCCAATCCCATCTCGTAACTGCGTTTGGTAAGACGCTCGTCGGCATTGTCCTGACGCAGCAGGATGCGGTACTCGGCTCTGGAGGTGAACATACGGTAGGGTTCATCGACACCTTTGTTGACCAGATCATCAATCAATACACCTATATAACTCTCGTTGCGCCCCATGGTAAAAGGTGTGCCTCCGTGGACATTGATATGTGCGTTGATACCTGCTACTAATCCTTGTCCGGCGGCTTCTTCATAGCCCGTTGTACCATTGATCTGTCCGGCGAAAAACAGATTTCTAATCTGTTTAGTCTCTAATGTGTGGTGTAATTGAGTCGGGTCGAAGAAGTCATATTCGATTGCGTAGCCCGGACGATAGAGGACAACATCCTCTAATCCTTTAATCGTTCTCAGTCCGGCTAACTGAACCTGCCAAGGAAGACTGCTGGAGAATCCGTTGACGTAATACTCGTTGCTATCTACACCCTCCGGCTCCAAGAAGATCTGGTGTGCCTCTTTGTCGGCAAAGGTCACTATTTTCGTCTCTATACTCGGACAATAACGCGGACCAATACTCTTGATTTGTCCGTTGAAAAGGGGAGAATCTGCTAATCCGGCACGTAGTGCTTCGTGGGTCGAAGGATTGGTGTAGGTGATCCAACAAGGCATCTGTTTGAGTTCTCGATGAACGGTATTCAGATAGCTGAACTGATGCCAATCGGTGTCTCCGTCCTGCCGAGTCAGTTCCTCGAAATGAATAGAGCGTGCATCCAAGCGTGCAGGGGTACCTGTTTTCATACGGTCGGAACGGAAGCCTAAGCTAACTAATTGCTCCGTCAGACCATGGGAAGCGGGTTCTGAGGTACGTCCTCCGGGTATCTGTGTCTTGCCGCAATGCATGAGTCCGTTAAGGAAAGTACCGTTGGTGAGTACTACTGCCTGTGCTTCCATCTCGATGCCTAACATCGTCCGCACACCACAGACCTTATTATCTTTGATAATAAGACTCACTACTATATCCTGCCAAATATACAAGTTATCGGTATGACTAAGCACTTTGATCCATTCTTCTATGAATCGCTTTCGGTCACTCTGGCTACGGGGACTCCACATAGCAGGACCTTTGCTTTGGTTGAGCAGTCGGAACTGAATAGCGCTTCGGTCGGTGACGATACCCATCTGTCCGCCGAGGGCGTCTATCTCACGCACGATCTGACCTTTGGCTATACCACCAACGGCAGGATTGCAACTCATCTGTGCAATCTTGTTCATGTCCATGGTGATGAGCAGTGTCTTACTACCCATATGGGCAGCAGAACTGGCTGCCTCGCATCCAGCGTGACCGGCTCCAACTACTATGACGTCGTATTTAAAATCCATATATCTGTCTTGTTGTTATCTTGCTCTATGTTTATAGGCACTACGCCCTTTATAAAAGCCCGAATTTACCGATTTTATCGAGGGTTGAAAGGCATTCTCTATATGAGATCGTTCGGCTATTTCCAATGTTTCTGGATGAATCAGGATACCTATAATATCAAACCGTAACTGTTTGTCACTCCTGTGAAGCTTGATATAAGCATTTCCTGCCGCTATCATGCGTCTTTTCTTGTTTTCATCGACATATTCCTCCGGCCTTATTTCGCCGTAAAGGGAAGTACGTGCTTTCACTTCTGCAAAGACGATCTCTTTCTTGCTCTCGGCAATCAAGTCTATCTCCAGATGCCCCATACGCCAGTTGTGCTCAACTACCTTAAAGCCTTTTTTCTCCAGCATCTTAGCGGCTTCTTCTTCGCCTTTGATTCCTATCGGGTTTGTGACAAACATATCAATTGAGTTGCTCCATACGTGCGGCATCCAACCGCAGTAAAATAAACAATAATAGCGTAAAGCCCCATAAGGAGCTACCTCCATAACTGAAGAAAGGCAGCGGGATACCGATAACCGGCAGCAGTCCCAACACCATTCCTACGTTGATGGTCAGGTGGAAGAGGAAGATACTCGCTACTGCGTAAGAGTAGATACGGGTAGTGATATTTCGTTGCCGCTCGGCGATAAACACAAGTCTCAGGATGAAAGCCAGATACATCAGCAAAACACCGATGGAACCGACAAAACCCCATTCCTCCCCCACTGTACAGAAGATGAAGTCGGTATCTTGTTCCGGTACAAACTGCAGTTTCGTCTGCGTGCCGTTCAGATAGCCTTTACCGAAGAACCGTCCCGAACCGATAGCGATACGGGCTTGGTTCACGTTATACCCGGCGCCGGCAGGATCTTCTTTCATGCCTAAGAGCACCTCTATACGGATGCGTTGGTGAGGTTGCAGTACTTTCTGGAAGACGAAATCGCACGCGTGCGTGTACCCGATACAAAAGAGTGTGAAGAAGGCAACGATCAGCAGCATGTATTTGCGCCAGTAGAGGCTGATGAAGATATTATAGATCACTAACGCAACTACTATGCCCATGGATATCCAATCGAAAGGCATTGCAATCCAGATATTGAGAATCAGGCATATAGCATAAACAGCTACTACGCTTCCGGTGAGGATCAAGCCTTGCCAACGGATATAATGCTCCTTGCAGATGAAATATATCTCCACCGCAGCAAGTATCACCATGCAAGTCAGAATACCGACGCTACCGGTACCTAAAGGCAGAGGTATGGCACCAAAACGAATACTGATGATGAACAGCGCTACTGCGGCTACTACCATCCATAGTACATAACCGCTCATACCTTGACGGTAGAAGACGAGAAGGAAAGCAGCAAATACGAGTGCCGAACCGGTCTCTTTCTGGAGCACCATGATGATGAGGGCAGGGATGCCGATAAGGGCAAAAGGTACGATGAGATCGCGCCAAGTTCGTAGTTTGTACTCGTACCGCCCCATATATTTGGCGATAGTCAGAGCGACAATACACTTAGCGAACTCAGCCGGTTGCAGGCTGACAGGACCGAGTGAGATCCAACTCATCGAACCCTTGATGTCACGTGCCAGAAATGGGGTTGCTAATAGTAGTAGAAGCATCGCTCCATAGGCGAAATAGGTCAATACATCGTATGTTTTATAATCGATGAGCAAGAGGACGAAACCCATTACCAACGAGCCCATGATCCAAACGAACTGCTTACCGGCGCGGTTAGAGAAATCGAAGATGCTGGTCTGGTCGAAGGTATAGCTGGCTCCATAGATATTAAGCCAGCCGAATAAGGCCAGCGATAAAAACATGCCGATAGTCAGCCAATCGACGTGTTGCCATATGTTACCACTTCTTGACGCTCTCATTGAGTACGGTGCTTCCTATACGTTTACGTAAATCTTTGCGTTTAACCTCTCCGGTGAGGTATTGCTCTATCATCATGGTAGCTATCGGGCAAGCCCAAGTAGCACCAAAACCTGCGTTTTCAACAACTACTGCTACTGCTATCTGCGGATCCTCCAATGGCGCAAAGCCGATGAAGATAGCGTGGTCTCGTCCGTGCGGGTTCTGTACGGTACCGGTCTTACCTGCCATATGCAGGCTATCTACGGCGTAATGACGTCCGGTACCATAGACCATCACACGATGCATTCCCTCTTTGACCGCCTCGAAATGGCGTTTTGCAATCTTCAGATTATGCCGATTAATCCGCATAGAATCGTTCTTATTGAGGTGCGGGGAGATGTAATATCCTTCGTTAGCGATTGTGGCTGCTTGGTTAGCGAGTTGGAGGGGCGTAACGAGGATCTCACCCTGTCCGATACTAAGCGAACGGATAGTGATCGCTTTCCAGCCTGTCTTGCCGTAGAACTTATCAAAGAGCTTGGTGCTCGGAATACTTCCGGAGGACTGCTCGCTTAGGTCAGTGTCCGTGAATTTCTGTCCCAGACCGAAGCTCATTACCTCTTCTCGCCACAGTTCATAGCGATGCCGGAAATCCTCATTCTCTTTGCCGTAACCGTCTTTTTGGAGCAGGTCTCGGAAGGCACACCAGAAATAGGGGTTACAACTCTGCTCGATTGCTCTATCCAGCGCAACGGGCGAGCCATGATGGTGCGTACATTTGATAGGCGTACTACCCGGACCGGAACAGGGATAGAGGGTGTTTGGGGTGATAGCGCCTTGCTGGAGACAAACGAGGGATTGTATGGTCTTGAACGTGGAACCCGGAGGATACATCGCTTGTGTAGCACGGTTCATGAGCGGTTTGGTGGGATCTTTCAAGAGGGTGTTGTAGTTCTTGCTGCGCTCTTTGCCGACCAGCACTTTGGGGTTCCAACTGGGGTTAGAGACTAAGGCCAAGATCTCGCCTGTCTTGGGTTCGATAGCTACGGCGCTACCGATCTTACCTGCCAACAGTTCCTCTGCGAGTAGTTGCAGCTGTATATCAAGGGTGGTGTAGAGATCGGTTCCGGCTTTGGCTGTTCTGTCCAGTTCGCCGTCCTGATAGCTGCCCTGAATACGTCCTCTCACATCGCGCATGAGGACTTCCACACCTTTCTCACCGCGTAACTGCTGCTCGTATGTACGTTCCAGACCGTCTCGTCCGGAGTAGTCTCCACGCGTGTAATAAGCATCACGGTCTATATCACTCTGACTGACCTCACCGACGCTGCCTAAGACGTGAGCGGCAGCGTTGTAGGTATAGTCTCGGAGGGTACGTTTCTGTATCTGAATACCGGGAAACATGAATAAGGACTCTTGCAGGCTGGCTATATCCTCTTTCTTGAGCTGACTCATGAAGACCTGTGGTGTCCAGCGGGAGTAACCTCTGTTTTTACGTTTGTCTTTGATTTCTGCGATGCGTTCGTCAAACTCTTCTCGGCTGATAGACAGGCTTTTACAGAAAGCTAAAGTGTCCCAGTTCTTGCCCATATCACGCATGGTCATGGTGATCTCGTAGATAGGTTGATTGAAGACCAGCAGTTCGCCGTTGCGGTCGTAGATCAGACCTCGGGAAGGGTAGATGGTCTGCTTGACGAGGGCGTTGTTATCCGCCTGATCCTTGGTGGATTGATCGATGATTTGCAAATAAAAAAGCCGCATTATATACGTTAGTACGATCACAACGGCAATACCGCTGATGACGTATCGACGATTATAATACTGGTCATTAATCATTTGTATCTCAATACATTATAGCCGATAACAAGCAGAATAGTGATGGTACTGCTGACGATGGTTTCCAGCAGGACGAATCCCATATGGCTCCAACTCCATGCAGCAAGCGAGAAGACGGTCAGATGATGGATGAGCACCATGATGACCGTGTATTTGAGGAGTGCTTCCATGCCGATGGCGTGCAGGCTGATTTGCTCGTTGAGGCGGTCTTTGTCGTTCACGATGACGCCGATGAGGTACGGGCGGATATACATCAGCAGGATGCAGGCAGCCATGTGTACGCCGAGCGAGTTGCAGAAGATATCCATGATGAATCCGACGCAAGCTCCGATGAGCATGTCTGCGCTGTGGGGCAGCGTGATAGGCATCATCAGCAGGCAGAGCACGTAGATATACGGATGACAGGCTCCCCATAGTTGCAGTTGGTCGAAGAGCAACACCTGAAGTACCATGATCAGTAGGTAGCGTCCTATTTGTTTAGTCCATTCCATTCTGTAGTTCCTCCAATTCTTGCTGATGAATGTTTTCCACCACTTCAACGTATTTCAAGCGTTTGAAGTTCGTATGCAGTCGTACGCGTATGGTGTAGTACGAGTCACCCTCTTTTAGTGTGCTGTTTTCCACGATTCCAACGGGAATTCCTTCGGGGAAGACGGGGCTTAGTCCGCTGGTGATGATGGTGTCTCCCGGGTTCACCACCATATGCGCTGCTACGTCTGCCAGTTGTGCAAAACGGCTGTCTTTGCCGTTCCATTGCAGGGTAGCTATGTAGTCGTTCTTAGCAAACCGGCAGCTGAGGTTCGTATGGGTGTTGATGAGCGGCAGGACGACGCTGTAGTTCGTTCCGACAGTTCGTACGATACCGACGGCTCCCTCTTCGTTACGCACACCTTGCCCGATGCGCAGACCGTCTTTGCTGCCTCTGTTGATAGTGAGGTAGTTATGCAAACGGTTGGTAGTCATCTGCACTACTTTGGCGTATTGGTAATGGGTGACAGGCTCTTGTTCTGCCGAATCCATCGAACAAATCCGGTTCCGCAACTCGGCATTTTCCGCGGCTAACTGTTCGTTTTGGCTACGCAGACTGAAATAAGCGCTGATGTTGCTCAACGTTGCGTGTTGCCAAGCTACTACCTCATTCGCCGTACTGAGCATACTGCTCCTCGGATAGACGTTATTGAAGCTGATAAGCAAAAACGCAGCAACTTCCAAGGCGATAAAGACAAGGAAGTTGCTATAACGCAGCAGTATTTTCAGCAAATTCTGCATAGTGGATTATTCGTATTAGCGAAGCAGGAAGCCGAAGTTATTGACGTTCTTCAGCGCTACACCTGTACCGCGTGCAACGGAGTGCAATGGGTCGTCTGCTACGTGGAACGGAATAGTGATCTTATCCGTCAGACGCTTAGCAAGACCGTGGAGCAGAGCACCACCACCGGTCAGGTAGATACCGCGTTTCACGATATCCGAGTACAACTCAGGAGGTGTGGACTCCAATGCCTGCAGGATAGCGCCCTCGATCTTGGAGATACTCTTCTCCAAGCAGTGTGCGATCTCCTGATAGCTAACAGGCACGGACATCGGGAGTGCCGTCACTTTATTCGGACCGATGACTACGAAATCTTCGGGAGCATCCTCCAACTCGGGCAGAGCCGAACCTACTTGTATCTTGATGCGCTCAGCCGTCGGCTCGTCAATGCGGAGGTTGTGCATACGACCCATGTATTCGATGATATCTTGGTTGAAGTCATCACCTGCGATCTTGATGGATTTGTTGCTGACGATGCCGCCGAGCGAGATGACAGCGATCTCCGTGGTACCACCACCGATATCTACGATCATGCAGCCCTCTGGGCTCTCAACGTCGATGCCGATACCGATAGCAGCCGCCATCGGCTCATAGATCATATAGACGTCACGTCCTCCGGCATGTTCCGAGCTGTCACGCACGGCACGGATCTCTACCTCAGTCGAGCCGGAGGGGATACAAACGACCATGCGGATAGAGGGGGTAAACAGACGAGCCTGCTTCGGAATCATCTTGATCATTCCGCGAATCATCATCTCGCAAGCATAGAAATCAGCGATCACACCGTCGCGTAGCGGACGAACGGTACGGATCATGCTGCCGCCTTTACCGATCATCTGTTGCGCCTTGCGGCCGACGGCAACCATTTTGTTGTCCGACATCGAGATAGCTACTACAGACGGCTCGTCCACCACAATCTTGTCATCGCACATGATGATGGTGTTCGCCGTTCCGAGGTCAATAGCGATCTCCTGTGTAAAAGAAAAAAGTCCCATATTTGTATTGTTTTATTGTTTTCAGTGTGAGTTGTTGCTGTTTTCTATACTTCTTATTATTGTCCCAAGTCGTTTGGAAAGGGCATAAATACGAAAAATCGCGCAAAGTTACAACTTTTTTTTCATATATGCAAGCACGTGCGAACTTTTTTGCAAGAAAAATAATTGTGACTCTTCGCAAGGGATAGCTGTCTCTTTTTTAGATTGGAGTCCTTAAAAGTGCAAGTTCTTTCGATTTCATCGGAGATTTTTATGCGCCGTTTTGTGAGAAAAAACTCTGGGTATAACATATCAGTCCCATTGTAGAGAACAACAGGACTGATACGATTTTGAGTAAATAGGTGGAATTTGTATTATAAAT
>ONMU01000031.1 GCA_900319035.1 uncultured Bacteroidales bacterium
TGCGAGGAGCCACCTCATGTCCGAAAGCGTCCATTGGATTGCCTTTGCCGCGAAGCTTCATATAGACAATAGTCCACACGCTGAGTGTTAAGCCGCCCAGCATCAACAGTCCTGTCAGGGACGCACGCAATGCGCCGATATGTTCCAATGCCGGCATTCCTGATGCCAGCCACATAATCGTCGGCAAAAGCACTACGAACATCACTCCTCCAAGCATATAGCCGGCTATGTTTTGAATGGTCTTTTTCATAATCATTTTCTTTTAATGCCCTCTTACAAACTGTCCGGTTGCTGGCCGTCATGGGCATGCCATGCACAGGCGGTAATCTTCATATCTGAGAAAAGAGCCGTGAAAGACGAATCTTCTGGCGAACAGGCATAGATACCAAAACAAATCTCTTCGGCTCCTGCGTGCATGTGGCAGATACGCATCTGATTGAAATGCACACCATCGGTGGAGCACTCGATACAGTAATCGTTCTCCCTCCGCGAGAAGCGATACCACATAGTCTTCACGTCCGCAGGAATAGCGGTTGTCGCCCAGTCCGAATAGCCGCCGTTGGTGACTACGCTACCAAGGTGTTGGAACTGCTCATTCTCGTATTCGACGGAACCTTTGAGCCAGTTCTCGCTGTCGAGGTACATCACAATACCGCACTGGTCGAACCGATGGTGGCTCTGCGAAAAGTCGGTCTTGACGACAAACGAAAAGAACCGCTCACTTGTCCTCATCTGCAGAACAGGCGCATTGTCATTTCGGAAATGGTAATACGTCCGTTGCCAGAGATCGGTATGCGGTTTAGTGGTGACGGCAATCACACCGTCTTTCTCTTCTACTCTCGCGGGCTCACGCGTCCACTGCATCTGATTATATATCTGTTCAAACATGATGGCGTACCTGCGAAAGCAGTTTCTCCGCTTCGCGTCGATTATTGCTTCCTCAATTTTCATTAGTCAATATTCAATACTTTCTTTGCGTCAACCAATATCTTATCATGGTCGAAAGCCAAAGGCGGTAACTCATTCAGTGGCCACCATTTGGCTGCAGCGGCATCATCGGCAGCAGTAGCTTCCGGCATGGTAGTCATGGCGGTATAAGCAGCCGTGATGACACGTCCACGTGGATCACGCTCCACGTCGGAATAGATACCCACCAACTGCATGCCGATCAACACGATACCGGTCTCTTCCTCCAGTTCACGCTCGGCACAACGAGCTACCGTCTCATCCATCTCCAGAAACCCGCCTGGAAAAGCCCAATAGCCTTTGTACGGGTCGTTGCCGCGTTGGATAAGTAGCACGTACATCTGACCTTCTTTCTCTGCAAAGAGCACAGCATCTGCTGTTACCGAAGCACGCGGATATTGGTAGGCATAAAGCCCATTTTCTGTTAATTTATAGTCTTTCATGCTCTTATTATCTCCTTAAATGCGCGGTAGTTGCTGTCGTCGTGCGGACGGCAATAGACCGCAAACTCTATCGTCCGGAAATGATGGCTAAACTCTGCTAACACATCGTTGTACGCACGTGCCACCACTTGCGGGTCGTTCTGGAAGGCTCCGCAACCAAACGCGCCCAATATTAGCACATCTGCTTCGTTCTGCGCTGCCACCGTTAAGATACGACGTGCACGTTGCTTGTGCAGTTGGTACAACTCGTCCTTGCTTATCCGTTTGGCATCGCCATCACTCGGATTATAGGGATTAGCCGGTTGCTCACGCAGGTTCGGCGCAGCACACGTGATAACATCCACCGCAAACGGATCCATCAATGGCCGGTAGTCATCGTCTTTGAGCACTTGCACGTTGGGCGTGAAGATAATGTCATCGTTATGCAACGGATTGCCGGAATGACGATGCGGCGTGTAGAACCCATCCCACATGGCGCGTGTGTTCAGGCAGTTGTATAAAGTGGAGCAACGGCACAGACATTCCTCTTGCGCAGACGAACCATGCGTCACACCTCCGCCGGGATTAGTTGCCGAAGCGAAGTTCAGCACGCACACATGTTGTCCAATGTATTGTGCCGCTGCCTCAAAAGAACGGTTCTTCGTCACAAGGACTTGTGCCTTCTCGTCGAACCTCGGCGACGGAACGGCTAATGTTTCCGCTTCGAGAATCAGCTTCTGCGCGGCTATGGATTGCTGCTGCGCTTTGTGCACTTCAAAGTCACCATTGATACGCTCCAACGTATCGTCAAAAACCGATATAAGATATGCTCTGCGATCCATGTTTCTGTTTGGTTGCGTCGTTTACGGCGCAAAGGTACAAAAAAAATCTGACATACACAAGGATTCCACCCTAAAAACACCCTAAAAAGTGATTATCTACCCCAAAAATTGGAAAAGCGCGCAAAAAATCGTGATAATTTATAGGAAAAGCGCGTTAATCTAATTAAAAAATCATAGGAAAAGTGCGTTCAAGGACAAAATCGGTCGGAAAAGTATACAGAAAACCATACAGAAACCATACAGAAAAGTAACGGAAAGAAGGCATTTGGAAATGCAATTCTGCAATGATGCAATAGATGAGCGGGCAATTAGATTGCCAAGTAATGGAAAAAAGAAAAACGCGCCCGTGTGTGTAATGAACCCCAAAAGTTGAACACAAAACTTTTGGGGTTTGTTATATGTATAAGAAACATTCCATTGAAGAACGGCTGTTAGCTGTAAAAAAATGTTTAGAGGGTTATGCGCCTAAGGGTGTAGCTAAAGAACTAGGACTAAATGAGCATGATATATCAGAATGGTTGCTTCGTTATAAAATGGAAGGAGTCTTAGGATTGCAAAAACGCCCTATAAAACATGCTGATTTTGAAGAAAAATGCAAAATTGTTTGCGAATATGCAGAAAAAGGTGTATCTTTGCACCGAGTTTGCGCAAAGTATCATGTTTCTCAAGCAGCAGTATCCCGCTGGACGCGTATCTACAGACAAGGCGGATATGAGGCTTTGCGCAACATAAAACCGCCAGGAAAAGGTCGTAAAGGTATGGGACGTCCAAAGAAGAAAGAACCGCAGACAGAGTTAGAGCGTCTGCGCTACGAGAATGAGTATTTGCGTGCAGAGGTTGCATTGCTAAAAAAAGTGAGGGCTTTAGTGGAAGAAAGAGAGAAGCGTCTACACGAGATTGGGCGCAAGCCATCCAAACATTAAAGCCCGAACATAGCCTTGATTTACTCCTTGGGATCAAGGGGATGGCTCGTACTACGTATTATTACAATATCCGTCCGAGAGAGGATAAGTATGCGCAATTACGCAAGGATATAATACGTATATTTAATAAGAATAAAGGGCGTTACGGATACCGGCGGGTATACCAACAGCTGCGCACGGAAGGCAAAGACATCAACCATAAGACAGTAGCCAAACTGATGGTAGAAATGGGCTTATACGCCCGGAAACCTAAGTTGCGTTACCGCTCTTATAAAGGAGAAGTAGGTAAGATTGCACCTAATGTATTACAACGCGATTTTGCTACCGATGCGCCTAATCGCAAGTGGACTACTGATGTCTCACAAGTGGATATACGTGGCAAGAAATGTTATATATCGCCTATACTGGATATGTGGAACGGAGAGATTGTTAGCTATGTCATCTCTGATCGTCCGGATCTAAAGATGGTAGTGGATATGTTGCAGAAAGCGTTCCGCAAACATCCGCAGACAAATGGTCTAATAATGCACTCGGATCAGGGGTGGCACTATCAGCACACGCGCTACCAGTATCTATTGCGTGAACATGGTATTACGCAAAGTATGTCCCGTAAGGGGAATTGCTTGGATAACTCAGTTATGGAGAACTTTTTCGGCCTGATGAAGAACGAGCTGCTCTATAACAATAGATGGGAGAGTATCGATGACTTTAAGGCAGCGTTAAAAGAGTATATCCGGTACTACAACAACGAACGTATCAAACTAAAACTGAAAATGAGCCCGGTACAATACCGAACTCACTTTCAAAATCAAGTCAAATAGATTTAATAATCCGTCCAACTTTTTGGGGTCACCTCAGTGAGGCGCGTTGGATTATTCCATCGGTTTGATCAGAGATTCAATGTATTGTTGTTCCTCTTTTGAAATGTTATATTTAGCGTAAAGCTTTTCGTCAGTCCATGACTCGTGGAAATCTTGGATAGGAACAAACTGGAAGGAATCACGAGATATGTGCATAGACGACAACGTTAGTTGAATCAAGAATCGTGTTAGGCGACATTTGATGTACGAACGTAGGTTCTCTGCTTCCTCTTGCGTTGCAAATGCTCCGAGCACTAAATATGTAGCGGTTGTTACTTCTCCAGGATTACTGATGGATATTTTGGTTGTTACATTACTCTTACCGTCGGCAGCATTATTTACTCCAGCACGATCCGGATTTAACTGACCTATCCAAACTTTATATTGATCAATAAGTGCCTCATTTGAATGTATCGTTGCACGATCAATATAGCTCTTACCTTGACTACTAATCAATGCTACAGAATTTTCAAATTCAGATTCTTTACCTCTAACGGATGTCGGAAGTCCGAACGGAGAGATAGGTAATACCATTTGAGACATCATTTGCGGATTACCTAATTTATGGAGAATATCAATACCTCTATTATCACGAACGAAAATAGGATACTCATTCAATCGGCGCACCTCTGTTATACGTTGCCCATTGATTGAGTTAACAACTTCACAACCTTGCGGATTATTATATGTTTCATCGCACAAGAAATAGCAAATACCACCTGCTATATCTACCGTTGGGAAGCAGTCACGACTCTTTGGGAAATCTACAAGATATGCCAAATGTTCATCGCTAAGCATAGCCGTTCTAAAGTCATTAAGACCGATACCACCTGCATACCAACGCGCCGGTATAATAAGCGACAGATATGAAGGATGCAGACTCTTTGCTGCATTCACAAACTCGCGATATACAGGCACAGCTTGTATACCATCAGCATTTGTACTCTCCTGATAAGGAGGATTACCTACAACTGCATTAAATCTTATCATAGTTCTTTGATTGTATTCGTAAAATAATTTCAGATAACCGACTCGTTCAACAAACTCCTCCGGATTGTCACGAAGGGTTTCATTAAGCTTCTTGTAGCAAGCAATATGATGCGGTGCATCTTCTCTGAATGCGCCAAGTGTTCGTTTCGTAATGCTTGCTGCCATGTTTGTGCGGCATACCACATAGATATTCTCATCTACGGTCTGGTTCCAAAGACGAGTCTTTTCTTCCGCACTAAGTACATGCTCTCCGAACATACTTTGTTCCAATGCCGCTAAACGGCTGCGATATGTACTATATGCTACGTACAGTGGATACAAACCCGTTTTCGAGTTGATCTCCAATATGCGGGTTGTCGGATTAAATACATTAGCGGTTACCTCGCCACGATTAACCAAACGCGGTTCTTCCAACAGACCTTCATTGACGTGTGTTTCGTCGAAGAAATCATAACCACCAAGCGTATCTGACATGTGCATGTTAACAACTCGCCACGGTGTCAGTACGGTCTCTTTATCAGGATTATGGAAATAAGAGAATATCTGCGCTATCTTCTTTGCGCGTTCCGTTGGTTCGAGACGATCTGCGGCTGCTGCCAAGTCGCGAATGCGACGACCTGCAGCGCGGAACACATCTCCATCGTAGAAACGACTAATCGCATTAAAATCTTTCTGTGTCACGCCCTTTGGCATAAACTCTTCCCAAGATTTCTTATCTACCTTAGCCGTTAGATTGTCCGGCATCAAGTCTTCGTTACTCTCTAATTCCGCACCGTAAATCAACAACGGAATACGGATGGATATACCATGCAGAATGTTGATCGCCGCACGACGATTTTGTTGCTTGCGACGTCTCTCGCGTTCTTCAGGAGTAAGCTGTGATTCGTCCTTCTTAACGCGTTTCTTCTTTTCACCTTTCCGCTTACCCATGTTGGACTCAGACAGAACTAAGGTGTCATCTCCTCTTGATTTTTGGGTTGTTCCCACACTATCTTTCAAGTGCTCTAATAGCGCAATAGCCGTATCGTCGATCTCAAACAACTGGTCATTATACAGGCGCGAATCTTCAAAGCCACGACGCACGACACGATCAATCTGGATACGCTTGAGTGTTTCAAGCATGTTGGTTGTGTCATACGGTGTCATTCGAGTGCCATTGTAACCGATTACCGGACAGAAGTTCAAGAAGTGATCCAAGTAATCACGTTGACCTTGGTCGGTGTTCTTTGTATTCATATGCGCTGCTTGTGATATTACTTGCAATGTTCGGTCTGGCGCGAAATCAAACACATAGCAATCTTCCTTTCTCTTGCCATCCGGTGTCTTGTACGGACTTTGTACGCGGAAGATGGTTTGCATATATGCCTTTGCATCAGTCTTTACACTACCTTTTAACATCAGTACGCCGGTCCATTCCGGAACCGTAACACCCGTAGTCAGACGGTTACACGAAAGCGTGATCGTATGCGACTGACGCGCATCCGGTCCAATTGCGTTACGTAGTTTCTGTAATGATTCTTCACGACTATCATCATCGTCACCTTCTCCGGCAACATTAACGACCGTGAAATCTTTGAATGCGGGTGTTTCTTTAATTAGAGCAGATAGTGCCTTTGCTGCCGGAACACCTGGAACCATCCAAAGTGTATGACGGAAGAAATCGCAGTATTCCTCGGTTGCATATGGATAGTGATTGTCTTCGTCCGGCATAGATATTAATGTCAAGAACCTGCGAACATCTTGCTCGTGAACGAAACGACCGCGATGATCCAATGATGGAAGCACCTTGTGATCTTTGTCTAAATCTCCAGTCCATACGCGGAAGAACTCAGAGAACGAGAATGCTTGATCCTCCAACGTCTGCTCATTGATAGCGTAGTTCAGATTTAGCAAATCACCGAGATCAAAGGTATAGATATTCATCTTGGGCAGATCAGCATACGGGTTTGGTGCTCCAAAGTGCTCAATTTCCCAATTCCGTTTTGCCTCTTGCTCCATGATATAGTCCCACGTGAAGACTTGTTCATCCGAGAATTGCTCCTTGATATTAAATGGTGTGCCCGAAAGACTAAGCACGTAGGTATTTTCTTTAATCAACTTACTAAACAGCGATTGTGCCAAATCGGTTTGTGTACCTTCGTGTGCCTCATCAATAATGATACAATCCCATTGCGTGTTCAGTAGAGCCGTTTTCTCCTCTATGTCACCCGTAAGCACTTTCTCTCGCAGGTATTGGATGGACGAGAAATAGATATAATGACCATTGGGGTTAGAGAATAATCCACCACCGATAAAATCCTCTAAAGCACCATAGGAATCACCATTTTCTTTGCTACCGTAACGATAATCTTGTGTATCAAAGAAGATCTTCTCGAAATCTTTGAACCAACCATCATCTACAACAGGTCGGTGTGTACTGATAAGCGTGCGTTTGAATGCCATTTCACGCACTACTTGTAATGCGGTTAATGTCTTACCAAAACGCATCTTTGCATCCCACAACATTTCGCGTGTATCCGGTTTCTTGCGGAACACTTTCAGTGTGCGTTGGATGGCTTCTATTTGCTCCGGTCTGAACTCAATCTTTTTGCGTTGTTCAGCAATCGGTTGCTCGTTTCCTTGGATAGACTGCTTGCCCTCCTTAACTGCTTGAATGGCGGCCTTTATAGTAGCCACATCCACTTTGAACCATTCAGCGCCGTTCGTCTTGGCTTCTTCGAACTTCACTCTCGGATAACCAGAACGCTCCAGTACTTTATGTACGTCGTAATCGCGGAAAGATTTTACCTCTCCGTTCTTAATGTACAGCGTCAGTTCTACATAGTCCACATCGAAATCCAGCGATAGTTCGTTGGAATAATTCTTTATGCGCTTTTCCGCAGCAACTTTCATTTCCGGACTATTTGGAGCAAGCGCAGCACCATAACCATCTTCCAATTTGGTATCTCCAATTTTCAGATACCCCGGATGCAGTTTATCCACACGCAATGCGTAGATAAGCTTTGGCTCTGGTGCCTGTAGTGGTGATTTATACGTGTTTCCCATATCAATGGTTATTTAATTTCAATAAACTTGTGCTCTTTCTTATTGAGCATGCCCTTCTTCTGCCATTCTGCTATTTTGGCATAGATTTTCTGTCCTTGAATTGGCGACTTTACTTCACGTACTCTAACACCCATTTCCGGGAAAAGTGATTGTTCGGTCGTTTGTTTCTCCAGTTCTCCACTTAATGGCAGTGTCTTATTCATGCCATCCATTTGCCACAAGTTCCATGAGATTAGATATGCAATGGACGGATATGTCTTGGTTAATTTTGGGATAGGTTTCTTCAGTACGTTTGTGAAGAAGTCCTCGTAGAAATCTATGAACGTATAGAAAACGGCTTCACGTGCAAGTAGCAGGTTATCGCCTTGCCACTCGTATCCGTAAATGGATTTCAATGCGCATTCAGCCCAGAAAAGCCATTCCTGTTTGTTGGCTACGTTTTCATTTACGATACGGAGTTTGCGATCAAGCAGTCCTACGCGCATGTAGAGGTCGTCAATCGGTTCGCCTGTTGTGGTGTCGTAACGGCTAACCAGATATGGCGCTTCTCCGCAAGCTATTTCGAGACGCTTATCCCATACGTAGTCCTGCCAAGTCTTTCCTTCGGGGAAGGTTATCTTTTCGCGAATCGGTGTCCATGTATGATCCTCGTTCTCGTGATTGAAAACATCCTTGCGACCAAACCATGCTTCGTCGATAAGATTATTTTGCGCGTTGCATACCCATGAAGGCGTAAACACTTCGGCTTTCTCTCTTGTGCGTTTCTCCTGTTCCTCTTTGCTCTTGACGGCACGTGGACGCACCAATTTCTTGTTCTTGCCGGTTATGCTTGCAATTTGAATCTCGTCAAAGAAGCCAAATCCCTCGCCGCGCGATTCATACATATCGGTTGCCCAATAGATGTGGTGGTGATGCTCTTTGCCGTTCTCGTCATAGAATTTCGGGCGAGAATGATCCCAAAGCAAACGCTCCAGCACGTTGGGCGCCAGTTTTAGGATTTCTTCTTCGAGTATGTCTATACGTTGGTTAGCCATGGCCTTAAAATGACAAAACCGAATAGCGTCGGCTATCCGGTTAATTAAAAGCACAGGCAAGCGGGGCAAGAGACAAGGTCGGCAAACTTTGCAATAATACCCCGCAAACCCATGCAGCGCACGGATAGCAGGGACATATATCTCTTTATTGCTTATGGTTTGCCGACCGTCTCTAAAGATATACGCCTATTTGCTCGCTGTTACGATATGTAGTTTTCTATTTCTTTTGTTTCTATTCGTTACTATATATACACAAAAAGCGCAGGACCTGTATTGTTACTTGTCCTGCGATTTAGAGGCCTTAGGATTGCCCATCTTTGTCAGATACAAGCAACACAGAGCCTACGCTAAAAAAGTATATAGTTCTCCCATAGCAATAGGAGGGTTATATACCCAACGCAGACATCTATTGTTGCATGCTTTGAACAAAGATTTGTGAAAGTTCCTAAGTTTCTAAATCGTCAAAACAAGCGTCAATAAACGCTATTTCAATATGTCTCCGCTTTTTTACGCTGTCGGAGCCAGCGGCTTGTTTAACCTACAAGCGGAGGGTTATTTTATATCAATTGCCAAACGCCTTTAACTTTGGAGTGCTCTTTGTTGATGTAGCCGTTATCTTTAAGCCATGCTATAGAACGTTGAACCGTATTATCATCGATGCCCAAATTTTCCTCAATCTGTACATATTTGATTGTTGGATTCTGGCGAATCAGCTCAAAGACATTCTTGACGGTCAGTGTAGGGAATGGGCATTTTTGAGTATTTTTACCCACATTTTCCCCCATTTGTGGGGGTTTTTGAGTATTTTTCCCCATATTTTCCCCCATTTGTGAGGATTTTATGTCAGATTCCGAGGAAATCAAGCCTTGCTCAATAGCCGCCTGGATGAGACGGTCGGGTATGGCGGATTTATGTTCAACCACCATCACTGCCGTTCCGAAAGAGAAATCATATTGCGGTTCACCGTTCTCATTCTCTTTGAGATCCTCCTGCACCCGAAAGACACCACGACTTTGACGATTGACATAACCCAGCACTTTCATCGCTTCTGCAATAACCAGATTGCGATAGTCATTGACGTAGGGGAAGTTATCAATCGTAGCACGACCGTACAAACCACCATGATTCAGAATCTCTATACGGTCATCGTACTGATAGAACTGAATAGGTCCGTTGCTGGAGTAGTCACGATGGCAGATGGCGTTCATGAGCAACTCTCGGGTAGCCCAATCGGGATAATCAACCACCGTTTCTTCGCGGAGCGAACTCACAGGGATAGGACGACGGTTGACGATGGTGGTCTTGATAAACGTATCCAACTCCTGAAGCGTAGTAAACAGGTTCTCTTTGAACTCGTGCTCCATCAATATCTCACCAGCGCGCGTCTTGCCTTTGTAACGTACGTATTGCACGTATGCACCGGGGAAGAAACGGCGCAGGTTCTTAGCAAATAGCAGTACTCCGGCGTTCGTCGGACAATCGAAACGGATGTCATAGAAGCCTAACGAACTCAACTGATATTTTACCTCACGCTTGTCATTGCGCAGCTCATCAGCCGGCATTGTCTTGGGCAGATAATTGAACTGGAAGAGGTTCATATCCAGATCATCCAGCGTGGCGTTGAAACACGGTGTGGCATCGAAAGTCAGCACATTGCTGTTGCGTTTCTCCATCAAAAGGCGTTCATCAGCCTCACTGGCGATACCTTTTCGTGGTCCGACACGCACCCATACGCGTCCTTTGTAACGAATGGGAGGGAAGACGTGCGGTTGCACCTCAACGGCCACGATGTCACCTTCTGGAAAGGACACTTTCTCAACTACCATGCTGGGCTGTGGTTGGATGTTACCGTCAGTACGTATTGCAGCTACGTTCTTGAGCAGTTCATCCGTCACGCTGATGGGATGAATAGTACCGTCATCATTCACGCCGAGGAATAGGAAACCGGGCTTTTGATTGTTGGGAAGGTCATTGGCAAACGCACAGATAGCCTGACCAAACTTATCCGTATTGGTCGTGCTAATGGTTCGCTCTACTCGATCATTTTCCAGATCGTTCAGCAATGCCTGTATTTCCTCCTTTGTTAACATTTTAGAGCTCGTTTTATATGCCGCACGCAAAATTGCGTGCAAAGATACGAAAAAAATCTGGATTATGCAAGTTTTTCTTTATAAATCGTTCAAACAGAGTTTTTTTTGTCACAATTTTTTGATATAAGTGTGACAACTACAAGGTCAACATACCATATTTTCATTATTTTTGATCCGTTTTCACACCTCTTGAAAATAGACCAGAAATATGTTCGTTTTAGTCGTTCTTGTACCATTTTACTACCAGTCTAAAATAGAGCAAAATTCCTAAAAAATTGCATAAATTTTAGGAAAGAGTCTGGTAAAAAAGGAAGCGGGGTTGTGCCCCGCTTGCCCTTAGTTCCGGAAGATGTGCCCATCGACCTCGGTGTAATCGCCACCCGTATCAAGGTTTCGCCATACTGCGGTGTAATCAATGCAGCATTGCAGCCACTGCGGCAAGTTCTTAAAGTAGCCGCACTCCTCGCACAGGTACTCGGCGAAATCTTCGGGGCTATTGTATTTGCCCTCGTAGCGATCCTCGAAATCTTCGAGCGTGCCCTCATCCCAATAGGTAAGATACGCTTCGTATGCTTCGCGCTTTTCCTCGCTCAGCTCGGCATAAGCTTTGATTTTATCGAACGTGCTTTCGCCCATGCAGCCCTCGCAATACCACTGCTCCGGGTAGTGCTCGTAATCTTGGAACATGAGTTCCGGCTCGGCTTCGTTGGCGTGCAAGCGGTTGCAAAACTCCATAAAATCGTGGTAGTTCTCAAAGGTGGACAAATCAATCCACATGCCGTAGAGACTGCCGTTGTTGTACTTGGCATAGGTGCCACAATAGACTGCCGGGTTGCTGTTCTCATAGTGTGCAGCGTGTTCGCGGATTTCGTTCTTCGTTAATGGTTCTCTGTAGTTCATAATGCAAAAATTTTGATTGTTTATAAATGTTAGTTAATTAGCGCCAAACTTGGCTCGTGTACTGAAAATCTTCGTATTCCTCGTAAATATCTCCGAAATCGCTTTCTTCATTTGCGGTAATGCTGGAGCGGTGAGCAACCTTTACAAAACTTTGATTGTTGTTTGAGCGGCTTTCGAAATCGATACCAAATGAAATAGTTAGCTGTGCCATAATTGTATGTGTTTTAGAATTTAACATTTGCGTATAAAGCAGTTAGCGTTTGATATAACCTTTACGGTGCTTTACAAGTGTTCCGTGGGAGTGTTTGCAAGGTTTTCGGAATAATGTGTGGAGATTTTTTTAGTGACAATCGGAACGGCGAAACGTGCCCCGACCTTTCAAATCAACGTAGCGGTAACTAACTTTGCACCGGAAAGGATTGTATCAGATAAACGCGGATCTGCTGCTGACAAATGTATTCGTATAGAAACATATACTTGGCATAGCAGACAGTTTCGGTATCGAGGGCGAAAAATCAAGCCCTCAAATGACAAGCAATTAGAAAAAGAAATAATATGGGGAGGGAGAAGGCTGCCATCACGAATGGGTGGCGGCTGTGCTCGTATTGCAATGGCGTAGTTGCGACTGTAGCAGGCAGGCGGGAAAATAGCGAGTCAGAACTGAATACTTGGAGGTCTGCCGCCATTTTCGCGCCGGTATTAGCATAAATGATAATCTATGCCAATACGCCTCCTACAGGTGCAGCGCCTGCATAACGGGCGTGCCGGGAAGGAGCGGAGAAGTAACAGCCGGGCGGCGGCGAAGCATGTTGAGGATAGTCAGAACTGAACACTTGGAGGTCTGCCCGAAAACACGCTGACCCAAAGCCCAGCCGTGGAGGTGTAGCGACTGTGCGTGGGAGAGTGATAGCAGCCTGTGCTGCAGCAGGCATTGGGAGGAGAGCGCTCGTATTGCAAGAGGCGAACAGTTGCGCCGGTACTGGGTAGGTTAAGAATTGCGGTCAGAACTGAACACTTGGAAGTCTGCCGCCATTCTCAACCGGTTTCGTGCCTGGTGTTCCGGGCAAAGAAAACCCAACTACTGGGGCAAATGCCTGCATAATGGGCGCGGAAGAGGGAGAGAAGGATGGAACAGCAAAGTGGAGGGAGTGACCAAGGCGAACGGTCAGAACTGAACACTTGGAGGTCTGACCGCGAGACTTAACGACCAAAGCCTTGCCGTGGAGAACGAACGACCGGAGGGAGGACAGCCTGCAGCAGCTTTATGGGGTGGTCAAGCCGGACGCTCGCAGGGTGTATGTGCAGCTGGTACAGCAAAGGGCTGTAGTCATCCACCGGAGGTAGTTGCAGCCACCGGCAGGTAGAGTGAAGGGCGCAGCTGCTTGGTCTGGACGAACAAACGTGACAGAAAGTGGTAGACCGTAGGTAGATGGCTTCTCTCCAATATATAAAAAAAGGCCCACCATGAAGTGAGCCTGATTGGGGTTAGGGGTTACGAGTTACGGAGCGCAGACAAAGGCCGGGATGAAGGGGTCGTCAGCATAGCCTTGCTGGGTGTCAGATACGTACGGAAAAGCGTCCTTGGCCTCAAAGAGGTTCTTATAATGCGCGGAATAGTAACGGAGCGTAACGGAAGTCGGTGTTACGCCTATAGGCGCACCGATATACAAATAGAAGAACCCCTCATTAGGAGACGCCACACCGAGACATGTTTCACCGGAGAAAGCAGCAAGGAGGTCGTTGTCCGTAAGGACAAAGTCCGCAGCGCTATTCGGGTATTGCGCCGCAAGATCCACCTTAATCACCGCCGTCATGGATGCAGCAAAATCGTAATCAGAAGCAATGGTCCACGTGGGACGAGACGCATTGCCCACAAGGGATTCAGGGTCCCTGCCCTTGTCCTTGCACCCGGTTAGGGAGCAGAGGACAAGGAACAAGGAGCAAAGAGCAAAGAGTTTTTTACAGTTTCTTACCTGTGACATCATATTTTTCATTGTTTTTAATAATTACTATATGGTTGTTCTCAATAATCTTGTAGACTTTATCCGTCGTTGGCACGAGCAGTACGGGTTTGCGGAGAGTACCATAGTGCGCATTGGGTTCGTTGGCAATTTGCCCATATGCCATTTGGTCCGCTTGCGGCTGAACCGTGAGATATTCGCCATCCGCTGTGCGGAAAGTGAGCGGTTGTCCCACATGGTCGCTTTGCACGGTGATGAAATAGAGCGTATCTCCATCTATCACTTGCGGAGCGGCAACAGCAGCCAGTTCGTCCTGTACATAGACTTCGATCTCCTGCAAGCCCTCCGTTTCGGGCAACGCAGCCACCAAAGTCATGTTGGCAGAGGCGGCAGGGTTGGTGAAGAGCGGCATGTCCTTAGAGCGATCACGCCCGGGTGCATTATATCCTGACGGTGTGAGGATGTATCGCATAGTGGTGGTTTCCCCTGCAAGTCGTCGGAAGAGGTAGCCTTGTCCGGGTCTCATGGTCTGCAGCGAGCCTTCCCATTTGCCGTTTTCGGAGAAGACAGCCACCGCGTCTTTGGACTTGACGACATCGCCAATGGTTGCTTTGTCGTAGTAGTCGGCGAGTGCTTCGCGAACAGGCATGGGTTCGTCCAGCAGATAAGCGATACTGCTCCAACCGTTGTTGAGCGTGACAACACGCTGTTCATCGGTAAGTGGTGTGCCCTCTACGTCGAGCGTCCGGTCTTCAGCTACTCGCATCATGTACATGGACGGGTAATTGATCTGAAGAAGTGTTCCTCGCCAACCTACGGTAGAGTCGGTCTCAACGAAATTGCTGAATTGGCGTTCAGAGGGCGACTTGACGATATCCCCTGCACGGAACCCTTTGTCGTAGGAGAAGAGTTCGTCGAGTGCGGTTGAAGACGGGTTGAGGTTCAAAGATATCCAGTTCCAACCCTTGTTGAGGTCAATCTGTTGGGCAGCGGCACCGATGTTCACGTCAAGCATAACGGGGGTGTTCGGCGCATATCCGCGTATCGCATTGTTTTGATAACGCTGTGCAGCAGCAGGACTCAACACGAAGGTTTTGCCGGTAGAGGCTTGCCAGAGTTTGAACGTCAGCAGTTTGTCTATCATGTTTGAGTTGCCGTAAACAGTGAGATAGACGTACGAGGTGCCGGCATTGTTGTCGTAAGTGATGTTGGCTTTTCCTACCAATTCACCTTGACAGAAGACAGCGACTACGTCGTTGGGGTCCACATCAAGCGCATTGCCTGATTGCTCATGGAAGCGGACTTGTGCGCGGAGCGACATCGAGTTGTCGTATTTATCTTGTTTGACATCCTCCCAGGGGCAGATAGCAGCGACCGTGTATTCGATGCGCAGGGGCTCAGACAGTCCGTTTTCATCGGTTAGATAGATATAATCCGAATAGGTGCCCACGGGCAATTCGGGGTTGAAGTAGAAGCGTATGGTCTTGTCGCTGATGGCCGAAATCGAGCCATAGGAATCACTCACGGTGAGCCAATCGGGCAACGACTCGATGGCGAACTGATGACGTAGACCGGTCTGGTTGAAGAATGCGAACTCGACATTGTTCTCGTAGTCGAGAGATCGGTCGTTGGAGTACAGCCACTCGTGTACGAGTTCGTTGTCGTACCAGCGGAGTGCATTACGGTCCACCGTAGCCATCCACATGACGGGTGAGGGCATGGGGTTACCATTGAGGTCTTCCACATCTCTAACCGTCACGAACACGGGCTGATGGTTCACTTCGTAATCCGCCATCTTGAGGTTGATGAGCAACTCCTCGTTGTTGTAAGTCCAGTTGAAGTTGAGTTTGGACAGCAATCCCATGCCGCTCACGGGTGCGTAACTGGTTTTGTCTGCCAATGCTGTTATCGCTTTTCCGTTTACTATGGAATCGGTAACCAAAGGTACTGCTTTGTTGACCACATTACCATTGGGGTCTCGGAAGATACGTTGGTCATTGATAGAGAAGACTTGCTCGAGTACGCCGTTGGCGTTCTGCACTTGTTGTTCAAACGGCAGGTACGCCATCAGTCCCATTTCGTCGCCAAGCGGCGTACGATTACCAAACTCAGCGATGAAGGCTTTGGGCAACGCCTGCTCGAACACCACGAACTCGTCGATGTTCCCCTCAAAGCCGTTACCACCGAAGAACATATCACCTACCATGCCAGACAAGCGGTCGGCTGCAAAGGTAACAGCCATTTGGTTATCCAAATAAACGGCCACGTTGTTATATGTACGGTTGATAACCAATACCAGGTGGTGCCACGTATTCGTGCCGATTTGACCACTGATGATTTGGTCGGCATCTCCATACCGGAAGATGAATTTGCCATCTTGGAGAGCGAAGCGTTTATCTCCGACAGTGAAAATCGTACCATTGGTGCTTGTCGGGCGGAACCACAACATGTAGGTGCCATCATAAACAGCAGACCGAGAGAGTACGTTGCGTGCAAGGTTGATACTGTCCGTCTTGTTTATAGCCAAAGAGAGCCCCTTCGGCAGGTTCCATGACGCGTTTTGCATCGAGAGAGTCGCCCCTGATGCTCGGTCGCGCAGCGTGGTGCCGGTACCCTCGTTCATACGGTAGTATGCCATCAACTCTCGCTCGTAGCCTGTCAGGTACCGGAGGTTGGTAGCGGACACTTGTTCGGGCGTAAGGGCTTTGGTCCAAACGCGTGTTTCCAAGATATTGCCCTCCAAGCCTCTGCCAAAGACCAGAGGTGCAGAGAGGTTATACGGTTCTGGCAAGTGCAGGTTGGCACTATCGGTCACCTCTTTGGTTCCGGCGAAGAAACGTACGACCTTGGTTTCATGGTCATATGTAACAACGACACGCGTGAACTCGAGCATCTTATCCGGCAAAGGCTTTGAATAGATGGTTGTTGACGCTGTACGGAGCAGCAGTCGGTTGTCGGCAGTGCGGCCAAAACTCAAGCCATTACCGTCCAGTCCGTGCGTAAAGAAAGTGACAGCGGCATTGGGGTCGTTGGGCTTAACCATCATGTCGATGGAGAAAGAGTGTCCACTGAGGCTGCGGTTGACCGCCGATGCGGCGTAGGATTGTTGCGATCCATCGAAGTGCGGCGAGGCATCGGTGGTGGGGCTGGTCTCGTTGGTGATACCTACCAATTGGAAGTTATTGTCCTCGTCCAACCAATTGCCTGCGATAGGCTCCGAGAATCGGAGATAGAGATGTTCGCCGATACCCAAAATGCCATTGGCGGGTTCGGGGTCACCGAACACTACGGGCGGGCGTGTATCTTTCACGCCGCTGATGACGGTTGACGATTTGGTTACGAAGCCGGAACCGAAGCGGCAGAACGTCACGGCGCGGAGGTCGTAGTTGAGTTCTTTCGGGTCTCGCTCGCCATAGAAACGGAAAGGTACTATTCTGCCGTTTTCAATCATCGCCTTGTTACCTGACGCGAGTTGATAGAGACTATCGTCGGCATAGAACGAACATTGGTTTACCCAATCGTCGTCGGACTGCGTGGAGAGTTTGTATTGGAACTCGATGTGGTCGAAGTTCTTGTGATGGATATCAAATCCGTCGATTTCTATCGGTAGATAATATCCGATTGAGTCGCGTGGCGAGAGGGTGTTCATCGTCCAGTTTTGGCGCGGCGAAGTAATCTCGACAGGGCAGGAAACGGGCAGGAAGTGCACAGAGAAATTGAGTGTGGTGAACGTAATCGGGCAGTCTGCCAAGCCGAGACTGAGTGAGAGGTTCTCGTAGTCGTCCACTGTGCCTCGCTCTACTTCCAATGTTTTCGTCACGGGCACGCCCGGGGTGAGCCAGAAGCCCATGCTCTGCGTGAGCGGTTGTCCGTCCATAGTGATACGTGCGCCATTGGGGTTGGACGTTGTAACCAAAGAGAGGTCAAACTGATTACCCAAGGCTGCCCGCCCTGCTTGTACGGGGGCATTGTTCATCATGGTCACATGGAACACGGCGCGCTTATCCGGCATGACAGCACTTTGCTCATAGGTGTCTATGCTCAGTTCGGGCTTGGATACCCATTGCGTGCCGTTGTTGATGATTGTTCCGGGGTTGTAGAATCGGGTTCGCTCTTCCTCTTCATGCGGGCAGTAGGTCGATCCACCCACCGTGTAGAACACATACGAGCCGTACAGCATATTTTCATCCGTAACGCCTGTCTTGTTCCGCATTATTGCCGTCGTATCACGCCAGATACTATCAGTACGTGCACGATAAACAGCAACGGTGAGGTCACCCATATTGTCGGCAGAGAGTGAGAAACCGGCGCTCTTCGAGACGTCACGGTCTCTGGATATATTGAAATCCGACATGTAGTTGGCAATCGGTGTGAAGTCGAAGTTCCACTTGGTGGTGTTCGTACGCGAACCCATCTGTTGTATATTCTCCTTATGCTCTGCACTTCCGGGCGTTCCTTGCGCTTCTGTGAGGTCGCCAATCTTACTGATGGCAGAGCCCACGGTCTCACCTATCTTGTCGCCTTTGCTAAGAGCAAAGAAGCCGGCTATACTCTTCCAATCCATCAACAAGGTAGAGGCGGTAGAAATTCCGTCTGATGCCGCTGATTGTCCCCACAGTTTCGCTGACTGAGGCAACTCGTTATACCCGGCGTCGCCTGTATAGGAATCGGTATGACTCAGGCTGGCGCCGGCAGCAATCGACCACGTGCCGACCTCTTTGCTGGAGCCGCCCATGCGGGCATTGACCTTTTCTTTCTCGTTGGCGTAGAGGATAGCAACCCATTCACGAATCATGTTATCGAGGGCAGCAACGCGGTTGGTATAAACCTTGTTGTCGTTCGGTATAATCATCTTGTAGGTACCTTTGGGCAGCGTGTCGGTTACTCCTGCCATGGCAGAGGTGTTATATCTCCAATATACCGGCTCGCCTGTGCCATCGGCATAGGATTGTGCCGAAGTAGAGTCGGGGAAATCCATGAGCAGGTTGGCGCGCTCCAATGCCAACTTAGGGATCAACGTATTGATAATATAGTCTTGCGTATAGATGAAAGTATTGTTCACCTTGGATCCCAATACTGTTTTCTGACCGGTAACGAGGTAATAGTTCTTACCGTCTGCCGTAGTACCTTGTCCCAACACCTTCATCATGCCGGCAGCAATAGCAGGCATCCGTACTTGGTACAAACTGTCTGAGATAACCGCCACAGCGTTCACTTTACCTGCCAATTGGCTCACTGTTGTGCCATAGAACACATCCGCTAATGAGCCTACATCAGCTGGAGTAATGCCCATAGAGGTGGAGATATTATTACTGGTCGTGACAGAATACATATAGTTGTATCCCCAGTTCCATTCATGGTTAATCGGGATAGGAATCGTGAGCAGACGTGTAGTTTCAAAGTTTGAGCCCAAATAGGTTCCCGCCCCCATTGGCGCGGAGACCGTACCGATATCCTGCGAGAAATTTAGGCCTCGCATCACATCTATTTCCACTCCGGCTGACCATGCATACGTCTCGGTGTAGGAGAAGGAGTAGGTGGAGCCGGCATCCACCCAAGCCGAAGAGCCCATGCCTGCGGGGTCACGAATAATATCCAGCAGCACGACTTCACTCTCGGTGGCAGTGATGTCACCCGATTGGTAGTCCACTCCGCTGACATACGCTTGGAAGACGGAAGTTTCTACAGCAGTGCCCTCAGTTTTGAGTAGGGTGCTGACCGTGCGCAGCGCATTGGTTCCGCTGTTGCGTGTGTCTATTTGGTCGACAGAGAGCCATACCGCGCGGTTCTCGCCCTTTTCATTGAGCGTGAAGTGCAGCGTGTCGGTTTGACTATGCAGACCATTGTGGATTATCACTTCGCCACCACGTTGGGGCACACGGTCAACAATGCCGATGCTGCGGTTGTTATTATATACATATTCTTCATACGCACGCGCAACGAATTGGTAACGGCGGTTGCTGATGAACACCGGATGCCCCATCAGGTAATTGATAGTGCCATCGGGTTGCTCCGTGTACATGGACACCTTGTCTGTTGCCACGGGGTTGAGGGACGAGAACTCCATCTCTGATTCACCATACCCCTTGCGCTCGACGCCATATAGAACCTGATTGAGTCCTATTACCACGGGGTTGTGGTATATGCGGTCATAAACGGCATTATAGACGACATTTTTGCCGTTAAGTGAATCGGTGATTTGCTTTAGCGGGGCGTTCACCAAGTCGAAGGTTTCAGAGCCTTGCCCTTGTGCAAAGAGTGTTGCGTAGCCTGTGGCCGTTGCCTGTACTACTTTGTACTTCACGGGGAACAAATCCACGGCGAACTCACCCGTTGCAGAGTCGGGACGAAGCACGATTCGTTTTTTCTCGAATCGGGTATTTGTCACCACTTGTCCGTCATTAATCGAAGCATAACTTACGCTTTGGTTAATCGTATC
Organism: uncultured Bacteroidales bacterium; assembly: GCA_900319035.1. Classification (GTDB taxonomy): domain Bacteria; phylum Bacteroidota; class Bacteroidia; order Bacteroidales; family Paludibacteraceae; genus Colicola. The sequence continues at coordinate 20,473 of ONMU01000031.1, forward strand.
TCGGCTCAGGTCGTCCGGATCGTGCACGATTTGGGCGGTGTTGTCACCCTCTAGCATGAGGACGAGTTGCAAGTTGTCACCCAAGTTGTTTTTGCCCAAGCCAAATCCGTGCTTGAGGTCTCGCTGGTCGTTACCGCCGGCCACACGGCCTACGAGTCGCACTTTCGTTTGGTCGTAGAATCGCACGCCATCCAAAGGTTTGGTCAGCGCAAAAGTGTCTTGTCCTTGCTCTACATGCAGAATGCCGTCTCCCTCGAAGGTATGTCCGGGCTTGAACACCTGCAACTTACAGGGCTGCGAGGTAGGTAAAATGAGTTCGAAGTTACCGTCGGTACCAGTTGTCACAGGCGTATTGCCTCTGCGCAACGTGTCCCCGTTGAGCAGGAACATAACGCCCGGCACAGGTATTGTACTCATCTTGTACAGCACCCTACCCGACAAGCGTGTGGAGGAGGTGTTGGCGAAGTCAATGCCGTTACCAACAGCCTCAGCCGAAGACAGGGTCACAGCAGCCGTAGAGGCAGAGGTACTGTTGTAGGAGAAAGTGCCGTATTGTGCAGTCGGCACAACGATGAAGACGCCTCCCTTGGTAGCATCATATGTCAAACTGTCAAAGAGGAAGAAACCCGTGCCATCGGTGGTCATTCTGCGCAGCGTAGTTCCGGCGGTGTCTTGCAACGCCACTTCTACTCCTGCCATGCCACTGTTATCCGACATGTTGATAGCACCCGAAATCTCACCGTACGGCGTACGCCATCCCTCTGTTGTGGCAGCGTTAGAAGTACTCCTGCCGTTGCAGGAATAGTGGGTGGCAATGGTGTAGTCGTAGTGCACATCGGGCACGGCAGAGCGGTCGAAGAAATCACTGTTGTCGCCGCGATAGATGGTATCGGGCGAGGCGTCACTACCTTTCCGAATACGTGTCAGTATATATTCATCTACCGCATTGCTGTTCACTTGCCATCTGAGCTGCACACCGTTCTTCATTGCTGTGGAAGCATCGCCTTGGGTAGCAGTGAAACGGGTAATGGTAGCCGACTCGTCGAAATAGAGTTCAGGTCCGCTAATGGTGATAGGCTGGAGCTGCAAGGAGTCGAATACATGCAAGTCAGCGGTCGATTGGTCGATGCGCACTGAGTAAGAGTAGTGCGAGCAGGCACGGTCGGCTATGTCGCTATAGGTGGCTATCCACGAGCCGTCCGCCTGACGGCGGATACTATCGGGCGGAATGATAAACTCCATCCTCTGACCCGTTTCCTCTATCGTACGTGTTACAATCAGTTTGGCGGAGTTGTCCCACATGCACTTGCCACCATCATACAACTGTTGATATTTGGCTACAATCAGCGGACTGAGACTGTCAATCAAATGCTGCCGCTGTTCCGTTGACAAAGAAATTTTCTCCGAAATGACACCTTTGTCAACAATATAAGAGAAACGGTTACTCAACAACGGCAACATCACTTGAAACAAGTGGCTTTCATTTAACACGACACATAGATCATCTCGCCCCAAACCCATGCTAAAATAGATAGTAGCACCTCTGGGAACTTTGAATTCCCTGTTTCCATGGAAATGGTAGTTATCCTCTGATATTATCGTTTCTCCTTGATAGAGGACTTTCATACTATGCAAATCCCCTTTTCTTTCAGGGACGTCAATAATACGCACGGTCACCGAATCAGAGAGGTTGTTTACCTTTTTTATATTCAGTTTAAATCCGTCGTTAGGGAATGATATCGGAGGAATATCGCTGTTCTCAATCTTGAACCGGAAATTGACTTTGTGATTGGTATCAAAGTCGGCATCCTTGGTGTAGTTCTCCTGCGCAGCGGCGAGCGGTGCCAGATAATTCACATTATTTAGTTGCGTAGTTTTCACCAACTCGTTGTTCCAGCCCCATATAGACGCGGAAGCACGGCGGATACGGTAATAGACAGGCACTGACGATACCAGTACCTTGTCGTTGATAAGTTCCAACTCTACACTATACTTGGCGTTTCCGTTCTGATCGTTGATGACATAGGCTGAGTTCGGTGTATAGGAAGTATAAAAACTGAATGTATCAGCCTGTGCATTGTTGTTTCCCGTCCATGTGTCGCGGCTGTTGTCCACGAAAGAATAACTGCTTTTATTGCGGCTCATAGAGGTTATCGTAACTTGACGGGCGTCAGAGAAATCAGACTTGAGCGCACGCTCAATCTCGAACATATCGCCGTCCATGAGGTCGGTGAGGTGTGAGTTTTTGATATTCCACGTGAGGATATGATTTCCGGTAAAGGTGCCGGTGGGATCCATCTCTGCCGTAGCCGTGAAATCATAGATTCGGTGATAAGGCGGGATCTTCACCGTATTGGATTTAACGGTTATCTTCTCATGGGTGGTAGCGTTACGCTCCTGCGTGAAGGTAGCATAGAAATCGGGCTGAACAGTATCGGTAGTAGGCACTTGTATCATGCCGGCACGCTCCTTGTTGCTGACAGGCCATTCTTTGCCGGGGGCTAAAGAGGTAGTATAGTTGAATGCCGTCTGATAGGTCATGAACGGCACAATAGCGGCGCCATAACCGGCTACCCCCGACTCGTTCGTCGTGTACAGGTACGGGTCCATCAACATTGGAGCCATCACGTTATCATTGGTAGTGAAGTTCTGTCCGCTATTGTCGAAGTGCCAGTCGAAATCATAGGCAGAGTTGTTGTCTTTCGGGTCGGACTGATTCGCGTAGAGATAGATTCGCAGATTGATACGGAATTTCTTCCCGTTCAACTCTGTCGGCGGATACCAGTCGAACTCCAATTTAGACACCTTGGTACTCTCGTCCTCTTCTTCCTTTACAATCATCTTGCCGGACTCTTTCCCTTGGTCCACCAGTTGGTTGATGCCGTTGTAAGTGGAGGTCACGATCGCTTTACCCATCTTCATCTCCAGATAAGCCGAACCCTTACCGTTGCCGTGGGTGTTGTTCTCCGCATCATCCGCGGAACGCTTGGTGTACATCTTGGCGATGGTCTTAGAACCCGACTCATCCGTGATGTTGTCAATGTAGATATAACTCATCTTATGGACATAATAGTCCTTTGTGGTGGTATTGTACCACGAGTACATCGGGATAACAAAATGAATCACATCCTGGCCCGTAGCGGTCACCGAATAGTGATTCTGCTTTTCCAGATAGTCGTTACCGTAAGCCCATGCATTGGTAGGCATAAGGCAAAACGCGCACAAAGCAAGAAGCAATATTGCCCCCCCCTCGCTACTTAAGTGAAATAGTTTTTTCATTGTATTTTTTTTTGATTATTACGATATAATTAGGCGTTCCTTTCGAACGAAAAAAGAGCCCATGGCACCGATTTGGGTGCAAAGTTACAACTTTTTTTTGACATACGCAAGTTTTTAGCTGATATTCTATTAGAAATCATAATTTTGAAACAAAAATAGAAAAAATCTTGATTTTTTCGTCCGCGTTAGGGATTGGACGGGCTACGGTATTGTGTAACAATGCGGAACTTGTGAACCCCTGCAAAGCCCGACCTCGTCGAGTCAGAGAACATCCGACCTAAAGGACAAAATAGCGGGGCTCATGCTCTGCGTAAGAGATGTAATCCTCCCGCTCGCGAAACTCGCGGGCACGGGACACCGAGGACAGATGTCGGCAGAGCCGATGTCGGGATTAAATCCCGACGAAATGGACGAAGAAAAAGGCGGCATTTGCCAAACATCGGCAACTGCCAAGAAGAAAAAGCCAGATGGCTTCCAGAATTGGTTGCACGTTCACAATGCCTGTTGGTGAATCGGTCAGCATGATCCAGTCGCGATGCTTGGTCAGGGCGAACAAACGTGACAGAAAGAGGTAGACCGTAGGTAGATGGTTTCTCTCCAATATATAAAAAAAGGCCCACCATGAAGTGAGCCTGATTGGGGTTAGGGGTTACGAGTTACGGAGCGCAGACAAAGGCAGGGATGAACGGTTCGGCAATGGTGCCAAGGTGGTCATCGTTGATGAAGCGGAAAGCGTCCTTGGCTTCGAAGAGGTTCTTGTAATGCGCGCAGTAGTAGCGAAGGGTCACCGATGATGGGTTACCGGTTACGGGAGCCGCTATATACAAGAAGAACAAGCCGTCTTGCGGTTGAGCCACGCCAAGGCAAGTCTCGCCGGAGAAAGCGGCAAGGAGATCGTTGACGCTAGGTTGCCAGTCGGCAGCCGTTTCCGGGTACTGCGCCTTGAGATCCACCTTGATGACCGCGGTCATGGAGGAGTTAATGTCACTCACTCCGGGAGCGGTCCATGTAGGACGTGCTACGTTGCCATTGAACGATTCGGGAGCGTTCTTATCCTTGCACCCTGCGAAAAAGACCGTTAGCACTGACAAAATACAGATTACATAATACAGATATTTTTTCATTTTTTCACAGATTTATCAGATTAAACAGATGTTAATTTACCAAGCATTCGTTTGAGTATCCCCTCCCCCAATAGGAGTGGTGCGTTCTCCGCTGGAACTGAGGAGGGAGGCTGTTTGCAGTACAAAAACTATTTCTGTACGCGGAGCGATATAGTGTTTCTGCATCATAGTTTCTGTCCGTTTATGGAGTATTTCTCTCCGTTTCTAATAATGATTAAATGGCCATCTTCGATAATCTTATTGGTCTTTGGTAACTGGTCATTAGTAATTTGATCCATGTCCGTAGGGGTAGAAACGATGCGGAAGGAGGCGGGCATCTGGTCATTAGTAATTTGATCCATGTCCGTAGGGGTAGAAACGATGCGGAAGGAGGCGGGCATGTTTCGATGAACGGGAGCGAATGAAGCCACTGTACTTACCTGAAACCATGCGCGGAAACCAAGCATTTTAGCGGATGCGATATCTCCGTCGGTAGGCCAATAGAGGGTGTTGTTTCCGCCAAGGAAGAGGTTGAGGTGCTGCGTGCCGTTGGTAGCATCGTCAATGTGCGTCCTACCGTAAAAACCATGGTACGTCACTTGTCCTGCACCGGCATCATCAGCCATTTGGTCAACGTCCCATGAGATGCCCATAAAAAGCATTGCATTGAGCACCTCGCCTGTGTTCGGCCATTGGATAAGATACGGTGTGCCAGCAGTAAGAGACGAACCTGCGAGCAGCGTGATGTCGAGTTGGAGGGCATTATCCACAACGGTTGCGCCAACGAACTCATACACCTCTGCTCCTGCGAGCGGGGAAGTGGCGATATTCGGCACATTGAACGGAAGCGTGAGGGTATTAAAACAACCTGCCTTACGCAGCGTACGGAAGAGAAAGACAGCGGGTGTAGATTGCGTTCGAAAGGCCGATATCTGACCAGCGGTAGTCTCCTCATCGTCACGTTCGTCGAGAAAACAGAGATTTAGTTTTTCTCCATAACTGGTGTTCCAATCTGAATAGTTGTACGCACTGAGCGCGGGTACGCAAATCTGCAAACTTGCATTGCAACCCGTAAACGCATCTGTGCCCAATGTAGGCGCTGTCTGCGGACGGCAGAGCACGCTCAAAAGCGAAGTACAGCCATAGAATGCGTGCTCTCCGACTAAAGTAACCGAAGGCGGGATGACTACAGTTAGGAGGCCGGTACAATTCTCAAATGCCTTCGTATTGATCTCCGTCACATTATCCGGGATAATGACCTCTTGGAAACTCATCTCGGAGTTATAAAACGCTTGCGTAGCAATTGTAGCCGCTTGCGTGGGGTCGGGTGAAGTGAGGACAAGCGTAGTGCCGTCCAGTTCGTACTCCAGGTTCGTACCGCAAGGAGTGCCTGCGATAGCACTGCCTACTGCCCCGATGAGCAAGGCAGTAAGCAGCAGTTTATTGAAGTTTTTTTCCATCGATATCATACTTTTCGCCATTTTTAATGATTACTACATGTTGATCTTCGATGATCTTATACGGACGGCTGGTCTCGCCGGGTTTCAGGATAATAGGAGCCTTTAACGAACCGTGATGGGCATCAGAGGTGTATCGTATAGGCTGCTCGGCACGAAGCGGGGTCCCATCTTCTGTTTCGAAGTGAAGTTCGTCAGCAAAGTCAGACGAAACCGTTAAGAAGTAGAGCGTTTCGTTGTTCAGTTCAATCGGCGTTGCGATACCTACGAGTTCATCACCGCTGAACGCCTTAACTCCCTCATTCATTAATTCATTCACTCCTTCAACCTTACAGATCATCGTCATGTTCGTAGCGGCTTTGCCGTTGAACTTCGGAGCGCGTTGCGGCGCGTTAGCGGCCTTGCTGTAGAACTTGATCGTTACATCTGATTCAGCAAGGCGCTTGAAGAAGTATCCTTCGCCCGGACGGAAAGCAGTGAGGTCACCTACCCATTTGCGGTCGGGCGAGAAGACGGCGAAGCGATTATGTGCCTTCACCATATCACCCGGAGTGGCATTGTCATAATAGCCGGCGAAGGCTTCGGTGATGGTCGTTGCTTGTTGTAACAAGCACGGCATCGGACTCCATTCGCCACCACCCTTAACCGTGATCTCCATCTTGTCTTCCGGCAGCGGATCACCACTGATATGCATCGTATTGCCTCCGGCGGCATACATCATATACATATCGCGGTAGTTCAAGGTCTTGATAGTACCGAGGAAGGCATCCATGGCCTCCGAATAAGTGACGAACTGCTGGGTGGAGGGGTTCTTGATGAGGTCGCCTTCTTTCCACGGTTCGTTCGCCGTCAGCATATTACGAATTATACCTGTGGTTTCATTGAGGTTCAGATTGAACGATATCCAGTTCCAACCGGAATAGATGTCGATATTCTGTGTCTCACTACCACCGGTGGTGAAGAGTACCTGTGCTTCGTTTCCGCAACCATGGACATCACCTGCACGGAACTGTACATCTCGATCGACAATCAGGTTATATGTACGCCCGGTGGATGCCTGCCATAGGATGAAATTCACCGTCTTACCCGTCATCGCTTCGTTACCGAAGATCGTGAGATAGACATTGGAGGTATTAGCGGTGTTATCGTAGTCCACGTTGGCTTTGCCGATACACTCGTTGCGATAAATCGCATAGATGATATCGTTCTCGTCGGAGTCGTAGATATTGTTTATCTTCACCTGACCGCAAATGGACATGTTCAGCGGGTATTTGGATTCGTCCACATCGATGTATGGCGGGAAGGCTTCTACCATGTATTCGATTTGCAGCGGTTCCGCCAAACCATCTTCGTCCACGACGTAGATAAGGTCGCCATACGTACCTACCGGCATAGGCTGCTTATATACCAGTTTGATAGACAACTCGCCTAATGGCTCTATCGTACCGTAAGTTTGATCCACAGTAAGCCAGTCGGGCAACGACTCAATCTTATACGTATGGCGCTTACCGCTCATGTTGATGATCTGTGTGACGGTGTAGTTATTCGAATCTTCCATGCCGTATCGACCCCATATAGTCAGTTGTTTGTCTGCCCATTTGAGACTGTTATGATCCACAAAAGCGGTCCAAGTGATAGGCGAACGCATCGGGTTGCCGTTGAGGTCCTCCACATCGCGCACAGTGACATAGATAGACTGCTTGTTAATCTCGCGGTCAAGCATATTGAGGTTAATCATCAGTTCATCGCCGTTGAACGACCAGTCGAAGTTCAGTTTGGTCAATGCCCCGTGACTGGTGACAGGTGCGTTCTGCGTCTTATCTGCCAGTGCCGTGATGTCGCCATCTACGAGTGGCAGTATTTTGTCTATCACCTTGCCGGTAGCCGGATCTTTGAACTGACGACGGTCGTTGATAGAGAAGCGTTGTTCGAGTTTGCCGTTGGGGTTGAGGAACTGCTCTTCGAACGGCAGGTAAGCGATCAGACCCATCTCGTCTCCCACGAGAGCGATGTTGTCATACGCCTCCACAAGCGATTTCGGCAGTGCTTGCTCGAACACAGCGAACTCATCGATGTTACCGGCGAAGTTACCTCCCAAGTACATATCGCCTTGCGCACCGGCTGCAACGGTTGCGGGGAAAGTCTGAATCAGACTGCCGTCCACAAACAGGGCGGCGTTGTTATACGTGCGGTTGATAGACAGCACGACATGATGCCATTCGCCGTCGGCATAGTTGACAGAACCGATCCATGTGAGCGAGTCGGAGCACAATACAATATTACAGTTCTCCAGCGCGATGAGCGCGCCGTGTTTATCGTCCGTACGTCCGGCACTGAAGAGGTTCGCACGCTCGGCAGCATTGTCCGTGGTACGGAACCAGAACATAAGGGTAGCATCATACACTTTGGAGCGTCCGAAGAGGTTGCCTATCAACTCGACACGCTGCTCTTTAGCCAGTTGAACCGAGAAGCCTTGCAGTTTATTCCATGTGCAACCGTGCAACGAGAGCGTAGCACCGTGTGCATGGTCTTTCACCAATTCACCCTTACCTTCGCTCATGCGATAGTAAGCCAATAACTCTTGTTCGTATCCCGTCAGGTAATGGTCAAAAGTGGCGGCTATCTCTTCGAGCGTCAATGCCTTGGTCCATACGCGTGCCTCCAGCATCTGACCCGCATAGCCCTGACCGAAGATGAGCGGTGCAGAGAGGGAGTATTCGATGTTTTTCGAAGGCAGTGCTGACGGTTCGGTCATATCTACCGTACCTACATAGAAGCTGAAACCATTCTCTTTGGAATAGGTGACAGCCACACGCGTGAAGGCCAACATCGGGTCTGCCAACTTTTTAGAGTAGTACGTCGTGAGGCCACCTATCTGCGCATAGAGGCGGTTATCAGCGGTCTTTCCGAAGATCAATCCTTTGCCTTTGTCACCGTGGGTGAAGAATACTTCATCATTGTACGGAGACGTCGGCTTCACCATCATCTCCACCGTGAAGGATTTGTCGGTCAGACTACGCTCCACGGAGGAGGCGGCATACGAATCAGCCGTTCCTCTGAACAGGATTGCCGTCGAGGCGGAGATACCGGTATGGTTGGTGATGCCGAGGAGTTGGAAGTTATTATCCTCATCGAGGTAATTACCGGCTATCGGTTCATTGAACCGCAGCAACAGATGGTCGCCTACACCGAGGATGGCATTCGCCGGTTCGGGATCGCCGAACACACGCGGAGGACGGGTGTCTTTCGTTCCACGGATAACAGGAGAAGCCTTCGTTACAAATCCCGAACCGTAGCGGCAGAAGCAGACGGCGCGCAGGTCATATTGCTGCTCCATCGGGTCCCGCTCACCGTAGAAACGGAACTGCGGAATACGTCCGTTCTCAATCATCGCTTTATTGCCTGTAGCGAGTGCATAGAGGCTGTCGCTGGCGTAGAACGAACATTGGTTCACCCATTTCTCCTCGCTCTCCGTGGAGAGTTTATATTGGAACTCGATATGGTCGAAGTTCTTATGATGGATATTGAATCCGCCGATGTCCACCGGCAGGTAGTATCCGATAGAATCGTGCGGCGAGAGGGTATTCATCACCCAGTTCTGACGCGGCATCTCGATGCTGACCGGACTGGATTCCGGCATGAAGTGCGCCGAGAACTGCAGCATCGCATAGGTCTTCGGGCAGTCGGCAAGGCGGAAATAGAGGGTCAGGTTGTCGTAGTCATCCACTTCGCCTCGTTCCACCTCCAGCACTTGCGTGATGGATTGTCCCGGCGTGAGGAAATAGTCGAGTCCTTGCACGAGCGGTGCACCGTTGATATAGACCTTCGCGCCGTGAGGGTTGCTGTCACCCGTGAGGGAGAGCGAGAAGGTCGTTCCGGTGTTCGCCAGACCGTATTGCACTTGTCCTTCGTTCTTGAGTTCGATATGGAAGACGGCGCGCTGATCCGCCGGCACACTGCTTACCTCATGGCGGTCGATGCTCAGTTCAGGCAGAGCCAAAGCCATCGTCCCGTTGTTGATGACCGTACCTTTGTTGTAGAACTGCGTCTTCTCCTCTTTTTCGTGTACGCAATAGGTAGCGCCCGCTTGCGTGAAGAAGACGTACGAACCGTAAAGTATATCGTCGTTGTTGGACTCGCCCACTTTGCTGACGATAGTACCGGTCGTGGCCTTCCACAGGCTATCCACCTCTGCCCGATAGACCGAAACGGTGATATCGCCCTGCGCATCCGGCACGATGGTGAAACCGCAGGATTTCTTGACGGTCTTTTCATTCGACGTACGCGCATCGGAATTGAAATCCAGCACGGGATCGAAACTCATCGTCCATTTGGACGTGTTCGTCACCGTACCTAACTGCGACTGTGTCTTATGGCCGCTTCCGTTCGGGTTCTTCTCGTCCTTGAACATGGCCGAGATAGCATCCGTGATGGTGGTTCCGAAGCGTTTCTGACTATCACTACCCCAGAAGGCGCTGAAGTTTTTGATAGCATCCTTGAGAAGATTTTGGGCATTGGAGGTAGCAGCCGAAGCGGCATCCTTACCGATTAATCCCATTCCTTGCGGCAGTTCGTTGTAGTTGGCAGTAGCCGAATAACTGTCGGAGTGCGAGAGGGTTGTTCCGGCATTGACGGAATAGGTACCTACATGTTGACCGGACTGACGCGCCGCTACTTTCTCCGCCTCGTTATAGATAAGGATAGTACACCATTTCTGGATGATATTATCGATTGCAGCCACGCGGTTCGGATAGGCCTTCGTGCTATTAGTCGGCAATATCATCCGATACGAGTCTTTCGCCAGCGTGTCATGCAGACTGACGCTCGTCAACGAATCGATATACCAATATACGACGTCATCCGATGCATTCGCAGCCGCTTGCGCGGAAGCCGAGTCCGGGAAGATTGTTAGCAGGTTCTGACGCTGCATCGCCAGCTGCGGGAGCACGCTCTCCATAATATAATACTGCGAATAGGCGAAGCTATTAGTGATACCGGAACCCATGACGACCTTTTCACCCGTCACGAGGTAATACGGCTTGTTGTCTGCGCCGGTACCGCTGGCGAGCACATGCATCGTGCCTGCCTGAATAGCCGGCTGACGCGCCTGGAAGATGGTATCATTGATGACGGCGATAGACTTCGCTTTACCGGTCAATTGACTGTTCATCACGCCGACGAACACATCCGCATTCGAACCTACGCCGGCTTTGGCATGGCTGGACGATGTGGAGATTTTATCGGTGGTGGTGAAGGTATAAGAATATTTATAGCCCCATGCCCATTCGTGCGTGATAGGAATAGTGAAGGACAACTGCTTGCTGGACGTATAATTGCTACCGATATACGAACCGGCACCGGACGGCGCTGTGACAATACCGATATCATTCGATATGTTCAGTCCGTATTTCGGAGTAAGGTTGATACCGCCTTTCCAGTCATAACTCTCGGTATAGCCGTAGTTATACGTGGTACCGTTCTCCACCCATGCGGAGCTACCGTTTCCTCCCGGGTCACGGATGATGTCGAGCAGCGTAATATCCGCATCGGCAGTGGTCAGTTCGTTCGCCTGAATGACATCTCCTATCACAAAGGCTTGGAAGGCGTCTGTCTCCACCGTGTTGCCTTCTTGCTCCAGGGCGATGCTGACCGTACTGAGTGCATCTTCACCGTAGGTCTGGGTCTGGATATGATCTACCAACAGCCATACATTGCTGTTTTTACCCAAGCGGTCGAGCTCGTACGGCAGTTGCTCCGTAGCGCTATGCATACCGTTATGGACGATTACCTTGCCTCCTCGTTGCGGAACACGGTCCAGTTTGGCTGTCTCGTCATTGTTGTAATAATAATCTTCGAATGCCTCCGCTTCAAACTGATAGCGGCGGTTGTACTGGAAGAGAGGGTGACCCAAGGTATAAGTGACGGTGCCGTCACTGTTTTTGGTGTACAGTTGTACTTTCTCTTTCCGGGACAGGTCGAATCCGCTGACCGAGATAGAGGGTTCGCCGTATCCGTCTTGCTCCATACCATATAGGAGTTGCTTGAGATGCACTTTGACAGGCGAACGGTAGATGCGGTCATACACGGCATTGTATATCGCGCTATCCTGATTATAATAGTTCTTCGTCACATCCAGCGGCGCATTCGTCAGGTCGATGACCTCACTGCCCTGCCCTGCGGCAAAAAGCGTAGCGTAACCTTTGGCGGTAGCCTGTACCACTTTGTACTTGACAGGGAATAAATCCACGGCATACTCTCCCGTCTTCGGATCCGGCTGAATCGTGATACGCTTCTTCTCAAAGAGCGTATTGGTGACAACCGCAGATTTGTCCCCCTTGACGGATGCATACTGAACGCGTTGTTGTACGGTGTCGCGCGTCTGGTCATTGGGGTCATGCACTATCTGCGCGATGTTATCACCCTCCAGCTGGAGCACCAGTTGCAGGTCATCACCTAAGTTGTTCGTTCCCAAACCGAAGGCTTCGGGCAGGTCGCGCTGGTCGATACCACCGGCTACGCGACCGACAAGGCGCACTGTGGTCATATCGTAGAACCGCACACCGTCTTCCGGAGCATCCAGCGTGAAGGTATCCTTACCCTGCTCTAAACGCAAGATACCGTCGCCCTCGAAGGTATGACGGTGTTTGACGATACGCAAGACATACGGTTGACGTTTGGACAGCGTCAATTCGAAATTACCATCCGTGCCGGTCTTCACCGGTGCTCCGTTGCGACGAACGGTGTCGCCGTTGAGCGTGAACATAGCTCCGGCTACCGGAATGGTCGAGTACTTATACAATGCCCGTCCCGTCAGACGCACAGTAGAAGTGTTCGCAAAATTGAGGCCTTCCACCACCGCATTATCCGTCGATAGGCCGATAGAAGCCGTCGGAGCTGTGGTATTATTGAAACTGAACACCGCATACGAATGCGTCGGGATAATCGAATAATTAGAGCCTGTGGCTATATTGTATGTCAAGCTGTCGAATTTAAAGGTGCCGGTAGGATCGGTTACGCACTGTAAACCAGTAACCGGTAACCCATCACCCGTAATTGTTACGGTAACGCCTGCCATACCACTGTTATCCGGCATCAGGACACTACCGCTAATCTCACCGTACGGACTACGCCAACCTACCGCCTCGGCACTGTTGCGTGAAGACTTGCCGTTGCAGTCATATACCGCCGTGATCGAATAAGTATATCGTTGGTTCGGCACAGCTGTCTCGTCAAAGAAATTATTGTCCAAACCGATGTAAATCGTGTCCGGCGCTGCATCACTATTCTTCGCTACACGGCGCAGCACATATTGATCTACCGCCGTAGAGGACGCCATCCACTCCAGTTTGACTCCGCGTTTATGATGTCCCACAGCATCTCCCTCACTCGCCGTAAAGGAGGTGATGGTAGCCGCTTCGTCGAAATAGAGACTCGGACCACTTATGGCCTTTGGCTGCAACTGTGTGGAGTCTTGTACATGCAGGTCGGACTTGGACTGGTCAATACGCACGGAATACGAATAATGCGTGCAGGCTTTGTCCGCCACATCAGAATAGGTCGCTATCCATGAACCGTCATCCTGACGCTTGATACTATCTTGCGGAATGATAAACTCCGAAAACTCTCCGGTCTCTTGGATCGTTCGCCGGAGGATGAGACGTGCGGTTCGATCCCACATACAACGACCGTAGCCTTTCGCATATTCGGTTTGCAACTTTTTGAACAAACTGTCTTTGATAACCGGCTCGTATACACTAAAGTCAGGCGAGGAAGGACCATCAAACCCGATGTCGATAAAATCTTCCGCCATCAAGTATGTGGACTTACACTTGATGGTACTATTTCCCCACACCGTGAACTCATATGACTTATGCGAACTGCGTACACCTTTATCCACATTCACCTGTACCATACCTCCCATCGGGATGTCATACGTACCGGCGTCCATACGTTGCCAGTCTCGGATGACACTCTTCTCCGCATTCAGCACGCGGAACGTCAAATAGTCTTTGGGATTGACCGTATAATAGGCATATTTCTCATAGGCGATAGTAAAGGAGGTGGTTCCTTCCGTATAAGCGCTGTTGATAGTATAATTCAGCGAGCAGTCTTCCTTACTCAGCGGGAGCACTTGAATCTCGGAGTTGTCAATCTTGAATTGAAAATGCACCTTATGGTTCTTCTCCCACTCCGCATCCTTGATATAGTTCTCTTGCTGATTCGCCAGAGGCGCCAGGAAGTTATGCTTGTAGAGCGTCACCTGTCGCGAGAAACCGTCCACCCATCCCCATACAGAAGAGGTCGCACGGCGGATACGGTAATAAACAGGCACAGCTGCCATATGGCCTTTGTTGCACGTGAGCGTAGCCGACACATCAAGGAGCAACGTGCCGTTATCATCATAGATATAGTAATGTTTTAGGGTTGTTTTCCATTGTGCATCCACCGTATCGGTCCGAACCGCCGCATTGCCGGTCCATATCTCACGGCTGTTGTCCTGGAAGGTATAATAACCGATAGAATCGCGCATCATCCGCTGGATACCTAACTGTTGGGCGTCCGAGAAATCCTCCTTCAACGCGCGCTGGATCTCGAAATAATCCCCATCAACCAGGTCCACCAGCCGAGGGTTCTTAATCGTCCAATGCAGCACATTGTTACCCGTGTAGGTACCGGTAGCATCCTTCTCCTCCTCCGCTTCGAAATTATAGATACGGTGGTAAGGCGGGATATCCACCTTGGTGGTCATCTGCGTACTCATCACCTCCTGAGGTGTCTTCATTCGGTATATCTGGAAGGTGGCATAGAAATTCTCCTGCACCGTATCGGTCGTTGGCACAAAGATATTACCCGATCGGTCCGCGGCTTGAAACTCCGTTGCATCCAACGAGGTATGATAACTCTTCGGGTCATAGAACACCATATACGGCACCGCCGCGTTACCGTATCCCGTCACGCCGGCATTGTTGACCGTATAGAAATACGGGTCGTACAACTGCGCCTGAATCATATTGCTATTTCCTTTGATATCAGTAGCCAGGATCCAGCTCTTCGTGTAGTTGATATTACCCGTCATACGCTTACTGATCTTCACCTCCGTACCGATGTTGAAGGTCTCTCCGTCCAGCGCCTCCTGCGGATACCAGTCTATCTCCACCCAAGTCACATTGTCCTTGTCGTTGTCCGGCTCCGCCACTTTCTTCACGTCGTACGCGTGCTCCTGATTGTCATTCGGCACCACCTTGCGTTGGCCGTCGTGGATGTTCGTGATCTCCACGATACCTCTGCCGCTGTAGGCTCTCACCCACGCGCGACCGTACGCTTTGTTGTCGTCCGCACTCGGGCCGTCGCTGGCGCGTTCGCTACTATAGGAGAAAATCTTGTACTCCGAGCCGTTCAGCTTGTAGTACACATACGACTCGCCCTGGTCGTTGGTGGATACATAGTAGTCGTATGCACCACGCGAGTAAATAGGTAACTTGAAATGCACTTTGTTCGCTCCGGCTGTATACGCCGAGTAGTGCTTTTCTAACTCCAAAAAATCATTTGCCTCGGCTCTGTTCACACCAATGAACAAGGAGCACAAAAGAAGGATAAGTAAAAACAGTTTGTTTCTCATATTTTGGTTGTGTTTTTAAATGATTTTAATTGTTAATAATGTGATTTGTTGTTTGATTTATTTGTCTTGTTTCTTAGTTCTTGCGAATCGGGGCATTGGGAGCGATTTGTAAGTCCTCTTGGTCATCGAGCGGAATCCACCACATCTCCTTATACTTATACCCCTCATGTGTGCGGTTGAGGAAATGAAGCATCCAGTCCATCCGCATAAAACTGCGCTCCAGCCAAAAGAACTCTCTCCATTGCTCCGTATTGAGGTGAACAATATCAAACGTCGGCGTCTTCGCCTCATGATACCTAAATCGTACTGCTAATACCATAATCTTTTACTCCATATTCAAAATCGGCTGCAAAATTACTGCTTTTTTAGCACATACGCAAATTTTAAAAGCAAAAAATGTTATCAATTTTCGCCTTTTTGCTACCAAAATGTGTGAAAAAATTTGCATATATCAGAAAAAAGCAGTATCTTTGCACAAAATTTCAGAAAAGTTATGGAAAATTATTCAACCTTGCGTTCTCTTGAGAACAGAGAAAATGTAGAATCAAACGGTATTATCCTTTGCATGAAACAAGAGGGAATAGCTGTTCCGCCGGGTATAGATATGATGTATCCCTATATTATCTTATCGCTGAATCTATCCGGCACGTCGCATTGCTTGTATGACATGAAGGATATACGAGCCCAAAAGAATGACTTGACCTTCTTTCTGCCCGGACACATCATCCGTCATCTGGAGCCTAGTGAGGATTATACGCAAGCATGGTTGCTCTTTGATCCCAGTAAATTCAAGGATTCGGAGTTGAAATTCAACCCCAGTGACATGGAGTTACTTTCCCAAAGTCCGATATGTCATTTGACAGACGAGCAAGCGGAAAATCTTTTACTACTTCTTGGTGCGATCAATTATATAGCGAGCCGAAGCGAGGAAGAGCTTCCCAACAAGCATCGTTTGTTGGAGCAGCAGCTGTCAGTAACATATGAGTTGTACATGTCGATTCGTCATGAGCAAGATACAGAGTGGAACAAAGACCGCATGGGACATATCTATCTCACCTTCTGTAATCTCGTTGTAGAGCACCATAAAGAGGAGCGAAATGTAAACTATTACGCCAAATTATTAGGTTACGATCCGCGATATTTCTCAAAGATTTTCCGTGCATATAATGACGGCACTTCTCCATTGGAGTGGATCCAGAACTATGTCACGAATCAGGCAAAACGTATGATAAGCGAGCATCCGGAACAGTCCATCAAAGAGGTATCCATTCAGCTTGGATTCCCGACGACCGCGAATTTCTGCCGTTACTTCAAGCGTGCCACCGGCATCTACCCGCTGGCATACAAAGACTCCCTCCAATCCGACAAAGAGGCATAAAAGACCGCAAAAGAGACGGGCACGAATATCGCGCCCCGCCTCTTGCGATACATCAAAAATCTCTGCAAAATTACACTTTTTTTTGAATATGCAAGTTTTTCTTCCTAATTCGTTCAGAATTAAGCATTTTGAAAGAAAAAAACGCGTTAGGGATTGGAAGGGCTATGGTATTGTGCAACAATGCGGAACTTGTGACCCCCTGCAAAGCCCGACCGACGCAGCTCTGGAGAGAATGATTTGCAGGGCTATGGAGGGAATGCCCCAATAAAGACAGTCGTAAAAAAAGATGAGGAAGATAAAAGTCCGAAAACAAACCGCCGACGTTCACAAGCCAGCGGTCTCGGGCGGTTCGATTGACTTTACCGATGTTCTGCTCCTTTTGAAGATTGACGGGGAATGGAAATGTGTTGCCAAGGCATATAACCAAAACCCCAACACCATCAAAAAGTAATCATTCCTTCTTATACATGCGGGAATGTGTGCGGTCGGCGTATTTCCAACTGACATTTGCAACGAAAGACCAGCCGTAACGCTCGTAAAAAGAGGTGTGCTCGGTAACGAGGTAAAGTGTGTGGATGCCACGATTCAACATGTCCTTTTCTGCCGTGGAAAGGAGTTGCCCCGCTATGCCTTTTCCTCTGAACTCGGGTTCAATCCACAAATCGCAGATGTTCGGCGTCAGATCCGGGCGATCGTGATCGTCGTTAACGCACACACCTATTCCGCCGATGATACGGTCTTCCTGTACGACAATATAGTACTGCGGCAGGTCGTTCGGGAATGCCGTGCAATGGGCTATGTCGGCTCTAAACTCATCAATGGGGTCATTCCAATGCGGCGCAAAGAAAGCCGCTGCACGCTCCGCCCATTCGGGGTGCTCGCGCAAAAAGAGAATCGTATAGTGTTGACTAAATGGCATCTGCGTCATTATTTTTGATGCAAAATTACAAAAAAAAATTTACATGAGCAAATTTATTGCGCGTAGGTTTATCGATTTAACAAAAATTAACAGAAAAATCTTGATTTTTCCGTCGCGTTAGGGATTGGAACGGGCAAACTTGGTACGAAGTGCGGAACTTGTGAACCCCTGCAAAGCCCGACCGGGTTAGCTCTGGAGATGAGCGGATCTGCAGAACTATGCCGGGAACGCCCAAATAAAAACAGTCGGACAAAATACTACGATAGCAGTCATGCTGACGAACAGGATGCCCGTCATCCGGAAGAGCCTGCGACCGGTCTGAAAAAAAAGGAGGGTTGCCCCTCCCAATTCCATTTCTTAGATTAAAAGTTATACTTATAGGCTTCAGCTCTCAAAGCTTCGAACTCAGCCAGTGCTCTTTCATTCTTGCGCTCATGCGCCAGCTCGCGCTCCAATTGAGCGTAGAGCCATGCGCCACGGCCGTACATCAAATCCTTTTCAAGTTCCATTTGAGCTTCGAACTCTGCTCTGGAAATGGAGTAGCGGACCGTTTTTGTTTCGCGCTTAACTTCTTTCTGCGTAAGAGAAACTTGCTCTTGAACGCACTCGAAATCAAAACTGAGTTGTGTAACTTGATTTTTCATAAAGCCATTCTTTTTAGAGGTGATTGCCACCCGCCATTTGAGGCGAGTGGCTTTCTACATTTATGCTTGACAAACTGCTTGCGGAACGTAAAAGTGGGTGATTGGGAAGAAGGTGTATTGTTCACCTGTTTCTTTGTTCTGACGGCTTACCGGCTTGCCCCAAGCGGGGAAACGAGTGAGGTTGTTATCGAATACTCTGAAGCCTTCACGTTCCCATTGCTCGCGGGTTTTCAAGATGGGGAGATTGTGCAGCTCTTTGTAATAGATGCAGAGGAGATTGTTAATGCGCTCTTCTGTGCCGTACTTCTCGCGGAGTTGCTTGCAGAGTGCTCGGAGCGACTGACGCTCTGTTAAGGGTTGTGCAACTGCATTGTTGTTCACTTCAACTGCCTGGTTGTTTTTCTTAGATGCTTTCATAACTGTACTGTTTTTTGAATTGTTTAACATATTGTTTTGAGATTTGTTTCTTTTACAATGCTTTCTGAGTTGACGGAGTGCAGTTCAACATTCCGTGAACAGCAAGACTTCCGAAAAATTTACTACCTCTTGAGGCTGGAGAAATTTTAAGCACCTGTGCGCCGGAACATGTTTAGCCTTGCCATACGGAAAGAACCAACTACCTTTGCATTGCTAAAAGGAACGACATAAATCTGAAGGCAATATGTAATTCAAAAGCAGGACATGAAAGCCAAGAAATGACCGGCACAAGTGAACGATGCAGCGCAACCATTGAGCGGTAGCACCGAGTACTGCAAGCCCGTGGGAAAGGCACAGGAAGCATGAGATCATCCTCTTGTTACAAGTAGCACAAGCCCATTTAACCTGCGGCGGGAAAAGTAGGCTGCCGTTTTCGATACTCATCCGTTCGCCGGAATAAGCCATACAGTTCGGACAAGAAACATCTTCCACAACTGCAACAATACATATTTACAGGGGAAAGCAGTAAGCAAAAATGTAGAAAAGACCTCGATATTGCAGGAGTAGCAGAAAAGAAAGAACTGAAAAAAAATCAACGCAACACAGATGACATCTATTTCGACGCAACGGATTCAACAGTTTCAACAGAAAGATAAGTTATTCATTTATAGGTATTTATCTATTATACTATTTGTTGAATAGATACTATAAATGTTGTAGAATGTTGAAAATGGTTCTTACGGGCTGTTGCAGGGTGTTGAAAGATGTTGAAAGGGTGTTGAATGGTGTGGGCGTGATAAAGCGCACAAAATGAACGTGTTGCAGTTGTTGAAAGCGTTGAACGGCTTTTCGCGACAAGTAAACTATTTCGCAAAGACATGAAAAATGCCGCCCTTTGAGTGAGCGGCATCGCAGTGGAGAAGCGGATGTTATTCATCCTCGTTGGTGAGACCATAGACCACATCGAGGTTAACCCCGTATTGCTCGACAATCATGTCGTAATCGAAGCAATAGGCTTGATCGAGTACCGACTCCGTAGTGAGACCGGACTGCCCATCCGGGACACTGGATTGCGTGTAACCCTGAATGACGTTCTTAAAACGGAACGAGCGTTTCTTACCGAGGTACGCAGGTGAGTGCTCCATATAGAACGGCAGCGAGGATTTAGCCAGCAGCGACTCACCGATCTTCTTGCTATGCAGCTGATAGAGTTCAAAGACACGTTTATAGCGCAAGTACAGAATTTTCTTGGGCTCTGCGAACTCAACAGGCGAGGAACTGTTGTCCACCTTGAGGTGCGAGACCGTTTCTATGCGATAATCCGCCTGCATGCACAGATGGCCTTCGGTACGCAGGAAACTGATGATATCCCAAAGCGTAGCTACTTCGTTGTTACGCTTGGTTTCTTTGTTCTGCTCCATGATGCCATCGACCGCAATCGAAAGCAAATCGGCATAGGAGAACGGCAGATCCAAACGGTTCTGCAGGCAATGGAATGCCGCTAAGACGGATGCCCAGTTATTGGCAATACGATCCTCAACGCCTCTGTTCTCAAGCGCCTTGCGCAGGTCCTCTTGCACTTGTTTGTACGAATGTGCATACTCGGCTTCGAACAATGCACGGTTACGGAGAATGTCCATTGTCAGATGTGTGCATCCCATCTTGCGGAGCTCTTTGAGACGCTGGAACTTCATCTTGGATTCGGGTGTGAATTCGGACTTGTCGTAGCGCAGGAAGATGAATCGTGAGAAAAGGGCAATGTCGGCTGTGGCCATCTCCTGACCGGAGAGGATGATGCCGGAGTTAACGCGCGTCACCTCGCGTTTCTTGTCCTTGTCCATGTTCATGCGGTTGCGCCCGGTGCCATCCCAAAGACCTTTGAGAAACTCCCGTTTGTCGATGTCGATGGTGTTCTTGAACTCATCGATATGCACGAGGGCATTGGCACATTGCGCCACGGCATCTGCGAGCGCAGGAAGCGTGGAGTTCTGGATGTTCGGCGGCGTATTCTCGATGATGAAGAACGACATGAGCGAGTGACCGAGTTCGGACTTGCCGGAGCCTTTCGGACCAAACAGATTGAGGATGGGGAACGACTTGGTTTGCGCCGTGACGACGTCGCGAAACAAGGTTGCCAACAGGAATGATAGTCCGATTTTGGCGTTGTCGCCGAAAACGTCTATCAGTTGCTCTGCGTATGTGCGTAGCGTGACCTTGCCTAATCCGTAGTGGACGAAACTCCGCTCGAACTGGTAGAGCGATTTCTGCTTCTCATAGATCGACGAGAATGCCGGCAGGTAGAAGTTGCCTTGGTCACCCAAGCGCACGATACCGAAATCATCCACTTTGTGCCATGTGCGCCCATCGAAAATACCGTTTCCGAAGGCGAAGAATCCGTGATCCTGCCAACCGAGCTGGGTGATAGGCTCTGCCGTTTCGGTGGCTTTATAGAGGAACTGTTTGAGGCGTGTCAGCTGTTCCTCTTTTGCCAACCAGATATAGTTGCCGATGGACTCGATTTTCTGCTTGAAACGACTGAGGCTGACTAAATCTTCTGCCTTGAACTCGATGATACGTTTCTCGCCATCTTCGTTCTCAATCTCGAATAGACGAAGCGCATTGGATCCGCCATCAGAGATATGGAACAGCGGACGAAGGAGGAAGTTCGACCATTGAAAAATCTTACCGTTTGCACCGATGGAGATATACGCATTACCTCTGGTCTGAAAGCCGTATTTCTCGAAGAGGTCGAGGTAATGCGAGTTCTGATCGTTGCACCGAAGCGACTCCTCGCGGCGGTTCTGTTGTGCAGCATGAATAGCCTTGCGCCACATGGACTTACCTTGGATGACATCGTGGAGTAGATTGATGTACCGATCCACCTCATACTCGCGCTCCAGACGACCTAAGAGGAATGCCACTTTGTCCACAATCTCCGTGGGCGAGAGCCCTTGTGTCTGAATCAGTTTCTGGGCATACCAAACGGGGAAATCCTGCGTCTCAAGATCGTCGTAGAGCAGGCGCGATTTGCAGAACGAATCCGGATCCTGCTTACGACCTTCTTGACCTAAAGGAATCTCCTTGACGCTTACGTCAAAACCGAGGTTCCAGGCTTGGACAGCGGATTTCATAACCTTTTGAATGCCGGTTCCGTACGGAGTGCCTACTTTCGGGCAGTCCGCATCGGGCATGAAGATCAGTTTGGTAGCATTCCTTTGCAGGACTTTGAACTGCTCATCCGTCCAATCCGAGCCCAACGAAGCGACCGCATTGAGGATACCGATGGACTGCAGACGCAGTACGTCCGGCGCTCCTTCGACCAGCACATACACGCCATCTTTGACCGCGGCACGAGCGGCTATGTCGATACCGAAAACAGACTGACTCTTCTGGTAGATGAGACTGTTGGAAGAATTGAGGTACTTGGGCGTTTTGTCGTCATCCGCCATCGTGCGTGCCGTGTAGCCGATGATGCGGTTGTAGCGGTCGCGGATGGGGATCATGATACGAGCACGGAAGAAGTCGTAATCCTTTTTCGACTTCTCCGAGTGCGCGATGAGACCAAGTTGGGTGAGAATCTCGCTGGAGAGCAGTTGCTGCTTCGCATAGTTGATGAGCCCATCCCATGCATCATACGCGAAGCCGATGCCGAACTCTTCGACGAACTCCTTGCCCCAGCGATTGAGGGCATACGTATAAGCGGCACGAGCCTGATCGTCCTGATTGTGAATGTTCGCAACATAGTACTTCTGAATGAGGGAATAGGCCGTGAACATCGCCTCGCGCTGTTTGTCTTGTTCCTGCTCTTCGGGTGTGCGCTCGTGCGTATCCTCCTCTATGGAGATATGGTACTTGCTCGCCAGATGGCGAACCGCTTCCGGAAAATCCATATTCTCCTTCTTCTGGATAAAGGCGATAGCGTCACCGCCTTCGCCACATCCGAAACAATGCCACGTGTTCCGCGCGGGATTAATATGGAGAGAGGGCGTTTTCTCATGGTGTAACGGGCAACAGCATTTAAAGCTGCTGCCAGACGGATGCAAGGTAGCATAATCAGAGACAACGTCTTTGATATTCACCTGCATTCGAACTAATTCTATGGTTCTATTGGATATCATTTTAAGTTAGGATATTAGGTTTTTAAAAGAGAGTTGGAACGCGTCCAACTCATTACCAATTATTACTCCGCGATGTGGTATCTCTTGTAATAATTCTCCGCAAACCGCTCCTGACTACGATCTGCATAACGGAAACGTGCAAGGATGGTGTCGATGACCTCATCCTCTAACTTGGTCAGGTTCTCATGCTCGCACTTGTAATAAAAAGTGGAGTTACTCCATCCGGTGCGTTGCATCACCAGACGCTTGAAATTGCGACGGCGACTGCCGCACAATTGCTCATAATAAGACTTAAAACTTTTCATAGTTATGTTTATTTATTGGTTTTGGTTAAAAAATGCAAAAATAATTCAAAAATTGCGTATTATATTTGCGTATTTGCAATTTTTGTTGTACTTTTGTGGTGCAAAATTAGTATATTTTATTGATAAATGACCTAAAAACTGCAAGAAAAGCGTATTATTATAGCATTTTAGTAATTATAATACGCAAATGCGCACTATAATTACTTTTTAACTTCAAAATCTATGTACGACGGAGATGTAATTCGGCTTTTATTAGCCAAACAAAAGAAGACCCAACGCGATTTATCGTTGGCAGTAACCGGCAAGCCCAACAGCAGCTTGCATAACTTGTACAAGAACCCGACAGCTGCGACACTGGAAAAGATTGCAGACTTTTTCAATGTCACGACTGACTCCTTTTTTATTCGTGAGCGAAAGCCGATTGATTACGAAACGGAGAAAGACATGGAGAATGGCTATTTGAAGAAGCTGATCCAATACCAAGAGACCACCATCAATGCGGCACACTTGTTGGATGATGCCAATAATTATATACTGGAGCAGTTGAAGCATCGCGTGGCTGAGTTGGAGAGTAGGTTAAAATATATACAGGCTCATCCGGAAGCAATCGCTGAGTTGCCACCGCTGCCGGAGTTCAACTTGATTGTTCCATACGCACAAGGTGTGGGAGAGCCGACAGTATATACGAATCTGACTGCGGCGCAAAAGCGTCAGAATAAGATTCACAAAAAATACCAAAAGAAAGTTATCGAACCGCAGATCAAAGAGACCCTTGAGGAACTCGATAGTGAAAAATAGAAATAGAAAATGCAGGCTCAAAAACCTGCATTTTTGCATTTTATTTGGGGTAAAGTGCTCCACTGAGGGGGTAAGTGCCAAGTATAAAGTACTATTTTTTACTTTTATTTTCTAAAAGTTCTAATTTTTCAAAGAGTTGATACATCTGTGAATAAGAGATTTCTGCTCCTTCATCATGCAGTTCAACGGACCGTTTGGCTAAGTTCAATGCTTTTTCAAGGTCACCATGCTGGGACAGAAATTCATAGAGCCTGATACGCTGAAAGTACTTCTTGGTTTTCTCGTATCCAGGCATGTACTTGCATAGCTCTTTTGCTACTGCTTCATAATCTGCATACTTCCGGTGCGAAGGTTTGGGCATAAAGTGCATTAGGAACCAATATTCAGTACACGGATCTGTCTCTATAAATGTTACCTTTTGAAAGATCCTTTGTTGTTTGGCTCTATGGTAAGCTTGCTTCTCTGAAGGATGCGTATTCAATCTATCCATGTCTAATAGACAGATAATCTCATCATACCCCTCGGTGACACATTGTCTCGCTTCTGCAAGTAAATGCTTTATATCCGAGTGCTGCGGAATAGAAGGACGCATTTTAAATGGATAATGACCAACTATACGTAGAGAGTCAATATAAAACCATTCAGTTATTCCTTCGCCAAAGATTGCGATACTCTTTTTCATTGCATGTCCTCCGTTGACTCGTCCAGATATATCGCTCCTGTAAATGGCAGTTTGACCAATTTACCTTGACGATACGCGTTATATGGCGATATGTTTTTGTGTAAACCAAGGTCTGAGAGGCGAACCAATTCCGTTTCGGCCTCTTCGTTCTTATCCGTAAACCAGATAGTATCACGGCGAACAAAATCTTCATTCAGCAAATTGATGTCATGCGTAGCTATCAATAATTGCGATGTACCAGTATTATTTGCAAGATATACACGCAGGAAATAGGATAGCAACTCGTAATGCAAACTCGTCTCTATCTCGTCAATGATAATGAATTGATTGTCTTGCACGAGATACTTCATAATGGCTGCAATGCCCATGAAGCGCAAAGTACCATGTGATTCCAATTCTTCCGGCAAAGTACCTATACCATTTAGCGTCTCATGCGAAAAGATAATAGAAGATGCATCTGAAGAAAGGTGGAATTCGTTGATGTTGAAATCTGATTTCTGCAGGAATTGGATGATAAACTGTTTGAGTTTACCATCCTTATCGTTCTTCAGCTCCTTATGGAGGAAAAACGACAAATCAATGGATGGCCTTAATACTTCAGAGAAATTACTATCAATCCACGTATAAACCGTATTTAAGCGAGTGCTGACTACATTCGACTTACCAAAGGCTGCTATCACAGAGCAGTTGTTAAGGGTGTTTCCGGCAACGAAATCTTGTTCGCGACGAGACAAACCAAGATTCTTACCAAACTCCACTTGAGTACTATCCGTTTCCGGGTTATATTTGCGTTCGAAAAGCATGGTGGGACGCACTGATGAATAAACCATCAGTTTCTCCTCCAGAATACGCTCATTGTTGAATAGTAGATTCAGGTTGTACTTCTCACCTTCGAGATAAAAATTCATCTGCATCCGAGTCGGCTCGTTCTTACTATGGCCATCTAACAAGAATGGAACCACATCAATCTCCTCAGTTTTACTTTGAGGATAATGAAGCAAAGTATGAACAAAGGTCTCAAAAGCATTGAGGACTTTTGTTTTACCAGACGCATTGGCACCGTAAACAACGCCCATTTTCAAAAGGCGTACGCCAGGCTTAACCTCTACGGTGTATTCTTCTAATAACCCTTTATCCGTTGTGGGCACAAAACTAAGCGTTTGCTGCGAACGGATGGAATAGTAATTCTCTACTGAAAAATCAGCTACCATAGTTGTAAATCTTAAATTTGCTGCAAAATTACAAATAAAAATTGAATTATACAAATTTTATTTTAGTTTTTCGTAATTTTTCTACGTTTTACTGCGTTATAAACATAAATTTTATTATTTAGTCAATCGAAACACTCAATATCTTATGCCAGCGGGGTATCAGTTCGTTGTTATATACCTTATGAATAAAATTGTGCGCATAGCTGGCACGCTCATACGCACCTGCGCACACGAGATTTTGAGCTTTCCGAGAAAATGGCAAAAACACTTATTCGAACTAATTAATGTTTGAAAGGGATTCAAAAGTACACAGTTATTAACAAAATCGTGCTAAAATTGCATTTTTTTGCCAAAAAATTTGCATAATTCCAAAAAAAGCAGTACCTTTGCACTCGCTTTTGAAAAGAAGAAAAAACTGCCCGAAATCGGCACAAGCCGTCCTAAGGTAGAATGGTATTTGAAATTGCTAACCAACTGATTGATAATCAGGAAGAAAGTTAATAGCTGGGCGAGGGTTTCTCGCGAGTTCGAGTCTCGTCCGCACCGCAAAAAACGCAATTTCTCTTTTGAGAGGTTGCGTTTTTTCGTGTGATGGTCTGACTCGAACTCTCTTTGGGGTCCCCGCAAATTTTAATTTGTGGGGAGAGGAGGAAGCGCGACCATTACATAAGTTACGCAGTAACGTAATCATGGATCGCCGCTTCCGACGACGAGTCTCGTCCGCACCGCAAAAAGACATCCATTAGGGTGTCTTTTTTGTTTTAGTGCAGAAATAGAGTGCTTTAGTGCGTAGTTGTGCGACCGTATGTATATAAAAAGAAAAACCGCTGGCCAGTGACGGTCAGCGGTGAAATAAAATAAGAGTGAATAATGGGTTTATAGAGAATACACTTTCTTGCCTTCGAAGTAAGTGGCTTCTGGTTTCGCCTCGTGAATCTCTGTTTTTGGACAAGTGAGCACGTCCTTGTTAACGAG
>ONMU01000027.1 GCA_900319035.1 uncultured Bacteroidales bacterium
CATAATGTTCTTCTCTTTTGCTCTTTTTGTCCCGGGTTGCCGCCGCCCGATCCTCCAAGATTGGCGGATACAAAGAGCGGGCGGCGGGGAACGAGAGGGAGTTGAGAGGGGTTAGTCCAGACCGACACATTTGAGGGTGTAGGTGAAACGAGTAGCACGACGACCGAACTTCTGACGGAAAGCATCGTAGAAACCTTTGATGGTCTTGGTGAGGGATGAGGCTTTGGACTTGTAGGCGTTTTGCTCTTTGAGCAGTTTGCGGTACGAGACAGCCTCCTCGGAGGTACTGGTCTTGATATCCGGTGCGGTGTCGTTCGGGTTGAGGGGATCTTTCTCCATGATGGGATTGATGTCCAGAACGAACTCACCTACTCCTTCGAGGGCGAACTTACCGCCCTCGGGTGCGAGGGTCTTGGCTTCCTCGATAGCGAGGGGTTTGACGATTTCGATACGAGCCTTGAGGGCTTTTTCTTGAGCGCGGAGGTCGCGCAGTTCGATAAGATTTTTCATAATGAATAATGAATAATTAATAATTAATAATGAATAATGAATATCTTTTTTCGGGATACGATCCCGACGCAAGGGACAAAGGGAGGGCACTAATCCTTAAAGTCCAAATCCATGAGGATGTTGGGGTCGATGACGGTGAAGGTCGGACCGACAAAGATACGGAGCAGATCGTCACGGGTGAGACGGTCGTACTGCTGCTGGGTGTGGGTTGCTTTCCATACTGCCATACGGGCATAGCCCTCGAGGATGATACCGGGGAAGAGGGCGACGATGATGCCGCGGTTACGGAGCTTACGGAGGAAACCGCCGTCACGGGAGTTGATAGCAGGGGTCACCGCGCGGAGGTTCGAGGGATGATTATTGGTCGTACAGCCGTCTATATGGTCGAGGACGAGCCCATCGGGGATGAGTTCGCCGCGTTCGGCGATGTAGGAAGCTTGAGCAGCCATAAGACCTTTGTGATGACCAAAAGCATCTCGGAAATACCGGTAGCGTTGTTTACGTCTGCCGTTGCTGCCCTTGGTGTTAGGCGTGTCGGTGGTACAGGGGTTCTGTACGGTGCCTACTCTGCCGGAGGGATAGACGGCGATACCTTTGGTGGCGGTGAGGTCGCAGTAGAAAGCGACATCGTTCTCGCGATGGGTAGCGACATAGCGGAAGAGTATGCCGCCGTGGGTGAAGGAGTGACCGATGCGGTCGGGGTCACGGTATATATTTTTGCGTGTCATTAAACCGCTTCTCGGAGGGATTGAACGGTCGCAACATGCGACTGTTTGTTCCGAAAAGCGGTGCAAAGGTATGGATAAAAAAAAAGACCTGCGAGTGCAGGCCTAATAAAGGGAAAGAAAGGGAAACGGCAGGGGAAGAAACGCGCAATTTTTACGATTTTGCACGTGCCAAAAAGTGCCAAAAAGGGAAAGATTAGGATGTTTTCTTTCGGTAGGGATTATTCCGTGCTTTCTTGAAATCATTGGCTTTCAAACTGAATTTCGGAAGGGAAAAGGGATTGATCAGTTCTGCTTTACGTTCGTCGGTGAGATTAGAGAGGATGATATAGCCCTGATTTTCGAGTGCCATGATCCGTCGGCATGCATCGGCTTTGCTGGAAGCAAGGCTGATAGCCTGACGGAGATTTTTCTCTATCATTTCCGGTGAAAACGGATAGGACGTAAAGAAAGAGGTATCTATAGGAGAGACGTCCTCCATGTTGTCCGATGGTTGTACCTCCATAGAGGGCGCATTATTCTCCATCAGCGAACGAACGAGGGAAAAGACTTCTGTCCCTGTAATAGAGATGTTATTATTATGAACATCAAGATGCACCGCACCGGGTGCGTAGTTATATGAACTCATGGATTTGAAAGTTGAAATTAAAGGGTGAAAAACTGAAAGGAAAGAGCCTATCTAAAAGCACAAGCCGAAGGGGTAAAAACGAAAGTCGGCAAACTTTGTAGCGATACCCCTTCGACCCGTGCAGATACACAGATAGTAGGGGCATATCGTTTTTCGCTACTTATAAGTTTTGCCGACTTCGTTTTAAAAGAATATGCCTTATGCGCAGACGCGCTTTTAGTATGTTCTCCTGTTTAGCGTCGTGGAGCCTGCGACGATTTCTTATCTCGTTGATTAACTCGAACGATTTTTTCGGGTGCAAAATTACTGCTTTTTTTTTATATATGCAAATTTTTTTTTAATTATTATGAATATCAAGGTGAATTGAGCCATAATGATAATGGTGTTCCTCTTGGATAACGATGACAGGAACGAGTAATACGTTTACAACCTGTCCTTGGGATAATGGATTCGAACCATCAGTAGCATATTCCGCAGTCATAGCGATAAAGGGTCTTACGACATGCGGATTTAGCGTTAACAATAACGTGAATTGTGTTTGTTTGTTTTTGATACATTTTTACCATATTATTTAAATTTATTGATTATTAAAATATGGTGCAAAGGTAGTGCTTTTTGCGGACATGGGCAAACAAATCTAAAAAATAATAGGTCCCGCGAAATGCGAGACCTATTTGTAGCGATTAGAGTGTCGGTAATCCCAATTCGGTTAAGAAGCCGTTTAGTTTCCCTTTCGCATCGGCTATCTTTCCGTCAATGTCGGTGAGTAGCGCGTGATTAGCAGTGAGATCTACCGGTGCTTCCTCTTGGGCTAAGCTGACATAGCGTGTGATATTGAGGTTATAGTCATTCTCAGCTATCTCTTTGAGGGAGACGCGGCGACTGAACCGGTCTTGTTCGGTACGGTCACGATAGGCATTGACGATCTTATCGATATGCTCCTCTTTGAGCACGTTCTGCTTCTTGCCTTTCTCAAAGCACTCAGCGGCATTGATAAAGAGGATGTCGGTATTCTTGCGGCATTTCTTGAGCACGATGATGCAAACAGGGATGCCGGTGGAATAGAACAGATTAGAGGGCAAGCCGATGATACAATCGATATTATCATCATGGATGAGTTTCTGGCGGATAGAAGCCTCAGCGCCGCCACGGAAGAGTACTCCGTGCGGCAGGATAATCGCCATGGTACCGCTTTCGCTCAGATAGTTGAATCCGTGCAAGAGGAACGCAAAATCCGCAGCACTTTTCGGAGCTACGCCGTAGTTCTTAAATCGCGGATCATTGGAGGTCTCATCATCCGGCTCCCATTTGAGGGAGAAAGGCGGATTCGCTACTACCGCGTCAAAGGTAACAGGATGCACAGGGTTGCTCTCTTTGAGTAAACTCCAATCGTTCGTAAGCGTATCGCCATGGAAGATCTCGAACTCGGAATCATGCAATCCGTGCAAAAGCATGTTCATCCGGGCAAGGTTGAAGGTGGTGACCTCTTTTTCCTGACCGTGAATTTTACCGATCTTTCCGCCGTTTTCTCTCATCTGGTTTGCCACGTTGAGCAGCAACGAACCCGAACCGCACGCAAAATCGAGCACGGAGCGCAGTTCCTTCTTATGTCCCGACGCAGGGTCTTGACAATCGAGGGTGACGATACGGGAGAGGATCGTGCTGACCTGTTGGGGTGTGTAGAACTCACCTGCTTTCTTACCGCTACCGGCAGCGAACTGACCGATGAGGTACTCGTACGCATCACCGAGGATGTCCCCTTTCTGGTCAAACTCAGCGAGTTTTTCTTCGAGGGTCGAGATGATATTGCACATCATCTTGTTTCGCGCAGCATAGTCCTTGCCGAGTTTCTCGCTTTGGAGGTTGATTTCGGAGAACAAGCCTTTGAACGTACCTTTGAACGACTCTTCCTCGATATGTCGGAAGCCGTTGCCAAGTTCGGTAAGCAGATCGGCGTCCTGCGTACGGGCTAACTCATAGATAGCGCTCCAGAGGTACTGCGGTTTGATGATGTAGTGCGTACCTTTGAGCATCATGTCCTCAAATTCCGGCACATCGTCTTCGTTCTCTTTGTACCACACGAGGAGCGATTTGTTGTCGGGCAGATCCGAACCTAACTCCTTGCGTGCCGCTGTCTCGTACCGCTTGCTGATATAGCGATAGAACAGCAGAGACAACATGTAATCGCGGAAGTTATCCGCGGTCATTGCGCCGCGTAATACGTCTGCTACACTCCAAAGAGCACGGAAGAGTTGCTCTTTCTCTTGTTTGGTCATCGGGGTTTTCGATGTTTGTTCCATGTTTGTATATGGTTTTGGGTTTCTATTATTTACTTTAGTTGGCTTTTTTGATTTTGGCTTCGCTCCAAGAACTGTCCAAGTTAGGCAGCACAAATTGGTATTTGTCCACCAAGTGATTAAAGATCTCGGTAGCCAAGGCTTTGTTGTCCTCGTTCATCAACGAGGGGGTGAACATTGATCCTTGGTGGGTTAATACATTCATCACACGTGCGTAGAACTCCGCGAGGTCTTCTTGGCTAAAAGAGGTGCGGTCATAGGTATCTCCGCGATAGGTGATGCCCTCTAAGATAATCGAGAAATCCCGATGCCCGAAGAACTCCTTTATTTTCTCCATGATGCTTCGCAGGATCGTGAAATGATAGGTGTATAGTTCACCTGTTTTGATAGCTTTGTTAATCTCGCTCATCATCGCTACATTATAGTAGAAAGGCGTATCCTCGCTCATATCTTTTAGCACCAATTCATCTTTGTGCTTATTGCGGCTGAGGTAGTAGCGACCGAGTTTCTGGTCTCCGTTCAGACCGTGCAGCATCGCATGAAAGAACAGCGCGTGGTGAGAAGAAACAACAAACTTAATCCGTCGGAAATCGCGTTTGTCGGCTTTATGAGCAGCTATCTCTTTGTCTCTTTGAGTACGGATGAGGGTGTAAAGCTGCTCCGCAAAGGCGATGACGTTATTATCATCGAGGGAGGACATCGGGTCATCTATGTAGATATATTCGATGTGCTTATAGGCATCCGTACCTCCGACTACTTGATCCATGATGCAGCGGAAGAAACACCAGACGAAAAGCCGTTCTTCTCCGCGAGAGATCTTGATGTTATCAATGGTCTCTTCGAACTCCTGAAGCACACCGTTGATTTCCTGCTTAAACTTTTTCTTTTTGCTGAACACAACATAATCCGGAATTTCCTCGTTATCTTGGTCGTAGTGGAGTTCAAAATCGATGTCGGTAAAGACGCTGAGATAGCGGTGGAGTGATTCGGTAAAGTTCGCACCTGCCAAACCCTGTATAAGGGATGAGTTTTGATTGATGAGCAGACGCGGTTCGGCATTGTTTTCGAGATCGTTATCCCATGTAAAGAGGTCTTCCGTATAGGCGTTGTAGTAGAGGGTGTGCTGCGGTTTGGTGTCGTCCTCCGTGCGTCCATAGTGCGCAAAATCGTACGATAGACGCGTCTTGCCTGTACCGTTATAGGCAAAGACGAGAGCGCAGTTGGTGAACGGATAGTTGATGTTGTAGTACCGACTATCTTCATTCACCGGCTCAAACCCCCGTAGGAGTTTTTCTATTACTTTGTCGTTATATCCGGGCATAACTCTTTATTATTTAGCGGGTTCGGGAAATAGTTGCTGCATCAGTCCTTTCTTGTGGGCTTT
The DNA here is from genome assembly GCA_900319035.1 of uncultured Bacteroidales bacterium. GTDB lineage: Bacteria > Bacteroidota > Bacteroidia > Bacteroidales > Paludibacteraceae > Colicola. Next base: position 5,545 of record ONMU01000027.1, read on the forward strand.
GAGGGCTTCCAATTCGGCTGATTCGGATGCAATGAGATCATCCAAAGCGGAAAGACAGGAGGCAATCTTCTGCTGCTCCGCAGGAGAGGGGAGGTATATAATTTGTTTATAAAGTTGTTCCCAAACAACATTTTGACGGCAACCACTTGCACCCTGTGTAGTCGCATTTAAGAAAAATTGTTTAGTTGAATCTTGCTTAACCCAATGATACATATATTGAGGTAAGCAACCAATAACATCATATGTTTTATAGGCAGGAGAGACAAGTCCGCTTTCAAATCTTAAATTAACATTGGCATTTCCCAAATGTAAATTCTGTGCGGAAAGTATAAGCATACCTTTTTTAATCTTACGATAACCAATAGTAGAACTACCACGTTGATGCGAAAAAACCTCTGAGTTTAAAAACATACCCTCTATTGATGATGTCAAAAGAGTGTCTTCGTTTTCTTTCGTAGAGCAATCTCGATTTTCTTGTAATAAACTACCAAACGTTTTTTCACTCCACTCCCCTGTAAAGCCGGGGAAGCGGAGGCGGGGTGTTGTTTCGCCGTTTTGCGGAAAGAGCTGCTGCATAAGACCCTTTTTACGGGTTTTGAGGGCATCCACTTTCTCCCCTTGGGCAGAAATGAGATCATCCAAAGCAGAAAGACATTCGGCTATCTTCTGCTGCTCCGCGGGAGAGGGAACTAATGTTTTCTGCTTTAGAAAATCTTTAGCAATCAAGTTCGTCATCATAGTGGACTTGATAGTTGATTTTTCCAATATCGGTCGCATTATACGTTCATAGTTAATTGCATATTTCCAGTACAGCAAACAATGATTTGGGGCAATAGGAGAATACACATCAAAAACATGTGATACGATACCTTCACCTATCGTGTTTTCTACAAATCTTCCGTACGCATGATTTGCACTTTTGTTGCCTTCATATGCAATATCTCCTAAACGGAAAACATTATATGACTTAAGATATTCCGCATCACCTACAGCGGCATCTGTTTTAAAGTACATATTAGCTACAGAGATGATTTTATCTACTCCTATAGAACCATCATTTTTTACATTGTTTTTTTTGTAAATCTCTCCGAAAGGTTTCTCACTCCACTCCCCTGTAAAGCCGGGAAATCTAAGTTGCGGTGTATTATTCATAGATCTATCTGTTTTTATCATTTCACATAAGCGTTCAGACCCTCAATCGTATTACCGCCGGAGAGCAATGTCAGAAGCGGATGTAACTCTTTGATGAGGTTTTCTTTGGCTGCCTTGCGTTGTTTCCAATTGTCGATATGACTCAGCAGTTCGCGGAGTGCATCTTCGTCCAGACGGAGCAGTTTGGCGGTCTCGCTGACGAAATGCTCAAGGGCTGCTGTGTCGATATTGAACTGCTGCGCAATAACCGCTATCTTTTGGTTAAAACGCTCGTTCTTAAACTCCTTATACCGTCTGCGGATCTCTAACTCGCTCATACCGCTACCCTGCGATAGTTCTTCCTCGATGAAGGCTTTGAGGTACTCCCTCTCATTCATCAGATCCACACTACCGGCAAGGATGTCCAAGAGTTGTTTCTTGGTGATTTGGACTTTCTCGAAATGCGTGTCGGTATATTTGGAGAGCAAGCGCATGATATAGTCGTAATCCACGAGAGCGGAACTGAACAGAGACAGCTCGAAATCGGTGTCCTCATCGATGTAATAGGTCACGTCCTGTTTGCCATCGGCAGCTGCTGCCCGACGCGCAAGGTCGATATAGGCGGTGCGGAACTGCATAAGCGTATCTTCGGGCATGATAGCCTCTACCGTCTGCTTGATCTCCACCGGCATATCGACATATTGGTCGAGTTTGAGCGCCATACGTTGCACGTCTTTGAATGCCTCGATGAAAGCCGCCGTGTTTTCGCCCTGCGGGATATTGATGACCTCATCGGGTTTGCAATCCAAGCCCATACTGTTCATCACCGTCTGGAGTTGGTTGATCTTCTCGCGGTATTTCTCCACTACGGTCTCCACCGGTTCTACGAGCCAATACTCCTTACCTTTGTTGGTTTCAAATCCGCTAAAGCGCACCATGGCTTCATCCATCGCTTTCTCCAAATCCCGATAGCAGATGATATTGCCGTACGGCTTCGTGCCGTCTAAGATGCGGTTCGTACGACTAAAGGCTTGGATGAGACCGTGCCATTTGAGGTCTTTGGCTACATAGAGGGTATTGAGGAACTTGCTGTCAAAACCGGTTAACATCATCTCGACTACAATAACCACATCCAGTTTCTGGTCATGCGAAAGCTCCTTATTCGGGTATTTCTGGTCTTTGATACGCGTCTGCACATCGCGGTAGTACTCATCGAAGAGATCGACAGAGTAATTGGTGCCGAATTGCGCATTGTAGTCCGCAATGATACGTGCGAGTTCGGATTTGTTTTCCTCTCCGTGCTCTTGGTTATCGGCTTCCTCCTGTGGCAGGTCTTCATCGGAGATATTACGCATAGGGGGCGTAAAGACTGCCGTGATATTAAGCGGTGTATAATCGGGATCGGCTTTCTTGCGCTGCTCCTGCATCTTTTTGAAAAGGTTGTAGAACTGAATCGCATCGGGAATAGACGCGGTTGCAAACAGGGCATTGAACCGACGAAGCGCGGTCAGTTTATCGTGATTATTGAGGATATGCTCCACTATCTGCGTTTTGGAAGGCAGAGCACGTTCCTTATGTCCGTCTCCTGATTTATTGCCGTAGTACTCCACTTTGAAACGGAGGACATTATTGTCGTTAATGGCATTGGTGATAGTATATTGGTGGAGACATTGCTGGAAGACATCTTCGGTCGTGACATACTCCGCCTGCTGACCGTTCACTTTGACCATATGGCTGTTCTCCTCAAAGATCGGTGTGCCGGTAAAGCCGAAAAGCTGTGCTTTGGGGAAGAACTGCTTGATAGCCGCATGGTTCTCACCGAACTGCGAACGGTGGCACTCATCGAAGATAAAGACGACGCGTTTGTTACGCAGTTTCTCCAGACGCTGATAGAAGCGGTTTGAGGGAGAAGGGTCTAAGGCGATACCGAGTTTCTGTATCGTGGTGACGATGACTTTATCGGCATAGTCGCTACTCTCCAGACGGCTGACGAGTGCAGCGGTGTTGGCGTTCTGCTCTACACAACCCTCTTGGAACTTATTGAACTCGTCGCGGGTCTGTTTGTCAAGGTCTTTGCGATCGACCACAAAGACACATTTCTCGATGTCCTTATTGTCTTTGAGCAAGGTAGAAGCCTTGAACGAGGTGAGCGTCTTACCCGAACCGGTAGTATGCCAGATAAAGCCGTTATGCTGATTTTGCGCAACGCAGTTCACGATACTCTCCACGGCATAGATCTGATACGGACGCATCACAAGGATCTTGCGCTCCGTCTCTACAAGTACCATATAGCGGCTGATGAGTTTGCTCAACTCCTCCTTTCGGAGCATCATATCCGAGAACTCATATAACTCCACTACCTTATGGTTATCGGGACGCGCCGCATGATAGACCGGTAGGTAGTTATTGGTCGCATCGAAATGGAAATGCTCGTCGTTGTTATTGGCGAAATACATGGTATCTGCACCGCCATTGGAGACGATGAAGAGTTGCATGAAGCACATGAGGGTATTGGTGTAGCCGTTACCGCGGTCTTGCTTGTATTTCACGATTTGCTCAACCGCTTTGAGGGCGGAGACGCTATGACGCTTCAACTCAATTTGCACCAAGGGCAGACCGTTAATGAGGAGGATCACATCGTAGCGGTGATGAGAGGAAGCGGTGTTGATAGTGAGCTGGTTGATGACCTCAAACTCATTCTTACACCAATCCCGCAGGTTCACCAGACTATAATCGAAAGTCGTACCGTCATCGCGCACAAAAGTTTGTTTCTCGCGCAGGTGCTTCGCCGCAGCAAAAACATCTGCGGTGACATTCTCCTGTAGCAGTTTACGAAACTCCGTATCAGAAAGAGAGACCATGTTCAGTTTCTCAAACTTCTGCCGGAAATTTCTCTCCAATGCATCCAAGTCGTGAATGTCACGACGATAGGTGTACTTCAACTCTTGTAATTTCTCAAGGAACTGCTGTTCCAATTGTGCCTCGCTTTGGATCATAGCTGTATGTGTTTTATCGTTTGACGGTGCAAAAGTACTGCATTTCCGCCACATGGGCAAATATTTTGAGGGGATAATAGGTCCCCTGTTTTTTGTGACCTATTCGGTATAATAGTCCTTTATGGTGTTGATCACGTGCGCCATATGCGCGCGCAGAGACTGAGGTGCAATGACCTCTAATCCGGTACCGTAATGCAAAATCCAATTCTCCAATTCACGGGTGATTTGAACATGTATAGTCAACTCTCCGCATTGTTCTTCGGAGAAAGGAATTATCTCTCGGATAGAATGATGAAGCGGTCGGGTTAATAAAAGCATATGGGTCTTGCGGTCATGCGTACGCAAGACAACATCCACCACCTCCGGATGTTTAAAATCAGGGGATGCACCCATGACGTTCCGCATCTGTCGCTCGTACTCTTCGGGATTGCCTCGTTGATAGGATACCTCTTTGGTCATAGAGACCGTCTCTATACGATCTAAAGGCAGAGCCACAAAAGGCAGACCTTTATTTTCCTCTGCTATCTCATAAACCCCATAGACATACTGCCGTCCATTGTAGGTGCGTACGTATTGCGGATGAAAAATATGCACCTCCGAATCATGAAACGAAGGCGCATAGGTCAGCCGTAAAGCACGGCTGTACATCATAGCATCGTCGATTGTAGCCATGATCCGTATGTTATGGAGCGGATCGGTACAATGTTCGGGGTATGCAGTTAGAATTTTACGGTTATCTTTGGCATCGCGGCTCTCGCGTAAGTAAAGCCCTATTTCGGTTAACGCAGAGCGGATCTCGCTTTTGGCTTTCTTGATGGCTTTTTCATATCCTAAGACTTCCTCTCCGGGGAGGTTTGCATAATCATAGATGCGTGCAAACTCCTCTGTATCAATCCATGTACCTGTGCGCATCAACTCATCCCATGTACGTACGCATTGAGCTACTTTAGAAGAACCTTGAAAGATATTTGCCATGGTATTATTTGATTTCAAGGTTAAAGTAGTCTCCACTAAGGGTTGTGGAATCTATAGAAAAACTTTTATAGTCGTGGTCGGGGACGGTGTGCGACCAGAGACCAAGCTGGTCGAGATAATGCACGACGATATAGGCGGGCTCGTAGTTGAGCTCGCATGCACGAAGCAGCATGACAGACGCATCCTCCTCGGAAACAGGGGTCAGTGAGTCCGCCGCCGCTGTATCAAAATAGCGCAGGTGATAGGCTGATGTAGCCGTGATGCAGAGCGCTTCTGGATCTTCGGTCTCGTAGGCGCGCTGTGCGTAGAATAAAAGAGAGTCTCGGAAATAAAAGATGTCCGCAGAAAGGCGCGGGATATTATCGACATATACTAACCGATCATCGGAACGATGGCAGCACGTACACGCTGTAAGACAGAGCGTGTATGTAAACAGCAAAAGAAGAAATACAACATTTTGCCATATGGGGGGGTAATTTTGAACATCACACCATTTACCATTTTGTCATTTACACATTTTTTCATTTATTTGGTCATTTAACCATTTTCGGCTGCAAAGGTACGACTTTTTTTGCACATATGCAAGAAAAAAAATTAAAAATATAAAATTAAGAATTAAAAATTCAGTCGATGGTCGATGGTCGTTAGTCGTAGTGGCACTCAAAATCGTCTAAAAATGCAAAAAAAATCAAGTTTTAGACGAAACAAGGCACTCAAATTCGTCTAAAAATGCAAAAAAATCAAGTTTTAGACGATATAAAGCACTAAAATCGTCTAAAAATGCAAAAAAAAATCAAGTTTTAGACGAAACAAGGCACTCAAATTCGTCTAAAAAATGTACGAAGGAACAATGTAAGATGTACAATTTAAGTACGATATTGCTCTATCAGTACTCATTGAGATACGGGGCGAGGAGTTGAGTGCGCCAAGAGGAGAAACAGTTGAACGATCTGCTTCGCCGTATGGACATTTGACATTTAATCAAAAACAATGCAAAGGTACTGCATTTTTACGACCTGTACAATCCCTAAAAATAGTGAAAAACAGATCTTTTTAGGCTAATTATGCAAGCCTATTAGCCCAAAAATGTCAAAAAAACCATGCAAAATGCATTTTTTTTGAATTTTCTTGCCAAAAAATTTGGTCATGTCAAAAAAAAGCAGTACCTTTGCACCCGCTTTCGTTCAAGGAGCATCAAATAGCCCCTATCGATGGAAGCCAGTTTCCCCGAAAAGGGGGAGACCGCCCAGGGTGCTATCGTCTAGTGGCCTAGGACAACGGCCTCTCACGCCGTAAACCCCGGTTCGAGTCCGGGTAGCACTACTAAAAAAAAAGAGCTCAAAAGGCTCTTTTTTTGTGCTACGCGGCTCGAATCCGGGGGTTCTTAGCCCCTTTTAGGGGCACGATTATTGCACAGGAATTCTCTTATCTCACTGCGTTCGAACGATTATTGCACAAGTGCAATTTCCGAGTCCGGGTAGCACTACGAAAAAAGCTTGCAAAACGCAGGCTTTTTTATTTTTTTGTAAAAAAAAAGTCAAATTATTTGCACATGTCAAAAATTATTACTAATTTTGCAGGCTGAAAGGATAGATGTAGCTTTACCATGAATATTCGTTCTTACATTGCAGGATTTTTAGTTGGCGGATTGCTTCTCCTCTGCCCTACCGCAGAGGCTGTGGGAGGCAGAGGACGCGTTGTGTGGACCAAGAAAGCGAGTCGACAAACCGGTCTATACACCACGAAGAACTACTTCGTTTCGCACGGTGTAGGTGTTACAGCGAGCGCGATGTATTATTTCGGTGATGTAGATAATGAGGGTGTAGCGTTTAACGGCGGTTTCAACCTCAAGAACCTCAGTCTTGGTGGAGGGTTAAATTTCTTCTATAATCTACCTGCGGGTAATCATTGTAATATCCGTTTCGCCCTCATGGCAGGTACGATACGCGGAAACAACGAATTGAAATTCAAGAGCCTGTCTGATCCGCGTGACGACTATCGTAAATTCCAAGCAATCATCATCCAGCCTGCAGTAGGCGTACAATACTATCCGCTCTCGAACGCGGGTCTGTATTTGTACGGCGGATTTGGTCTGGCTGCAAGTATCATCAATAAATACGAGTTCTACTATTACAAGAGTGTACCGAGCGGCAAGGAGAAACACCTCATTGAGGGCAAGACGTACGGTATCCTGCCGATGGTACAATTAGGACTCGGATACAGCTGGAGGCTGACCGAGTCCTGGTCGATGAGTGCCGAGATCATGGTGAACGAAGGTTTGGTAGATGCTCATTATGTGAACCTCGACGGCTGGCCTATGGCGAAGTCGCAGAACAGCGACGGTGTCGAGTTAGGCGGCAAAGGATTAACCTACGTCAACCGATACGGCAAGAAGACTATTCACTGGAATGACGGCTGGTTTCAAGTAGGCATCACAGTCACTTATCATTGGCGGAACTGCGAGTACTGCCGACTCATCAATAACTATCACAACATCAAGCCCAGAAGAAGATAATCACTTCTTATGCGGTCCGCGCGGACGGGAGACAACCTCCCCTTTCTCTGCGTATTCTACGATATTATCCAAGATCGTAGCGAGTCTCCATTCGATCGCGTTATACCAGATCTTGTCGGAGATAAAAGTGGACAGCACTTTTCCGAAGGTGATATTAAACTCATAATGAACGCGCGTGCGCGTAGGCGACTCCGGTTCCAGACGCAGGATAAAGCGTCCTCCGTCCAAGATCGAGCCGCTGTAGGTAGCGGTCATCTGAGCGGTCAAAGGGAACTTTGCTTTTGCCGGACGCATGAGGACATATTTGGTACCGAGGTGCTGGTCTTTCCACCAGCGAACACCCAAGACATAGATATCGATGGCGACATCACCGGTTTTGTTCACCGGATCATAGACGCGGTCTTTGTATCGAAGCTGGATAGCATTGGGGCTGTCTTTCTCCTTTTTGACCTCTATCTCTTCTTTCTGACTACCTAAATCGACATACGCCCACGAGAAGAGACTATCGGGGCATGACTGAAACTGATAGCAGAAGCGATCGGCTACGCGTAACATCTCCCTCAGCGGTACATTACAAACGGTGTCTCTAACTACTGAGCGTTGCTGAGGGCCTGCCAAAACAGCTGTTGACACACTCAACAGCAAAAGAACTAAACGTATTTTAGATTTCATAAACAATCAATATTCAAAATCCAGACAGGTACGCAGCTCCGTATTGGGGCGCACTACTCCATCTGCCACCGCTACATGCGCCGGATGAACGGCGTAGCCCTTGAGGGCTGCCTCCGACTCCAGCGTAGAATCCAACATGATATCCGCATTGCTGCTATCCAAACGTCCGTCTATCTGAACGTGGATATCCACCAAACCGGGTACTTTGCCTTGCAGACCTTCCAAACCTTGCTTAATCGCTAAAGCTTTCGCCTGCTTCTCCTCTGCGCTCAGCTCCGAACGCAGTTTCCATAAAATAATGTGTTTAACCATATAGCTATTTACCATTTATTCATTTACCATTTACCATTTATTTAACCGCCTTGTAGATGGTGGCGATGCCGAAAGTGAGATGGGTGAAGTGCGGATCACTAAATCCGGCTTCGCTCAGATGACGTGCAAACTCCTCTCCCCAGCAAAAGCCCTTGACACTCTTGTTCAGATAGCTGTAAGCGGTCTTGTCCTTGCTCACTATTCTTCCTACGAAAGGCAGTATATGGCTGAAATACAGGTCATATGACCACCGAATAAGCGGGTTCTTAGGATAACTGAACTCCAAGATGATCAGCTCTCCGCCGGGTTTCAGAACACGGTACATCTCCTTTAGTCCGGCATCTAAATCGCTGAAATTCCGACAACCGAAAGCGCAGGTTACAGCATCAAAGGACTCCTTCTCAAAAGGCATCTCCTGCGCGTTTCCATATATAAAAGAAACCTGCTCTTTTGCCTTCATCCGCTCCACTTTCTCCTCTCCGATAGCCATCATCTCACGCGAGAGATCGAGCCCCGTCACCCGTTGCGCTTTCCTGCGACGAAGCATCTCGATCGTCAGATCCGCCGTTCCGATAGCGACATCCAACACGTGCTCATGAGCCTGCATCATCGCTACTGTCTTTCGCCGCCACAAACGGTCTATATTCAACGACAGACCATGATTGAGACCATCGTAGGTCTTCGCTATCCGGTCAAACAAACTGCCAATATTTTGCTTCTCGTTCATAATTTCGTGCAAAGGTACTAAAAAATTTTTATATGTGCAAAAAAAAGTGTACCTTTGCAGAAAATTTTGGAAAAACGGTTCAGGTAAACTGACATTTTGGCAGATTTTATCCGTTTGGCATGAAAGTTGAAAGGTGAGAGGATGAGAGGATGAGAGGATGAGAGGGTGAGAGGTGAAAGGTGAAAAGTGAAAGTTAATAATTAAAAACATCTATATTATGAGCAAAATTCAACCATTAGCAGACCGTGTGCTGATCAAGCCGGAGGCTGCAGAAGAAAAAACCATTGGAGGAATCATCATTCCTGATAGCGCCAAGGAGAAACCCCTTCGCGGCGAAGTGCTCGCAGTAGGCGAAGGTACCAAAGATGAGGCAATGGTCCTCAAAGCCGGAGACCGCGTTCTCTACGGCAAATATGCCGGTACGGAACTCGAACTCGACGGCGAGAAATACCTTATCATGCGTCAAAGCGATGTGCTCGCGGTGATTTGTTAAATCGTTAAATCGTTAAATCGTTAAATTGTTATGGCAAAAGATATTACCTATAACGTAGAAGCCCGTGAGGCTTTGAAACGTGGCGTTGACCAATTGGCTGACGCAGTGAAAGTGACACTTGGTCCGAAAGGACGTAACGTCATCATTGACAAGAAATACGGTGCTCCGCACATCACCAAAGACGGTGTGACGGTAGCCAAAGAGATTGAGTTGGCAGACGCAGCTGAGAACCTCGGAGCACAGCTCGTGAAAGAGGTAGCTTCCAAGACCGGCGATCAGGCAGGTGACGGTACTACGACTGCTACCGTTTTGGCACAAGCTATCGTAGGTGTGGGTCTGAAGAACGTGACCGCCGGAGCTAACCCGCTTGACCTCAAACGCGGTATTGACAAAGCTGTCGCTGCCGTAGTAGAGGAGATTAAGAAGAACGCCGTAGTCGTTGGCAATGACTTCGATAAGATCGAGCAAGTAGCTACCGTTTCGGCTAACAACGATGCCGAGATCGGTAAACTGATTGCTGACGCGATGCGTAAGGTGTCGAAAGACGGTGTGATCACCATCGGCGAAGCCAAAGGTATGGACACCACTATTGACGTAGTACAAGGTATGCAGTTCGACCGCGGATACATCAGTCCGTATTTCGTAACCAACACCGAGACGATGCAGGTAGAGATGGACAAACCGTATATCCTGATCTACGACAAGAAGATCTCGAACCTCAAAGAGCTTCTTCCGGTTCTGGAACCGGCAGTACAGAGTGGTCGTCCATTACTGATCATTGCCGAGGATGTCGATAGCGAAGCGCTGACTGCACTGGTAGTCAACCGTCTGCGCGCACAGCTCAAGATCTGTGCGGTCAAGGCTCCGGGCTTTGGTGATCGCCGCAAAGAGATGCTCGAAGACATCGCTATCCTCACCGGCGGTACGGTCATCAGCGAAGAGAAAGGTATCAAGTTGGAGCAAGCGACCATCGAGATGCTCGGTACAGCTGAGACTATCACTGTCACCAAAGACAACACCACTATCGTCAACGGTGCCGGTAACAAAGAGGCTATCTCTAACCGCGTAGCGCAGATCAAAGCGCAGATCGTGGCTACCAAGAGCACGTACGACAAAGAGAAACTGCAAGAACGTCTGGCTAAACTCGCAGGCGGTGTAGCACAACTCAACGTCGGTGCCGCTTCGGAGGTAGAGATGAAAGAGAAGAAAGACCGTGTGGACGATGCACTGAGCGCTACACGTGCTGCTATCGAAGAGGGTGTTGTACCCGGCGGCGGAGTGATGTACATCCGCGCACAGAAAGCTCTCGAAGGACTCAAAGGCGAGAACGAAGACGAGCAGACCGGTATCGAGATCGTACGTCGTGCTATCGAAGAGCCGCTTCGTCAGATCGTCAACAATGCCGGTAAGGAAGGTGCTGTAGTAGTCGATAAGGTACGTGCAGGCAAGGCTGATTTCGGTTATAATGCCCGCAAGGACGCTTACGAAAACCTCTTTGAGGCAGGTGTGATCGATCCGGCTAAGGTAACCCGTGTAGCTCTGGAGAACGCCGCTTCCGTAGCAGGTATGTTCCTGACCACCGAGTGCGTGATCGTTGATCACCCCGAAGAGCATCCGGCTCCCGCTATGCCCGCAGGAGGTATGGGAGGCATGATGTAAAACCTATCATCATCCATCAAAAAAATCGCTCCAATGGGGCGATTTTTTTGTTTATGAGATCGTTACATGAAGGCATCTATCACAGTTTCATGCTAAGACCTGCGAAATAGGTACGTGGTATCGTCGGACCATAGATGTAGCTGGCATCCCGTAACTCGCCTTGGTCAATATCTTTCTGGAATTGATCAAGGACATTCTTCACGCCACAACTGATCTGCAAGCAGTATTGCTTATAGAGATGCACATCATACGCCAAACGGATACCCATGTCCCAGAAAGTAGGTGTCTTCTCCAGCCTGTCCTGATCGATATATCCTTTCAAATGCGGTACCAGCATCGAACCGGTAGCTTTGCCATTGATGGAGATGGTGAAGTCCTTCACGGGCTGAATGTCCAACAAGACATAGCCATAGTGATCGGGAGCATGCATCATCCTTTTCTCAGGCTCTACGACCTGACTCCATGCCTGTGCTTCGGTGTAACGGCTCTGTTGGAACGTATAACCGGCAGAGAGTTGAAAGTTGAAAGAAGAGAGTTGATAGGATAGTTTGCCTTCGAGGTTCAGACCAGCAACAAAAGCAGCTTTGGCATTCGTACGGGTGAAGAGGACATTTCCAGCAGCATCATTGCCGTCCTCCCTCAAAAAGAAGACATCTTGGAGATAGGTATAGAAACCCTCCGCGGTGAGGTTCACTTCCCATTTGCCGAAACGCTGATAGAAGTCCGCACTAAGGGTAGCACTGTGAGAGTACTCAGGCTTGAGGTTCGGGTCCAAACTGATGAGAGACACATTGCCTCCTACCGCTGCCACATGCAGATCCTCATCATAGGTCTGCGGAGCTCGGTATCCGCTGCTATATCCGGCACGGAACACCAAGCCCTCCAAAGGCGTATACCGGACAGTAGCACGAGGGGTACACACTAACCGTTTGAGCAGATTATGCTTCTCCAGACGCGCGCCGATCAAGACCGACCATTGCTCTTGTTTAAATTCATTTTGGGCATAGACTCCCGCCACATGCACATCTTGGGAGATATTCCGGTTATAACCGACCATACGGTCATGCAAGCTATTGTACGTATATTCCGCCCCGACCGTAAGATCACCCTTCGCCTTTCCGCAAGGATAAGAGAAACGATATTGCAGACCGGTGATCGAAGTGAGATCGGTACTACGACCATAAGCTGCCGTGTCCCTACCCGCTCCAAAATAACTCTCACGACCGATATGCTGCAAGGCTGAATAAGCCGAGACGAAATGTTTATTATCCACCGAAAAGAAATCAAAAGCCAATTGACCGCCATCGATATTATGACGTAACTGCTCGGCTATATCAGCCTGATGAGGCTCGAAATCAAAGCGGTTACCCCCTCGTCTGAAATCCGTGGTGTGGTGGTACTCGAGCGTGAGTTTGCTATAAGCGCTCGTCTTGAAGAACGCACGCGCTCCTGCCGTAGTAGAACGCATCTTAGGCACCTCGCTGAAACCATCACGATCACGGTCATAAGCACTACGCGAACGATGAGACGCAAAGACGTACGCACCGATCTTGCGATTCTCACTCATCACCGAGGCGTTGAGATCGGTATGGATATCGTATCCGGCATGTTCATTGACCATGCTGGTATTGGAGATATTGAAGAAATTACGGACGGGCTCCTTCGTGATGATATTCACTACTCCGGCGACCGCATTGGCTCCATACATAGCCGAACCGCCTCCTCGGATCACCTCTATACGGTCAATCATCGCCGCAGGAACCTGCTCCAAACCATAGACGGAAGCCATACTGGAGAAGACCGGACGGCTATCCATGAGGATCTGGGTATATTGCCCTTGGAGACCATTGATACGAAGCTCGGTCTTACCGCAGTTGGAGCAAGTGTTCTCTACCCGCAAACCCGGTTGAAAATTCAGCACATCCGCTACACAGGCTACAGACGTCGTCTCAAAGAGCTTCGGCGAAAGGACATTCACGATAGTAGCTGCCTCCTGACGCTTCGTAGCATATCGGTTAGCGGTCACGACAACACCGTTGAGTTGCTGCGAGACCTCACGAATCACGGCTTTCAGTTCGACGGTCTTATTCTCCTCGATACGGACAGGCAGTTCCGCCGTCTCATACCCCACATAGGAGAAGACTACAGTCTGCTTCCCGAGAGGCAGATTCTTCAAAAAATAATGCCCCGACTCATCGGTAACAGTACCGATATCCGTTCCTTTTACTTGGACGTTGACAAAGGGCAAATGCTCCCCTGTCCTCTCGTCCAACACGTGCCCCACCAAATGGGCATCAAAATCCTCCTGTGCCCATAAAGGCACAAGGCAAAACAACACTAATACTAATACTAATTTTTTCATTCTTTGTGATACATTCAGAAAACCGGCGCAAAGGTACTGCTTTTTTGGCACATACACAATCCCCAAAATTGGGGGTTTTGCATCATTATGCCTGTTTGCACCATAGAACGGCATCGCCTTCCAGCGTCCAGGCGGGCAGCGGAGAAGAGGGGGTATAAGCAGCAGAGCGATAGAGCGCCGTGCAGGCAGAATTATGAATAGCAATGATCGCGTATAAAAGGCGCAAATGAAGGAAACCGAAGGCGTACTGCTCGAGCAGACGCACGGCTTCGCGCCCTACTCCTTTGCCGCGATACTCAGGGGCTATATACATCCCTATTGCAGCACGCCTGTTACGCGGATCCAGGTCAAAAAGATCGATACATCCTAAAGTTGAAGGTTGAAAGTTTAAAGTTGAAAGATCCTCAATGATCAAACGGAGTTGACCGTCCTTGTAGATGTCGCCGGTGGTCGATTCAATATAATCTCGCAAATCCTGCTGAGAGAGCGGATTGTGGTTCGCTCCGTCCGCCCACACCGAGGCATCGTTCTCCCATTGATAGAGAAACGGCAGGTCAGAGGGCTCCAACTTACGCAATTTAATTATTTTCGCATTTTTGCATTTTCCCATTTTAGCCGAAGAGTTTTTCCAAGAAGCCTTTTTTCTTGGGACGAAGGTCTTCCATATTACCCTGCGGAGCAGGCTCAAAGCAATGCCCCGTATGGATCATATTATAGATCACACCCCATTCGGGTAGTCCGCCGAGGTTACGATCATCAATCCACAAGTCCGCCACGAGTTTGCGTGCCGTTCCGTGCTCCGGTTCTTCCTCCGGATAATTGGAATTAACGGCATAAAACTCCAAGCCTTTCGACTTACAGTAATCAATCGCCTCTTGCAACAATGCACCTTCGCGCACCGTCCAAAGGATAATCTGGTGGTGATCCTCTTCCTGCAGTTTTTTCAATGTCTGTATGGCAAACGGAATCGGTTTGCCTATTTTCGGATACTCATGGGTAACAATCGTACCATCAAAATCACAAGCTATAATCATTGTTAAAAGGGTTTTACTACGTAAAACGTTAAATGGTTAAAATGGTTTCTTTTCAAGAAACGTTAAATGGTTAATACGTGGGGATGTTCGGATCTTCCGGCGTCATCTCCTTGTCCATCTTGCCGATCGTGGGTTTGGAGAAATACCAAGCGATCGCGGAGATAGCAGCTACCCACAGCATCGAGCGATAACCGTTCATCCAATAGAAAGCAATGACACCCAAAGGCATCGTATTGCTAACCAAGAGAATACGAACAGCGGCACATTTGAAGTACTGTTTATCCGTCAGCGGTTTAAACAGTTTCACCAGATACAAGCCCAAAGGAATAGTGATCAAGGCGTCAAAGATAATAATATACTGTACCGTCACACCCAAGGTCGAAAGGGTGTCCAGCGGTTCGTATAAACCATGCATAAACGCATAGTACATCACCGTGAGCACGATCATCGTAAAGACCATCTGCCCGTAATAAATCCAATTCAGTTTTCTTACTACTTCTTCCATATTAGTTGTCAGTATTCAGATTTCAGTATTCAGTATTCAGTATTCAGTATTCAGTTGTCAGCCTTTGAAGGCTATTCGGTTCACGATAGAGCGACCAAGGGTGATCTCGTCCGTATATTCGATTTGATTGCCGACCGCTACACCTCGTGCTATCTGTGAGATCTTGAGTTCTCCATTCTGTATTCTGTCAGCGCAGCGGTCAGTATTCTGTATTCTTCGATAGATATAGAAATTGGTGGTGTCGCCTTCCATGGTGGTAGGCAGGGCAAGTATGATCTCATCCACACCGCCTTTGGTGATCCGTTCGATAAGACTGTCAATCTCTATATCTTTGGGTCCGACTCCCTCCATCGGGGAAATCACACCTCCGAGCACATGATAGACACCGGTGTATTGCCCTGTATTCTCTATGGACATCACGTCCTGAACGTTCTCTACCACACAGATGGTCGAATGATCGCGACGCGGAGAAGAACAAATAGGACAGATCTCGGTGTCCGAGATATTATGGCACTCACTGCAATAAACGACCTCTTTCTTGAGACGCGTGAAAGAGCCGGAAAACGCTTCGACCTCCGCCTCGGTCTGCCGCAAGAGATGAAGCACTAACCGCAAAGCAGTGCGCCGCCCTACTCCGGGCAGCGATGCCATCTGGTTGACGGCTTGCTCTAATATTTGACTTGGATAATCGCTCAATGGAAATTAAAAATTAAAAATTACGAATTACGATTTCTTCGCCCAGCGAGCCGGTAAGACGCGGTACGGATACCTGTCTCGGATATCATTTGCATTCGGGCAATCGATGCGGTGAATACGAATACCTTTGGTCACGGAGACAAAAGCAAAGATCGGATCACCGGGCTCGGGATTACAACATTTGGAGAGGTTATAATCAATATTCTTCACATTGATATCCACCTCAATAGCCAAACCCTTCAATTCGGATTTATCGATATACTCGGTGTGTTCGCGCTGTACAGGAGTCTCCTCCGGTTCGAGCAGCACATCGCGAAGCCGCTGAACATCTTCTTTGCCGGTAGCTACCGACTGATACATATCCGACACGGCTTTGTAGCCCAGACGGATAGCCATCTTGGTGATGTCACCTTCGGTATAGTTGATCTTCCAGTTCTTGAACTTGCGGTCGATGATCTCCTTTCCCTCAGACGCCTGTTTGTATTCGATCTCCTTGAGCGCCTGACGAATCTTATTCTTCGCCTTGGAGGACGCCACGAAATTCAACCAATCAGCATTGGGATGTTGGTTCGGCGAGGTAAGGATAGAGACCTGATCGCCGTTCTCCAGTTTCTGACGGATAGAGACATTCTGGTTTCGGATCGTACCGCCCACACAATGGGCACCCACATCGCTGTGGATCGAATAGGCGAAATCGAGCACGGTAGCTCCTTCCGGCAAACGTTTCAAGTCACCCGTCGGGGTAAAGACATACACATCTCCGCTACCCTTATGAACGATCTCCCCTTTGACACCTTTGTATGCCCAATGGGCTGCCACACCCTGCTCCGCCACCTCGTCCATACGTTTGGTACGGATCTGCACTTCTACCCATCGTTTCTCGGGTCCCAAGACCGTGGTATGCAGCGACTCGTATCCGTTCTCCTTAGGGACAGACAACCAATCGCGCAGACGTTTGGGGTTCGGCGTGAAGATATCAGTGATGAGCGAATAGACCTGCCAGCAATCGGATTTCTCCTTCTCCGGCGCGGAGTCCAAGATGATACGAATAGCAAAGAGGTCGTAAATCTTATCTACGTCGCAATGCTGAGCCTGCATCTTGTGGTAGATCGAGTGAATCGATTTCGGACGCCCTTTGATGGTAAAGACAAACCCCTCTTTTTTCAGTTTCTCTTCAAGCGGCGCGATGAACGAAGCGATATACGCCTCGCGTTCGGCTTTCTTGGCGTTCAACGCGTGCGCGATATACTTGTAGGTGTCATAATCGAGAAACTTCAGCGCAAGGTCTTCCATCTCGGTTTTGATCTGATATAAACCGAGTCGGTGTGCCATGGGCGCATGAAGAGTCTGCGTCTCTTTGGCTATGTGACGACGACGTTCCGAATCGCCTTCTTTATCCAGTTGGCGCATGAGCTCCAAACGCTCATTTAGTATCGTATAAAGGACTTTGTTGCTATCTTCCATACATAGTTTTCAAAAAAACGCTGCAAAGTTACGATTTTTTTTGCACATATCAAAATTTTTTTGTACCTTTGCAGCGATTTTCAAAAAATAATCATACGATTAGTTAAGAAAATCGTCCGTAGGACGGCGTTTTTTGAAATTTATTAAAATTTAACCTATAATGAAAGCAACAAGATTAATTGTAATTTGTGCGCTGACTATCGCAGCAGTCATCATGGCTATTTTCTGCGTACAGAGCGTCACAACCCCTATCAAGTTTGAAGACACGCGTGCTCAGCGCGAGGTAGCAGTTATCAAGAACCTCGTTGACCTCCGTACTGCGGAGGTAGAGTACCATCACCAGAAAGGTGCGTTCACCGCTAATCTGGATTCTCTCCTGTTGTTCCTCAAGACCGCTCCGAAGAAAGAGTTGATGAAGGAAGGAAGTCTGACCGACAAGCAGTTAGAGGCAGGTCTGAATGAGCAGAAAGCTATTAAGATCCTCGATGCTGCTAAGAAAAAAGCCCTCAAGGACAAAAAGCTGAATCTGGATCCGAACGACAAAGATGCACTCTATGCGTATATCTGGGAGAACGATGCAGAGGTAAAAAAGAACGGTCTGCAAGGTTTCCGTCGTGACACCATCGAGTTGAACATGCTTCAATCGCTCTACAAAGGCGAGTATGACGAGACCAGCATTGACGGCATCATCCTGATTCCGTTCAGCGAGGGTAAGCGTTTCGAAGTAGAGGTAAACAACGACTACACCACAAGTCAGGGTATCCGTGTTCCGCTGTTCGAGGCACGCGCTCCGTTCGAGAGCTATCTGAGCGACCTGAACGAGCAGGAGTTGGTTAACCTCATTGACCGCGAGACCAAACTCGACCACTATGCAGGCTTGAAGGTCGGTGACATCTATGCACCGAACAACAACGCCGGTAACTGGGAGTAACAATGAGAATTATAAGTGGCACATATGGGGGGCGGCGATTGTCGCCCCCTAAAAATATCACCGCGAGACCGACCACCGATTTCGCCAAGGAGAGTTTGTTCAATCTGCTCAACAACCGGATGGATTTCGAGGGCATTGACGTGCTCGATCTCTTTGCAGGAACCGGAGGCATCGGTATTGAGTGTGTGAGCCGCGGGGCACGGGAAGTGACCGCCGTAGAGATTGCCCATGTGCAGCAGAACTGGATCATCTCCTGCTGCAAGCAGCTTGGCATTCGTAATCTGAACGTCATCCGAGGAGATGTCTTTAAGTTCCTGAGTGCCTGCCGCGCCAAGTACGATCTTATCTTCGCTGACCCGCCTTACGCTTTGGAGCAACTCCCTGCCCTGCCGGATATCATTTTAGGAGCACAGGATATCCTCAAAGAGGACGGCTGGTTAGTCATAGAGCACGGAAAAGACACGGATTTTACCTCGCACCCCAGACACGTAGAAACGCGCAGTTACGGAAGCGTGCATTTCAGTTTCTTCCAATAAAACATCTCCTATAACAAAAAGAGGCAACCACCTAAGCAGTTACCTCTTTTTTGTTGTCCGTAGTTATCACAACTCCATGTATATCTCGATAAGTTGACTCTCGCCCTGGGGGTCAATAACGATGTCGTTGAGCGAGGCAGGCACGAGGACTGCTTCGCCTTGTTTCATCGTGACCGTTTGATCCTGCTCGGCATCAAGCGCCTTGATGGCACAACTGCCTTTCACGCACATATATGCAACAAAGGAGTCCAAAGGTGCATAATCGCGCTGTACAGCGTGAGTCAGCGTCAGGAGGTTCGCGGTAAAATACGGTGTTTGCTGTAAGTTAACCGCTCCATTGACAACCGGCTCGGGATGCGAGACAGACGCTTCTTGCTGCGGATTGAAATCCATGACCTCAAGCGCCTTGTCCAGATGCAAGGGACGCATCTTACCGTCATTGCCCACACGGTTGTAGTCATAGAGACGGTACGTGATGTCGCTATTCTCTTGGATCTCCGCCACAATGGTATTACGGCGCATCGCGTGAACCGTTCCGGCAGGGATATAAGCTACCTCACCCGCGCGTACCTTATAATCGCGCAGGTAACGCGCGAGAGAGCCTTCTTCTATCGCCTTGTGAATAAGCGAAGGGGTCATCTCTTCTTTCCACCCCAGATAGACCGATGCGTCCTCAGCAGGAGGCAGCACGTACCACATCTCCGTCTTACCAAGCGATTGTTCGTTCTCCAGCGCATAGTCATCATCGGGGTGAACTTGGATAGAGAGGTCATCTGTTGCATCGATGAACTTCAGCAGCAAGGGGAAATGATTTCCGAAGACATCATACACTTTGCCGCCCACGAGTTCGTCCATATAGACCTCCAACAGATCTTGCAGGGTGTCGCCTTCATGGGAACCGTTCACAACCTCCGTCGGATATTTGTCCACATCGGACATGACCCAAGACTCGCCGACATTCTCAAAGTCAGCGGGCACGTGGTCGTACCATTTTTCTATCGTATGTCCGCCCCAGATCTTATGGAACAGATGCGCTTTGAACTTAAAGGGATAAAGCATTCAAACTACAAATTACAAATTACAAATTACGGATATGCTTTTCCCATTTCCAAGCGGAAGCGAGTACGTCACGAATCGGAGTGTCCGCTTTCCATCCGAGTACTTCATTCGCTTTCTTAGGCGCAGCCCATACCTGCTCTATATCTCCTTCACGGCGACCAACGATGGTATAAGGGATCTTCACGCCTGTAGCAGCTTCGAACTCATGGATGAGGGTCAGCACGCTCAGACCGGTTCCGGTTCCGAGATTGAAGACCTCAACCTGCTCACGATCTTTGGCATGGAGCATTCGATCGATAGCCTTGACATGAGCTTTCGCAAGATCCACCACGTAGATATAGTCACGAATGCAGGAACCATCGGGGGTGTTATAGTCATTTCCGAAGACCTTCAGCTCCTGACGGAGACCTGCAGCGGTCTGCGTGATAAACGGCAGGAGGTTCTGCGGTACGCCATTAGGCAACTCACCGATCTTAGCCGACGGGTGTGCACCGATAGGATTGAAATAACGCAAGATGGTAGCGTGCAGCTCAGAGTCCGCATGAGCCTCATCGCAGATGATCTCCTCGTTGATCTGCTTGGTGTTGCCGTAAGGCGAGAG
>ONMU01000064.1 GCA_900319035.1 uncultured Bacteroidales bacterium
CAATATGGACTAAATACGGACTAAATACGGACCCAATACGGAGGTATCACGAGGGTATCCTAGACCATACCCGTACTCATCCTGTACTCTCATGCTTAGGTGATGCTATGGATTCGGCAAGCACTTAGTAAGGTTAATGAATAAGGAATGAATAAATAATATATAAGGAATAACTAACCTTTTCCGGTCTGAAAATGCCTGAGAGGTATAATAAAAAAATGACATGGCACTTTTGGCACTTTTGGCACTTTCTATCTTTTTGATAGTAGAGCTGTGACTTTTCCTAAAATTAGTAAATCTCGACGATTTCGCGGGAGAGACGACGGGTGATTTGAGAGGCAGGGAGAGGACGGACGTTGGTCGTTTGGAGGTCGGTCACACGCTGGGTCGCTTTGACCACAAGTGGGATCTCGGCTTTCTTGGTGCCAAGGATGAAAGCTTGTGTGTGCATGTTCTTCTCAAGGATATAGACGTGATTGTCTCGGCGTTGGTAAATCGTGTTATAATCCACATTACCACGCACTTTCTTGAGGCGGAACTTCTCGATCTTGCGCTCATCCATGTTGACCAGATTGAGCATTTGAAGCTGGTCGGCATTCAGTTTGATACCAAAAGGAATGGTGATCTTGATCTCGGCATGTTCGGAGAACCGGCGTACAGCATATGTGCGTGAGTCCACGATGTAATGACGCTGGAACGTGAGTTTGAAGCAACCGAGGTATTTGCTGATTTTCTGGGTGTGCGTGAGGACTGTCTCGCCTTCGGATTCGTTGCTGACCGTCCAATGCTTGAGGTCGCCCATTGCCTGCTCGAAATCTTGGCGCATATTACCCATCGCAAAGAGGGAACGATGGACGACGACTCCGCTGTCCACAGCGTTTGCTGCACGGCGGATGAATTTCTCTTTGCTCTTTTTCTCCATCCGTTCGATCGCTTGTCCGGCAAGGATCTCATCCGCCTGTTTGCGTTTTTGGGTATCGAAGAAACGCTTGCAATACCGCCCTTTGAACTGGAGGGAGTCGGTGTTGTCTCTTTTGGCTTGCGGCAGAACGACAATATCGGCTATCATCTGCTCCATGCCCCATGTGCTTCCTTCGCTGTCCATTCGCACATCGCTGACGACGCTGTAACGGGTCGGCGTGTCGGGAAACTCATCTGCCAATTTGACATAGACCGCGTGGAGCAGGGTAGCCATCTGTTTGCGTTTGTTGCGTTGCTTGCTCTTTTTGGCTGCCACCACGGTCTCTTCCAAGGCAATAGGCTGCTCTCTGAGGGTGAAGACCGATGGCTCCGAGGATGTGAGCAGCGAGGCAGAGATGGTCAGTTTCTCGTATCCGATGAACGAGATGATAACACGGCTGTCGTTGGGAAGGTCGGCTTTGAAAGAGAAGAGGCCATCGTTATTGGTGGCGGTTCCTAATTCGGGAGCTACTTCGGGATAGACCGTAGCATAAGAGACAGGTGCACCGTTCTGATCCACTACGCGACCTTGATAGATCGTAGCGTGCATATACACGGCGAAACACAGGAGTATAAACAGAAAGATTCTTTTCATAAACAGCACTACTAATTTGAGCATGCAAAGTTAGAAAAAAAAATTGAAAGGTGAAAGGTGAAAGGTGAATAATTGTTGGTTTTTGGATATAAAATGCATTTTTTTAAAATAAAATGACGTGCGCACTTGTGTATTTCATATTTTTTTTGTAATTTTGTGCGCTCATTTCGTTGAAATGGGAAAAGGATATATATATTGATATAAAATCTTATATTTATATGGACAAACAAACACAGATGTATGTGGACGCTTTTATGGCGGACCTCATCAAGAAAAACCCGGGTGAGAGCGAGTTTCACCAAGCAGTCAAAGAAGTACTCGAATCCGTAGCCCCGATGATCATGGCTTATCCGTATCTACGCGAGCAGAAGATCATGGAGCGAATGGTAGAACCGGAACGCGTGATCATGTTCCGCGTACCTTGGATGGATGATCAAGGCGAAGTACATATCAACCGCGGTTTCCGCGTTCAGATGAATAGCGCTATCGGTCCGTATAAAGGCGGTATTCGTTTCCATGCGTCTGTGAACCTGAGTATTATGAAGTTCCTCGCTTTCGAGCAGACCTTTAAGAACGCGTTGACGACCCTGCCGATGGGTGGCGCAAAAGGTGGTTCTGACTTCTCGCCGAGAGGTAAGAGCGATGCTGAGGTGATGCGGTTCTGTCAGAGTTTCATGACCGAGCTGCAGCGTCATATAGGAGCAGACACCGACGTGCCTGCCGGTGACATCGGTGTTGGCGGACGTGAGATCGGCTTTATGTTCGGTCAGTACAAAAGGCTTCGTGACGAGTTCACGGGAACCTTGACCGGTAAAGGTCAGCTCTGGGGTGGTTCGCTGATGCGTCCGGAGGCAACGGGTTACGGGGCTTGCTATTTCGCAGAAGCGATGTTAGCTACACGTGGAGAGAGTTTCGAGGGTAAGAAAGTGTGCATCTCGGGATCCGGTAACGTAGCTCAGTATGCGGCTCAGAAAGCAATGCGTCTTGGTGCTAAAGTGCTGACGCTTAGCGATTCCGATGGCTTTATCTATGATCCGGAAGGTCTGAACGAGGAGAAGATGGCGTTTGTGTTCGAACTCAAGAACATCCGTCGCGGACGTATTAAAGAGTACGCAGCCAAGTATCCGCAAGCACAGTATTTCGCGGGTGAGCGTCCGTGGAAGATTGCGTGCGACATCGCTATGCCTTGCGCAACGCAGAACGAGATCGAGAAAGCCGATGCCGAGAACCTGATTAAGAACGGCTGTTTCTGCGTGACCGAAGGTGCAAACATGCCTTCTACACCGGAAGCAATCTCTGTTTTCCAAGGCGCAAAGATTTTGTACAGCCCGGGTAAGGCATCGAATGCCGGTGGTGTAGCTACCAGTGGTCTGGAGATGACCCAGAACTCGATGCGTCTCAAATGGACAGCCGAAGAGGTAGATGCTCGTCTGCGTACGATCATGGCGGATATCCACGCTGCTTGTCTCAAATACGGAACCGAAGAGGACGGCTACATCAACTATGTCAAAGGCGCCAACATCGCCGGCTTTATGAAAGTAGCCAACTCGATGGTAGAGCAGGGACTTGTGTAAGGTGCTTCGCACGTTAAAATGTTAAAACGTTAAAATGGTCACTTCGTGACGTTAAAGTGTTAAAGCGTGGAGAGTAATTATACATCGTTGATGGTGAAGCGCGTGAAGCGGATCTTGTTAGTGTGCAATAACTATGACAGTTTTGCACTGGAGGAAGATGGCCGTATTGACGTGCAGATCGCACAGGAGTACGCGGAGTTGAATCTATCCAACCCGCCGTCTATCACTCGTGCCGAGACGACCAAAGAAGCGTTGGAGGCGATCGAAGAACGTAAGGCGTCGAGGAAACTGCCGTTTGATCTGATCCTCACGATGTACAGTGTGGGAGAGTTGGATGTGTTTGACTTTGCCAAAGAAGCCAAACTCCTCATGCCCGATTGCCCGATTGTGCTGCTATCTGCCTTCAGCAAGGAGATATACAACCGCATCGAGCAACACGATCGTTCGGACATCGATTATTTCTTCAACTGGAACAACTCCACCGACCTTATTATCGCTATCATCAAACTGATAGAGGACCAACTCAATGCGCCGCATGACATCCTCGATGAGGGTGTAAGGGCGATATTGTTGGTCGAGGATTCCGTTCGGTATTACTCCACGTATCTGCCGCTTCTCTATAAACTCGTGCTGCATCAGAACCGGATAGCTATCCGCGATGCGCTTAACGAGAAGCAACAGTTGCTTCGTAAAAGGGCGAGGCCGAAAGTGCTGATGGCGACTTGCTATGACGAGGCAGTAGCGCTTTATAACCGCTATGGAAAGAATATCATCGGCGTCATCTCCGACATCGGTTTTGTGCTGCATAAAGGCGATCCGTCTTCTTCCGAGAAATTGGATGCGGGCGTGGACTTGTGCAAACTCATTCGTGAAGACAACCCGACGATGCCGTTCCTGATGCAGAGCTCTCAGGAATCGATGCGCTCCATCGCTAAGCAGCTCAAAGTGGGTTTTGTGGTCAAGAAATCCAAGACGCTGACCCAAGAGGTGAGTGAGTATATCGAGTATGAGTTCGGTTTCGGAGACTTCATCGCGCGTGACCCTCGTAACGGCAAAGAGATTGCGCGCGCAAGTGACTTAGAAGGTTTTGAGCATATTATCTCAACGATCTCGTCTGCCGCTTTCCGCCGATTGAGCGATAATAACTACCTCTCCAAATGGCTTTTTGCAAGGGGCCTGTTCACCGTCGGTCGAACGGTTAGCGCCCTCAAGATACAAGACGAGACGGATATCGAGAACATCCGTCAGACGAATATCCGGCTTATCCATGACTACCGAATCAATCAAGCGCTTGGCGTGGTAGCCAAATACTCGCCGGAGACCTATAACGACACCATCTGGTTTGCCCGTTGCGGCGATGGACCGATGGGCGGAAAGGGCAGGGGACTTGCGTTCCTCAACCATGTGCTCCAGAAAAACGATCTCTATGACCGTTGGGAGAACATCCGTATCTTAGTACCTCGCACGATGGTTCTGACGACCGATTGGTTTGACCGTTTTATCCATGACAACGGATTGCAATACGTCATCAATGCCGATCTGACGGACGAAGAGATACTCTCGGAGTTTGTAGCTGCGGCACTTCCGTTGGAACTGCGCGATGCACTTCGTCATTTCATCCGCGTGACCCAGCGTCCGTTGGCGGTGCGTTCGTCGTCCAAACTGGAAGACTCGTATTATCAGCCGTTTGCCGGTGTCTATAGCACCTATATGATCCCTCATACAGAGAATGAGGATCAGCAGCTGAGACTGCTGAGCAAGGCGGTGAAGTCGGTATATGCGTCTGTTTATTTTGCGGCTTCACGTGGTTATATTACCTCAACTGGCAATGTGCTGAGCGAGGAGAAGATGGCGATAGTGCTGCAAGAGGTCTGCGGCGAGCAGGAGGGAAATTACTATTTCCCGGTGATCTCCGGTGTGGCGCGAAGCGTCAATTTTTATCCGGTGGGCAAAGAGAAACCCGAAGACGGTATTGTCAAAGTAGCTTATGGTTTAGGCAAAGTGGTTGTGGACGGCGAACAGGTGTTGCGCTTTAGTCCCAAATACCCGAAGAACGTGCTGCAGACCTCGACCGTCGATCTCGCTATGCGGGAGACGCAGCAGTCGATGTTGGCTCTCTCGCTGAGTCCTGAGAAATTCAAGACCTCTATTGACGATGCCATCAACCTCGAACGTATTCCTATTCATGACTGCGGACAGTTCGAGAGCCTTAAGATGATCGCTTCGACGTATGACCGTGAGAACATGCGTATCGTCGATTCCTGTTATCCGGACGGACCGCGTATCGTCACGTTTGCTCCACAGTTGAAATTCAAGACTTTCCCCTTGGCGGAGATCGTTGAGCAGCTCCTTATCATGGCACAGCAGGAAATCAAATGTCCTGTGGAGATTGAGTTTGCCGTGAACTTGGAACATGAACCGCAGATCTTCCATGTGCTGCAGATCCGTCCTATTTCCGCCGATTCGCTGAACGCAAAGGTGGAGTGGAGTCAGATAGACGAGTCTGGCGCATTCCTTCGTTCGGGCAACGCGCTGGGTGTGGGACAGATAGAGGAGGTTAGCGATATTATCTATTTGCGCCGTGACACCTTTGATATATTACGTACGCGCGAGATGGCGGATACTATCCGTCAATGGAACAACCGTTTGCGGCAGGAGGGCAAACAATATCTGCTCATCGGTTTTGGTCGTTGGGGGTCACAGATTCCGACCTTGGGTGTTCCCGTTCAATGGAGTGATATCAGCGAGGCGAAAGCAGTAGTCGAATGCGGGTTAGAGAATTTCAGAATAGAACCTTCGCAGGGTTCGCACTTCTTCCAGAATATGACCTCGTTCAATGTCGGGTATATGAATATTGACCCTTGGGCGCGTCCTGAGGATCAGTATGATGAGAGTGTATTGGACGCTCTGCCGGCTGTAGAAGAGACGGATCTTGTTCGTCATGTGCGGCTTGACAAACCGTTAGAGATGTACATCGACGGTTTTGCCAACAAGGCGATGGTGAAAATTAAGAATTAAAAATTAATAATTAATAATTAATATTTAAAATTAATTGCTATGCAATTAGTACTCCAGATTATCACGCTCATCGGTTCCGTAGCTATGCTAATGTACGGAATGAAGGTGATGAGTGAAGGCCTTCAGAAGATGGCAGGTAGTAAGTTGAGCAATGTGCTCGGCACGATGACGACTAATCGTTTCTCGGGCGTGCTCACGGGTGCTTTCATCACAGCGGCTGTGCAGTCTTCTACGGCGACTACCGTCATGACCGTCAGCTTCGTTTCGGCAGGTATTCTATCCCTTGCTCAAGCGATCTCGGTGATCATGGGTGCCAACATCGGTACAACGTTCACGGCGTGGATCATGGTACTTGGTGGCGGTTCGTTTGACTTGCGTCTGGTCGTTTATACGGCTATCGTGCTTGCTGTAGCGCTTATTTACACTAAGAAAAACGCTAACCTCGGTGATTTTCTGATGGGTCTGTCGCTGATGCTGCTTGGTCTGACGACCTTGAAGATCAACGCCACCGAGATGCATCTGGACACCATCAGGGTGGTACGCAATTTCTTCATTGCTACCTCCAGTTGGGGCTATGGAAGTTATTTCCTGTACTTGTTGGTGGGCGGTATTCTGACCTTTGCTGTGCAGTCCTCGGCGGCTATCATGGCGATCACGATGACCCTTTGCTCGACGCACGTGTTGCCGATCGATATGGGTATTTCGTTGGTCTTGGGTGAGAATATCGGTACGACCATCACTTCGAATATCGTCGCTCTCTCTGCCTCTGTGCAGGCAAGACGTGCTGCGATGGCGCACTTGGTGTTCAACCTCTTCGGTGTCATCTGGGTGCTCTGCGTGTTCCGTTGGTTCGTGGGCAGTGTGTGCGAGTTATGGGGTGTTGAGTTTCAGCCGGGTGTTCCTTCTGAGGTCTCGCCGGACAAGCTGAATGCTATCTTGGCTACTTTCCACACCTCGTTTAACGTCATCAACACTTGTATCCTCATCGGGTTCATCAAAGCCTTGGAGAAACTGGTGATCTGGATCATCCCGTCCAAACCGGAACAGAAAGATACGGACAGTTCGTTGCGGTTCATCTCCGGTGGTCTGATGTCCACTTCCGAGCTCTCTATCCTGCAGGCATGGAAAGAGATTCACGTCTTCGCCGTTCGTACGCAACGAATGCTGGGCATGATCCATGATCTGTATTACGAGAACGACGGCGCACAGTTTACCAAGATCTTCTCGCGTGTGGAGAAATATGAAGGTATATGCGACCGAATGGAGTATGAGATAGCGCAGTATTTGAACAACGTGGCGGACGGTCGTTTGTCGGATCAGTCCAAACACGAGGTACATAAGATGCTCCGTATCGTCAGCGAGTTGGAGTCGGTCGGCGATGCGAACTACAACCTCTCTCGTTATATTCGTCATAAACACGAGCATAATGTGCAATACACCGAGTATCAGAACAAGAACGTGGAGATGATGATGTACCTCCTCTCCGGAGCAGAAGCGAAGATGGTGGAAGCCCTCGAACGCGTTAACATCACCCAAGACGAGTTCTTGGAGATGACGAACATGGAGAACGAGATCAATAACTTCCGTGACGAACTGAAGATGCAGAACATGCAGCATATCACCGATAAAGAGTACGACTACTCAACCGGCGTCAACTACATGGATATCATTCTCGAACTGGAGAAGATGGGCGACTACATCATCAATGTCGAGGAAGCCGTTTACGAACATAAACACGATAAATAATCAGGAACTATATGGAAATCAGTTTACGGGCTCAATCGATGCCGGAGTCGCCTATTCGTAAGTTGGCGAAATATGCTGATGCTGCCAAGCTGGCAGGCGTGCATGTCTATCATCTGAATATCGGTCAGCCGGATATCAAAACTCCGCCGCAGGCTCTGGAGGCAGTTAAGAACTTTAACCCCGAGATACTCGAATACTCGCCTTCTCAGGGCCTCAAATCGCTGCGTACGAAGATGGTCAGTTACTATGCCGAGTACGGTATTGACCTCTCGCCGGACGAGATCATCATCACTTCCGGTGGCTCGGAAGCGATCATGTTTGCGTATATGAGTTGTCTGAATCCGGGCGATGAGATCATCGTAACAGACCCCAGTTACGCGAACTATATGGCGTTCGCTATCTCCTGCGGAGCTGTGGTCAAATCGGTGAAGACGGACATCAAGAACGGCTTTAAGTTGCCGCCGGTAGAGGAGTTTGAGAAACAGATCACGCCGAAGACCCGAGCTATCCTCATCTGTAACCCCAATAACCCGACGGGCTATCTCTATACCAAACAGGAGATGCGGCAGATACGCGATCTGGTGAAGAAATACAACCTCTATCTGATCTCCGACGAGGTCTATCGTGAGTTTATCTACACCAAGTCGCCGTATATCTCTGCCTGCCATTTGGAGGGCATCGAAGAGAACGTGGTGTTGGTGGACAGCGTGTCCAAACGGTATAGCGAGTGTGGTATTCGTATCGGTGCGCTCATCACCAAGAACAAAGCCGTTCGTGAGGCGGTGATGAAGTTCTGTCAAGCGCGTCTGAGTCCTCCTTTGTTCGGACAGGTGGTAGCAGAAGCATCGCTCTCGACCCCCGAGGAATACATGCAGGAGGTGTATGACGAGTATCTGAGTCGCCGTAATTTCCTCATCGACCAGTTGAACCAGATTCCGGGTGTCTTTGCTCCTGCTCCGACGGGTGCTTTCTACGTCATGGTGGAACTGCCGGTGGACGATGTGGAGAAGTTTTGCAAATGGTGTCTGACAGACTTTATATACGATGGATCGACCATCATGATGGCTCCCGGAACGGGTTTCTACACCGATCCCGAAGAAGGTCGTCATCAAGTCCGCATGGCATATGTGCTCAATAAAGAAGATTTAGCGAAAGCAATGATCGTTCTGCGCAAAGCCCTTGAAGCCTATAACGCATAAAAAAGCCCGCAACGATGCGGGCTTTTTTATTTCAAATCTGAAATCTGAAATCTCAAATCTCAAATCATTCCATCGTGTCCTCCATCGAGTCACCAACGATCTTGCGGTAGAGCTCCTTCGGGTCGGTAGCTTTACGGATGATCTCGTGCAGGTCTTCGATCTTCACGCGGTCTTGCTCCATCGTGTCGCGGTGACGGATGGTAACACAACCGTCATTGAGTGTGTCGTGGTCGACGGTGATACAGAACGGCGTACCGACAGCATCCTGGCGGCGGTAACGTTTGCCGATAGAGTCTTTCTCGTCGTAAGCCACCTTGAAATCGAACTTTAACTCGTTCATGATCTCGCGTGCTTTCTCAGGCAGACCGTCTTTCTTGACGAGCGGCATGATACAAGCCTTCACCGGTGCCAGAACAGCCGGCAGATGCAGTACCACACGGGTGTCGCCGCCGTCTAATTGCTGCTCCTCGTAGCTCGAGCACATCACGCTCAGGAACATACGATCCACGCCGATAGAGGTCTCGATGACGTACGGCGT
>ONMU01000083.1 GCA_900319035.1 uncultured Bacteroidales bacterium
GGGAAGAACTATTACATCTACAACAAAACGCGTGGTAGATTTATATGTTTTCAAGGTACTTCTGTTACCAGTTTTGATCCTACTAGAACTTCGATTACTTTAGGTCCGACTTCAGGTTCTACGGCAACGGAAAAGGGAAATCAGGCGGTGCTGTTTAAGCTTGAAAGCGGTACTACATCAGGGTATTATAAAATTAAGGTTGTTGATCCATTCGGTGGCAAGACGTGGTACATGAGTTCGTCTATGTATAGTGTATCAACTTCAGCCCAATCCAATATAGCTATAGAAGAGGCGGGAACAGCATCAGGTAAAAAATATTACTATATCTATAAGAAAGGTAATAGTAATCGTTTATACATGGGCACCAGCACAACCACAAGCGCAAGCATTTCGTATGGAGCGTCCGGCAATTCAGGAAAAGAATGGTATTTCATTCCGGAGGAGAGTATTAAAGGATGTTCTGTATCGAGTAAACAAGCAGACGGAACAATATCCATCACTGCACCGACGGACAAGGGGAAAGCCTCTGTGACATTCAATGTGTCGGGAGCAGGAACGGTTTCAAATTTCACTTGGACAAGCAGTAACACGAAGCTTAAAATAGGAATTCCGACCCGTTCCGGTAACGTGGTAACTGTGCCGGTGCACTATACGGCAGAAAATAAGCATGGTCTTCCTATCGAAACGGCTACTATCACGCTCACTTCAAAAGATAATGCCACTTCAAAGACCGGTACTGCTAATGCTAATGTGAACTTGCAGCCAACCTTCTCCACAGTAGTGTCTGCATTGGATTGGAATCGCGTGAACGAAGAAATAGTGGAGCGTTTCTATGTAGGAATGGATGTGGCGGCATCGGAACGTGACCGTTTGGCGAACAAGCTGCTTGTTTCCAATGCGAACACTATGGCCAAAAGAACCACTACTACTAAGACGGTTTGGACGGCTACCATTATTGGCGATAATGCGAATCAATTTAAGTTCCCCAATGGAACGCAATCCTATTCCGGCAACTATGTTACTGATAATTTCTTAAGCGCCTTTGATGTGCACTATGCGCCAACCGTAGCAGGTGAACATACAGCCACTTTGCGTATTGTAGCCAGTTATTCTGCGGCTAATGGCGCAGTGACGGATACGCATGACATTGCTTTAAGTGGTCGTTGTGAAGCCGGTTCCATCATCACGTTTGCATCGGATGACTCTCCCAGCGACGATGAGATTCATAACTTTGGCGATATTATCGGAACGAACAAAGTGAATGTAACGGCAGATTTGTTAATATCGCAAGTTACCGATTTGCAAAAGGTATGGAGTGACCCGGACGGTGTATTTGAGTTTGACCCAAATTCCGTCAATCTAAGCAAAGTGTCCCAGACGCTTACTTTTAGTGCGCATCGCGAAACTCCGGTGACAGAAAATACGAATCATGAAGCTACGCTTACTATCTCAGGAACAAGTACTGTCAATGGAGAACCTGTCTCGGCAACTTTCACTTTGAGATATACGGCAGTGCCGTTGGAGACGCCGACCGTAACATGGAATTGGGCGTCCATCCGCGAGGGTCTTATGGCCTACAATCCGATTACTACCAATTCGGATGGTAATTGGACGCTGACAAAGACAGCCGGAGATAAGCTCACTTATGATCCAGCGACGAAAGAAGCGGAAGCGGAGTATTTGCACCATGAGCCCGGCCAATCGGCTGCGTTTTATCTTCAGATTCCGCAGACCGATACGTATGCGGCATTTGAAGGGGAATATGAGACTGCAATCGACGTGTCGCCCGTTCCAACGATTCATCTGACCACCTATACCCAATATACGGATCCTTCGGTAATGACATACAAAGTCAGCGAGTTCATGGGAGAGCAAATACCCTCAGCATCGTTTGAAGAGACACAACATAGGTTGACTATTGATGGTGGCGGTTGGGTAGATTTCTTCACTGCCGGTCATAATGTCATTTCTTTCAGCTATGATGATGATCCGGATAATTATAGCACACCTACATGGACGGTTACGGAATATTATGGTAACAATACAAGTGCTGTGCTTTATGAGGAGGTGGTTCTTACTTCCGGTACAAATATTACCTGGCAATTCTCGCCGAATGCAACTAAGATCCGCATCGAAGAGACGGGCGGCTGGAGTAATGGTTTTTTCACCAATGTGCGTATCTCGGAATATGATGTCATTGCAGCGGACGCAGAAATCGTTGCGCTGATAGATGATAACGGCACAGTAAGCGACCGAGATGTTACGCTCACGTTTGCCAATAAGCGTCAGGTTACCGCTACACTGAACGAAACAGCAGCGCAGTACTTTACGATAGTAGATGCGACCCCCGCTGCTGCTGTTCCGGAGATTAATTTGACTGAGGAGGTCTTTAACAATTCTTCTTTAGTGGCATATAGTACAAATTGTTTGGGCGCATGTGCATCATTTGATGCGAGCGACAATAAACTATCAAATGCTGGTTGGATAGATTTTATGAATCTTTCCGGGCAAAGTAAAATATCTTTTTATTATGAAGATGATGAAGGATGGTTTGGCCCGTCTGAACCTCTATGGACTGTTACGGAATATATTGGTGATGCTGCGAATGTAATTTACGAGGGTGTAGATTTGACTTCCGGCACAAATGTAACTTGGTCATTCTCTCCAAATGCGACAAAGATTCGAATAGAGGATACAGAAAATGAAGGAGGCCTTTTCACTAATGTACGTATCTATGGAGAAGCAGTCAGCGGTGGCGGCGGAGAACCCGGTTCGTCTATCGTATATGATAGCGAGGACGGCTTAGGTGTCGGTAAAGTCGTGGAAGGTAAAGTGGTCACGGTAGCATTGAAGGATGGAGTAAACCTTGCGGATGCTAAAGAGGCTACGGCCGGTAATGCGTGTCAGTTGGTGTTGGAGGATGATTATACCTACGATCATGAGGTACTCGTGCTTCCGATTGCTTGTACAACACATTGGTGAGCCAACTCCCTCGCTCTATGCAGTTACCTTGAGCGCTCCTACTCCGGCAACCGGTTATCAGTTCCAAGGATGGAAGATTAACGGTGTTACCGTTTCGTGCAAAGAGAGTTTTACCACTTCTATTACAGTGACCTGTGAAGTAGAAGCAGCCTTTGTGGCGGTAGAAGCACAGAACTTCAAAGTAGGCGAGGTCTATTTTGCGGACATGGGCGCAGCCCTCACTGCCGCAGGTACCTCTTCGGATAGCAAGATTGTGACGCAGATGAAGGATGTTACGCTGGGCGATGGTTCTACGTCGATCACATATACCGTTCCTGCCGGCGTGACCTTGCTGGTTCCGCACAAAGCTGACTTTTTTGAACTCCAAGAGACGCCGGAAGTAGTTAATGCGGCAGAAGTGCTGTCTGCTTATCGCACGCTGACCTTGAAAGAAGGTGTGACGATTACGTGTAATGGTAACATCTGTATTTCCGGTAAGTTGATGTCTTCCGGTGGAGGTAACAAGTCGGCTTATACGACCGGAGAATGCGGTGTGATTAATATGGCTAACGGCGGACATATTGAACTGAACAACGGCGCCCACCTCTACTGTTGGGGTTACATCAAGGGTCAGGATATGGACCAAGGTAATAATACCGTTGGTACAGGAACTGTTACTGCCAATAGTGGAGCCACCGTTTGGGAGAACTTCGAGTTAGGCGACTGGCGAGGCGGTACGGCTTCGTTCAATATCTACTACAATAACGAAACCGAACATCGCAAACTGTTCCCGTTCCAAAGTTATGCGCTCCAGAACGTGGAGATCCCGACTTCCTTTATGCATGGTTCGACGCTGCGTACCTTTACCAGTATCACTACCAGCTTAGGTCACCACGATGCTGTCTTCTCGATGGTTGGTCCGGAGAATACGATGTTCTTGCTGACAGACGAGCAGTCGGTAGTACGTATGTGGTACGACCCGACGACGGACTTGAGTTGCTATGAATTGAGCGGAACGGCGAAGTTGGATGCTTTGCATGTGACGGTATATGTGGATATGAGTTCGGAGAACTTCATCCTGCCGATTTCGAATAGCATGCATATCATCTTGAAGGATTGTAACATGAATCTGGCGAATCCGCTGATGGTACAAGCCGGTGCGATTGTGGAGATCAAGCCGAGTGCTACGGTTAATCTGACAAGCGAGTTGTATCTATACGATGTGGACCAGTGGGGCAAGTATGTGCATGACTACTATTTCCGCTCGTTCAATAACCTCACCAGCCATAAGAACCGTGGTGCCGAGAACTCCAAAGCCGGACTGGATGACGCCAAACTGATTGTCGATGGCGTATTGAATGTGAAGGATACTACAATAAATGATGTTTATAAAGAAGGTCGTCTCTATACGACTGCCAGCGGTGCGAATATCATGGGTAACAACGGCGGTGTGATTAACTTCCAAACAGCTCTGCCTTCTGATAATATTCTTTGGGCGGTAGAAGTGAAGCATGATGGTGCTCCCAACATTACATGGGTAAACAATCCGATTGCTGCCGCGAACCTCTGCAATGAGGATGGCTCGTACACCAAGAGTTCGCAAACCACTTATTACAATGTCCATGGTCGCTGGTTCTATAAGGCAGAGAAAGATGAGCAGTCGGATCATACCTATAATTTCTATTACTTGGATAATGGCAATAAAGGCGACGAAGAATTTGCTTCTGCCGTTTACTCGCACGACAAGACCGGTCTGGAAGCTCGTATGAAATGGTTCAATGTCGTTAGGGCGGCAGACAACTGTACGGATATAGAGGAGGACCTGGATAAACCATTCGTTTCCAATTGGTGGATTGATACGCTTGTTAGTCCGGCTGCATTCTACAACTACACCATGCTCAACGAATGGCATCAGTTCATGGCTACCGAGAAAGTGGGAGTATATAGCGGTTCGGATAATAAACTCTATCAGAAAGAAGACTGTCTCTGGTTCGAGGAAGCAGCGGTGGATGAGAACTGTCTCTATACCTT
>ONMU01000084.1 GCA_900319035.1 uncultured Bacteroidales bacterium
CTACGCTATACGTGAATTGCGCACTGAGATCTACCTTACCCCATTTCTCTCCACCAATATAGAAATTCAGTCCAAAACCGCCTTGTACCAACGCTTGGGTATTGCCCAATATCCTGCGGTCTGCATCGTCAATCTTTCCATCGCCATTCTGATCAACAATCTTCACCATACCCGGACGAGCATAGCCGAGGATGGTATTGACGGGCTTCCCATCCGCACCATACCAGCGGTTGTTAGACGAGTTATATGACGCAAAATCATCCGTTGTGTACCAGCCTTCCGTCTGATAACCCCAGATATCTCCGACTTTCGAACCCGGAGTAATCTTGAACTCATAGTCCGAGTTGTTGTAGTTTGAAGAGAAACAACCGGAAGATACAAGGAATTGATCCATACCGCCAAGATCTACAACCTTATTATAGTTATGAGCGATATTGAAATTGACACTCAAACCATAGTTCAGGTCTTTTGCCTTGTGATCCAAGATCACACCGGTAATCGAGAACTCAACACCCTTGTTATCGGTAGAACCGATGTTACGGTATTGGAAGTTATATCCTCCTAAGCCTCCCAACGCATATTTGAGAAGCAGGTCCTTGGTCGAATTCCAATAGAGGTCAATCGTACCGGAGAGGCGCTCGTTAAAGAAACCATAGTCGATACCGAGATCACGAGTGATAGTGGTCTCCCAACGAAGTTTATTGTTTGCTGCGATGACTTCTGATCCACCATCCGCCAGCTTTGTATCAAAGAGTCCGCTGTATGCTGCTGACGATCCAAGATACTCCGAACGGAGATAACCCAAATCGACATTATTGTTACCTACCGAACCATAAGAGAGACGTATCTTGAAGTTAGACATCACGTCTTGCGCCGGTTCCATCCATGACTCATCAATAATACGCCATGCTATAGCAGCCGAGGGGAAGAAGCCCCACTGGTTGCCCTTCGAGAAGCGCGTTGAAGCATCCGCACGGAACGTAGCCGTGATATAGTAGCGGTTAAAGAGAATATAGTTCGCACGGGCGAAGAATGACAGCATGTTATCCGTCGGGTTGACATACGACTTCGCCGTATATTCTTTGGCAGTGCCGATGAAATTGAACACCTGCGGGCCCGTCAAACTCGGATCAAAACCGTACGCATTGGTCGTACGAAGTTCGCCCTTCATGATTTGCAACTCCTCTCCGATTAAGATACCGAGGTCATGGTCGTTGTTCCAGTTCTTCTTGAATTCCAAAGTATTGGTATTCTTGAAATGGCTATCTTTTTCATACGTCGATATAGAATGACCATAACCGGCACCTCCTGCATAGGTATAGCCTTCTCCAGATCGCGAGTAATAAGATGTCGGACCATAGTAGCGATCCTGGTTGATGTAACGGCCTTCGTAGCCCAACTCGGTCTTGAAGGTAAACATCTTCGCGAACTTATAACTCAAGTAACCCTGAAGGGTGTACTTATTGTCTATTTTATTACGATAGTTATGATCAATCGTTGTGATCGGATCATATAGAGAACCGAAAGATTCATAATCCTCAAGTCCCGCCACATTGTCTTTTGCAAACAACTCAATAGGCGAGTAAGCAATGGCATTACGAACACGGCTCTCCGTCTTTGATCCTGCGTCTTGCGCCGTATTTGTTCCGGAACCAAGTACTTGAGTATTCGAGAAACGAGCGGTAAAACTCAACGTCAAGTCTTTCACCGGTTTGAATTTCGCTTTAAAAGCGATGTTATTACGGTTATAATCCGAACCGTACATGATACCTTTGTCATCTATGCGGTTGTAAGTCAGCGAGAAATTCGCGGTTTTATTACCACCACTCAATGTAAAGTTATGATTGCTATTTAAACCATGATGACCAAATGTTTCTTCCTGCCAATCTGTCACTTTTTGGGTATGCCAGTACTCTTGAATCTCGGGAACAGTCATTACCAAATCCTTGTCTTTTGTCTCTGCATAACGCGGATCGAAATACTGGTTGAAATTCGATGGGATATCTGCTGTCTTACCGCCTGATTTATAGTGGGCATACTCATATTGCATCAGCACAAAATCGTCCACATTCAGCATGTCGTATTTCTTTGACATCTGCTTCCATCCCATGTAACCCGAATAATCAAAATGGAACTGCATCTTGTCATCTGCCTTTGTATCCGCATCTTTGGTTGTGATGATGATAACGCCGTTTGCACCTTGTGCACCGTAGATAGCGGTAGCTGCAGCGTCTTTCAATACGTCCATCGATTGAATATCTGTCGGTGGGATATCTGCAATTGAGCTCACCTGGAATCCGTCCACGATATACAGCGGGTCGCTCGATTGCGTCAGAGATGTACCTCCACGCACACGGATTTTCACATCGGCATCCGGGCTACCCTCGGTCGTAACAACCGATACGCCGGCTAACTTACCTTGCAGCGCTTCGCTGGCCGATGCAACAGGGATGTCCTTTAACTGATCTGCGTTCACGGAACTAACCGCGGTTACCAAGTCGCGCTTTTTCGTCGTACCGTAACCGGTAACGACTACCTCGTCCAGCACCTCGCTGTTCTCGGACAGCACCACATTCATTACGTCGCCGGTGATGGTCAACTCCTGGGTCTGCATACCGATGTAGGAGAAAACAAGCACCTTAGCATCATCCGGCACATCGAGGGTATAGTTACCGTCAAAGTCCGTCACTGTACCGATAGTGGTACCCTTCACGACCACGGAGGCCGAGATAATCGTCTCGCCCGTCGGGTCTTTTACCGTTCCGCTGACCACACGTGCCTCAGCAGCCATGCCCACTAAAAGCAAGGCTGAAAGCATCATGGTACGGAACACTCTAAAATGTAGTTTCATAGAGAATTGTTTGTATTAGTGTTAAATGAAAAAATTGGTTTTTTCCTTA